>JASEFK010000001.1:269106-355497 GCA_030019255.1 Actinomycetota bacterium
CCACGTCCGTGGAGGGGATTCGTGCGAGAGGATCTCTGTTGTTGACGCACATTGAGTATGATACAATAGATGCCGAAACGAGAGCGGAAGCCGAGGTGGGCGAGCGCCCACTTTTTGTTTGGCGATAGGGGTAGGAATGCACGCTTCGCCCTTCGAGGAGATGGAGGAAAGGCTGGAGGACATCATCGAGCCATGCCTCGAGGGCAGCGGGGTGAGGTTAATCTCCGTCTTCGTGGAGAGGAGGGGGCGGCGCCTGGTGGTGACCGTCTGCTTGGACCGCGAAGGGGGAATAGACGTGGACACCTGCGCCGAGATGAGCGAGGTCATAGGGCGCCACCTGGACGTGGAGGGCATCATCCAGGAGAGCTACAACCTGGAGGTGGAGTCCCCCGGCCTGCAGAGGGTGCTGCGCAAGCCGAGGGAGTTCCGCAGCTTCCGCGGCCGGGAGGTGGAGCTTCTGCTCAGGCAGCCCTTCGAGGGAAGGCAGAAGCTGCGCGGTCTACTGCTGGAAGCGGACGAGGAAGGGATAACGGTGCGGGTGGACGACGAGGAGCTGGTCTTCCCCTACCAGGCCCTCAAGAGGACCAGGCTCTACTTCGAGCCTCCCTGGTGAGGGCCGGAAAGCGGAAAGGGAGTGGATGCCGGTGAATCAGGACTGGCTTGAGGCCCTGCGCCAGATCGAGAGGGAAAAGGGCATCGACGCCGAGCTGATCATCCAGGCCCTCGAGGCCGCCCTGCTGTCCGCCTACAGGAAGAACTACCCTCACTCGGAGGACGCCAGGGTGGAGGTCAACCGCGAGACGGGCAGCATTCATGTCTTCGCCCGCCGCGAGGACGAGGAGACCGGGGAGGTACAAGAGGAGGAGGTGACCCCCCGGGACTTCGGGCGCATCGCCGCCCAGACGGCCAAGCAGGTCATCCTGCAGCGCATACGGGAGGCGGAGAGGGACCTGGTTTACGAGGAATACCAGGAGAAGGTGGGGGATATCGTCACCGGCATCGTGCAGCAGTCCGAGCAGCGGTACACCCTGGTGGACCTCGGGAAGGTGGAGGCTCTCCTCCCCCATTCCGAGCAGATGCCCGGCGAAAGATACCGCCACGGCATGAGGATAAAGGTGTACGTGGTGGAGGTGAGGCGCTCGAGCAAGGGTCCCCAGATTATCGTCTCCCGTACCCACCCGGGACTGCTGAAGCGCCTCTTCGAGCTGGAGGTTCCAGAGATAGCCGACGGATACGTGGAGATCAAGGCCGTGGCCAGGGAGCCCGGCCACCGTTCCAAGATAGCCGTGGTTTCCAACGACCGCAACGTGGACCCCGTGGGAGCCTGCGTGGGCGCAAGGGGCTCACGGGTGCGCACGGTGGTCAACGAGCTGAAGGGCGAGAAGGTGGACATCGTCCCCTGGAGCCCGAAACCGGAGGAGTTCGTGGCCAATGCCCTGAGCCCGGCTACGGTGAAGAAGGTCATTTATCATCCCGAGGAACAGATGTGCGAGGTCATCGTCCCTGACAGCCAGCTTTCACTGGCCATTGGCCGGGAGGGACAGAACGCACGCCTGGCGGCTAAGCTCACCGGTTGGCGCATCGACATCCGCAGCGAATCCCAGGCGGGTGAGGGCGAGGAGGCTTTCGTGGCCCAGGCGGGAAAGCCGAGCGAGGCCTGGAGGGCTTCGGACGCCGAGGCGGAACCGGAAATGCAAGGGGAGGCGGCGGAAGGCGGACCGGAAGCGGAAACGGGCTCCGAAGCGGAACGGCCGGAAGCGGTGGACGAGGGATGAGGCGATATGCCGGTCTTGGTTTATGATATATCTGTGATCTGTGGCGGTTCGGAAACTTGAGGACCATTCGGCCACGTGAGGGCGCTTGTTTCGCCGGGAAGGAAGAGAAATGGCGGGAAAGAGGGTTCACCAGCTGGCCAAGGAACTGGGTATCACCAGCAAGCAGCTCCTGGAGGTCCTCCAGTCCATGGGGCAGGATATCCAGAACCCGCTTTCGGCGGTGAACGAGGAGCTGGAAAAGGCGGTCAAGGAGAAGGTCGAGGGCAAGAAGGCGGCCCCTGCCCGCAAGAAGTCTCCCGCCAAACCGGCAGCAGCGGCGGCCAAGGAGAAGGAGGAGAAGAGGGAGAGGAAGCAGGCGAAAAAAACGGCGGCTCCCGCCCCCGCCAAGGGGACCGCGGTGAGGGAGACCGGGGCAGAGGAGCCCGGTGCTGCCGCCGGGGAGAAGGTCGGGGAACGCCCACTCGCCGTTTCCTCCGGGGCCAAGACCAAGGAGCCGGGCACCAAGGCGACGCCTCAACCCCCGGCGACCACGGAGGCCCCGGGTGTCCGCCGGGAAGCCCGTCCCCGTGCCGTACCTCCAAAGGAAAGGCGCGAGGCGCCGGGAAACCGGGGGAAGCCCGAAGTCGCTGCGCCGAGGCATCACCCGGTCCGGGAAAGGGAAAAGGCGGCTCGTGAGAGGGCGGTGCGGGAGCCGGTAACCAAGCCCATGCGCAAGGCCCTCCGCGTGCCATCGGGGATAACGGTTAAGGAATTCGCGCAGAGGGTGGGAAAAAGGCCGGTGGAAATATTACGCCTCCTGGCCGGCCTGGGAGAGAGGTCTGACGTGGACCGCCCCATACCCGACGACTACCTGCAGCTGCTGGCGGTGGAACTGGGTATAGAGTTGGAGATAAAGACCAGGATGACCGAGGAGATAACCCTTGAGGAGGACGCGCCGGAATCCCTGCGACCCCGTCCCCCCGTGGTGACGGTGATGGGGCACGTGGATCACGGGAAGACCTCACTTCTGGACGCCATCCGCAAGACCAACGTCACCGACCGCGAGATGGGGGGTATCACCCAGCACATCGGGGCCTCGGTGGTGGAGTATCAGGGGCATAGGATAACCTTCATCGACACCCCGGGCCACGAGTCCTTCACCGCTCTGCGGGCCAGGGGAGCCAAGGTGACCGACCTGGCCGTCCTGGTGGTGGCCGCCGACGACGGGGTCATGCCCCAGACCATAGAGGCCATCGACCACGCCCGGGCGGCCGGGGTGCCCATCATGGTGGCGGTGAACAAGATCGACAAGCCGGAGGCCAATCCCACCCGGGTGAGGCAGCAGCTGACGGAGTTCAACCTGGTCCCCGAGGAATGGGGAGGGGACACCGTATTCGTGGACGTCTCGGCCAAGGAGGGGACCAACCTGGACCATCTCCTGGAGATGATACTCCTCTTGGGGGAAATTCATGACCTCCGGGCCAATCCCGACGCCGCGGCCAGGGGATATATCATCGAGGCCCGCCTGGATAAGGGGCGGGGTCCGGTGGCCACCGTGCTGGTCAAGAGGGGTACCCTAAGGCGGGGGGACGCCCTGGTGGCCGGAAAGGCCTACGGAAGGGCCAGGGCCTTAATCGACGACCGCGGCAGGAACGTCGACCAGGCCGGACCATCCATGCCCGTGGAGGTGCTGGGGCTGAACACCGTCCCCGAGGCCGGTGACCAGTTCGTGGTAGTGGAGGACGAGAAGAAGGCCCGGGCCCTGGTGGAGGCGCGGCTGGCCAGGGAAAGGGCCGAGGAGGAACGGCGACCGGCCCGCACCCTGACCCTGGAGGACCTCTTCCGGCAGATACAGGAGGGGGAGGCCCAGGAGTTCAACCTCATAATCAAGGGAGACACCCAGGGTTCGGTGGAGGCGGTCCGCGACTCGGTGCTCAAGCTGAAGGTCGGGGACATAACGGTGAAGATCATCCACGCCGGCGTGGGGGCCATAAACGAGAACGACGTCATGCTGGCCAAGGCCTCCGGGGCGGTTATCCTGGGCTTCAACGTGCGCCCAGATTCCAAGACCCAGGAGATGGCGGAAAGGGAGCAGGTGGAGATACGCACTTACCGGGTCATCTACCAGCTTCTGGAAGATATAGAGGCGGCCCTCCGGGGCATGCTCAAGCCGGAATACGAGGAGGTGAGGACGGGCCTCCTGGAGGTGAGGGCCACCTTCCGCATACCCCGCCAGGGCACGGTGGCCGGCGCCCTGGTCAAGGAGGGGGAGATCACCCGAAACTCCAGGGTCCGCCTGGTGAGGGACGGGGTCATCATCTACGAAGGAGGCGTGGCTTCCCTCCGGCGCTTCAAGGACGACGTGAGATCGGTTTCCGCAGGCTACGAGTGCGGGGTGGGGCTGGAGAACTTCCAGGACATCAAGGAGGGAGACATAATAGAGGTAATCGAGGTGCGGGAAAAACCGCCGGAGGAGGGGGCGTCGGTTTCCTGAGGAGGTCGCCGCCGTGTACGTTGGGGCCTTGAGGATGGAGCTGTACCTGCCGGAATGCCGCAGCCTCAAGGAGAAGAGGCAGGTGGTAAAGAGCATCATCGATCGCACCCGGAGCCGTTTCAACGTGGCCGTGGCCGAGGTGGACAAGCACGATATGTGGCAGGTCTGCAGCCTGGGGATAACCTGCGTGAGCAACAGCGAATACAGCGCCCGGGAGACCCTCAACCGCGTGGATCGCGCCGTCCGCTCCCTGGGAAAGGCCGAGGTCCTGGACTCCCCAATAACCATCTTCACTCCCTGAACGCCGTCTCAGGGCGCGATAGCCCGGCGGCGAGGTCGGCCCGCGAGGTGGATACCCGTGATTCCCGAACGCATGAAGAGGGTCAATGAGGCTTGCAAGGAAGCCCTGGGCGAGATACTACAGGGGGAGCTCAAGGACCCCCGGGTGGGATTCGTCACCGTGACCAGGGTGGAGGTCTCGCCCGACCTGCGCGTAGCCAGGGTCTGGTTGAGCTTCCTGGGCACGGCCGAGGAATCGGAGGCCTCGCTGCAGGCCCTGAGAAAGGCCAGAGGTTTCCTGCGCCGGGAACTGGGAAGGAGGGTGCGCCTACGGTATACCCCGGAGCTGATCCTTCACCAGGATCGCGGAGCGGAGACCAGCCAGAGGGTTCAGGGCATCCTTCATCACCTCCAGGAGGGGGAAAAGGGCAGCACCGGTGGAAAGGAAGGTGAGTCCGGTGCCGGAGGATCCGGTTAAGGGTCAAGCGGCCGCCCGCGGTGCGGGAAGGACGGTCGCGGCAGTGGGCGACCAGAGGGAAACGAGGTCGTGAAACACGGGAAACGGGGATCGAACGGTGGTTTACGGGCTTGAGGGGCTGGAAGGCGTCATGAGCAAGGATGAGCTGCGAGCCGCCGTTCGTGCGGTGGAGGAGAGCGGCGTGGTATGCCTGTCCTCGCACGTGAACCCCGACGGGGATGGGCTGGGTTCCCTCCTGGGTCTGACCCTGGTCCTGCGCGCGCTGAGCAAGGAGGTATATTCCGCCCTCCCCAGGCCCGAGCAGTTTCCTCCCCAGTACCTGTTCCTTCCCGGGCGCGACTCGCTGTGCAGCCCGGAAGAGCTGCCGGAGAGCGCGGACCTCTTCATAGCCTTGGACTGCAGCAATCCGGAGCGCTTGGAGGGGCTGAGGTCCCGGGCCGAGGCGGCGGGGTTGCTGGTGAACGTGGACCATCACGAGGACAACAGCCTTTTCGGGGATATCGACCTGGTGGATCCGAAAGCATCATCCACCTCCGAGCTGGTGTACCGCCTTATGCGCAGCGGGGATTGGGAATTGACGCCTGAGGTGGCCACCTGCCTGTACACCGGGCTGGTCACCGACACCGGCCGCTTCCAGCACCGCAACACCGGTCCGGGAGCCCTGGCGGTGGCCTCCGAGCTGGCCGCCGCGGGGGCGAACCTAGCCTTGATCTCTAGGGAGGTCTACGAGAGCCAGTCCCTTTCCTATACCCGGCTTGTGGGACGCGCCCTGGAGAGGGCGGAGGTCCTCGAGGACCTGGGCCTGGTGTACAGCTACATCACCCAGCGCGACCTGAAGGAGACGGGGGCCTCCCTTCCGGAGACGGAGGACCTCATCGACCACCTCCGGGCGGTACGGGGGACCAGGGTGGCCGCGTTGTTCAAGGAGCTGGAGGACGGCAAGGTAAGGGTCAGCCTGCGCTCCCGCGACGGGGCGGAGGTGGGGCCCGTGGCCAGGGCCCTGGGAGGCGGTGGACACGCCAGCGCCGCGGGGTACACCTCCGACCTGGACCTGGAGGGTAGCCTGGCCCGCCTGGTGGAGGTCCTGCGAAGAGCCCGCCATGGCTGACGGAGACGTAGACGGCCTGGTTCTCCTGGACAAGCCGCCGGGACCCACCTCCCATGACCTGGTCCAGGAGTTGAGGCGGAGGGTGGGCGCCAGGAAGGCGGGACATGCGGGAACGCTGGACCCCCAGGCCTCCGGGCTCCTGGTGGTGCTCACGGGCAGGGCCACCCGGCTAGTGCCCTTCGTGCCCGGCGACCCCAAGGTCTACGAGGGGACGGTTATCCTGGGGCTGGAGACCGATACCCTGGACCTGGAGGGGGAGGTGGTCTCCCAGAGACCCTTCCGAGGAAGCGAGGAGCAGGTGCGGGAAGCGGTGCGTTCCCTGGTGGGGAGCTTTGAACAGCTGCCACCACGTTTCTCGGCGGTGAAACACGGGGGAAAGCCCCTGTATTATTATGCCCGGAGGGGAGAGGAGGTTCCCCGCAGGCCGCGGCGGGTCGAGGTTTACGAGGCGGAGGTGTTGGCCTGCCGCCTCGGAGAAAGGGCGGAAGTGGACTTCCGGGTATACTGCTCCCCCGGGACCTACGTGCGGGAGTTGGCTCAGCGCTTAGGGAAACGGCTGGGATGCGGGGGGACGCTGGCGGGCCTCAGGCGGCTGGCCTCGGGGCCCTACCGCTTGGAGGAGGCGGTGACGCTCGAGGAACTGGCCCTACGGCTGGAAAGGGGAGAACCCGCGGTGCTTTCCCCGCTGGAGGCCCTTAGGGGATACGGAAGGGTGGAATTGAAAAGGGAGGGCTTGCGGACGGCGCTTCACGGAGCTCCCCTGGCGCCGGAGTTTCTGGAGGAAGGAGCAGGGTGGGCCGGGGGAGAGGTCCTGGCCGTGACCTACCGGGGGGAGCTGATAGGGGTCTATGAAGCCCATACCAACCCGCCCCGCCTGCGCCCCAAGCGCCTGATGGCTTGAGGCAGGCAAAAGGCCCTTTTTCCGAAGTCGGTGGCGAAAGGCATGAAGGTGGCGGGCCAGGAGGTCGCCTCGAGGTTTTTCGAGGTTTTTAACGCCGCCGGGCGTGAGGTATGAAGTAAGAAGGAAGCACGTCGAGGTGGGGTACGAAAGGTAGTCATGGAGATAATCCCCGGCCTGGAAGCCGTGCCCTCGGACCTGGGCGAGACAGTGGTGACCATCGGCATGTTTGACGGCGTGCACCTGGGGCACCGGCGCATCATCGAGATGGCCCACCTGGAGGCCCGGGAGCTGGGGCTGCGCTGCGTGGTCTTCACCTTCGACCGTCACCCCCTGGAGACCCTCAGTCCCGGCAAGCACCCACGGCTCCTCTCCTCCAGCGCCCAGAAGCTGCGCCTCCTGGAGGAGATGGACGTGGACCTGGTGCTCATGGTCCATTTCGACCGGGCCTTCGCGGACATCACCGCGGAGAGGTTCGTCTCCGAGATCCTGGCTGAAAAGCTCCATGCGCGGGAGGTGGTCCTGGGGGAGAACTTTCGCTTCGGAAGGGGGGGTGAGGGGGATATATCCCTCCTGGTGTCCCTGGGGGCGCATTACGGGATAGGGGTGACCCCGGTGCCCCTGCTCCGGGTGGACGGAGAGGTGGTCTCCAGCACCTCCATCCGCCGGCTGGTGGAGGAGGGAAGGGTGGAGGAGGCCGCCCGTCGTTTGGGGTGGGACTACCTGGTGGAGGGCGTGGTGGTTAGGGGGGACGGAAGGGGCAGGAGGTTGGGATTCCCCACCGCCAACGTCGAGATCCATGACGACCGCTGCATCCCCGCCAACGGGGTGTACGCGGGCGAAGCCCACCTGGAGGGCAGGGTCATGCCCGCAGTGAGTTACATCGGCCGGGCGCCCACCTTCGCCCACCCCGACTCCCGGCGCAGGGTAGAGGTGCACATGCCGGGTTGGAAGGGCGAGGATCTCTACCAGCGCTACCTGGGCGTCTCCTTCCGCAGGAGGCTGAGGGGGGAGATGACCTTCGAGAGCCCGGAGGCCCTCCGGGAGCAGATAGCCAGGGATGTCCGAGAGGCCATGAGGGGATAGGCGAGGACGGCCGTTATGCTTTCCCAACGGATCGCTTCTCTTCTCCACGATGGTTGTTGGACGTGCCGGTCAACGAGGAGCCTCCCATGGACCTTCTCCGAAAGACCCCTTCGCTCCTCGGAATCGCTTTGCGGCTACCTTGGCGAGGTCGGGACCGATCCCCGCTCCCTCCTTCGCCACGGGTCCCTCCCGATTTACCCGCCTCCCGCCGCTGTGCTATCATCGAGTAGATGTAAGGAAGTTTGAGCGGTTGGGCGGGCACGCCCCGCTCGAACCTAGGCCTAGGGAGGGCGGTTGCCGCCCCCTTCTTGGGCCTACGGGGATCGAGGAGGTGAAAGGCATGACCCTCTCCAGCGAGGAGAAGCAGTCCATCATCCAGGAATTCCGTGCCCACGAAAAGGACACGGGCTCCGCGGAGGTCCAGATAGCTCTCCTCACCAAGCGCATCGAAGAGCTCACCGAGCATCTCAAGGTGCACAAAAAGGACCATCATTCCCGGCGGGGACTTTTGAAGATGGTCGGCAAGCGGAGGAGGCTGCTCAACTACCTGCGGGAGAAGGATGTGGAAAGGTACCGGCAGCTGATCGAACGGCTCGGGCTTCGGCGGTAGCCCGCGGACGGCCACGCGCCGGACCGGACTTTATTTACGAATGGAGATGAGAAGAGAATGACCAACGGAGAAGTGAAGAGGTTCTCGGCCGAACTGTTCGGCAAGACCGTCCGTTTCGAGGTGGGAAAACTTGCCAGCCTCGCCGACGGAGCGGTGGTGATCTCCTGCGGAGGAACGGACATCCTGGTGACCGCCATGGGTTCCAAGAACGAGGTGGACCGCGATTTCTTTCCCTTGGTGGTGGACGTAGAGGAAAGAATGTACGCGGCGGGGAAGATCCCCGGGGGGTTCTTCCGCCGGGAGGGCCGCCCTTCGGAAAAGTCCATATTGACCGCACGGCTTATCGACCGCCCCCTGCGGCCCAACTTCCCGGAGGGGATGCGCATAGAGGTGCAGGTTATAGCCACCATCCTCTCCGTGGACCAGATAAATCACCCCGACGTGCTGGCGGTTAACGGGGCCTCGGCGGCCCTTTGCATCTCCGACATCCCCTTCAACGGGCCGGTAGGCGCGGTCAGGGTGGGCCTCTTCCCGGAGGGTCTGGCCATCAACCCAACCATCCCGGAGATGGAGAGGAGCACCCTGGACCTGGTGGTGGCCGGGGTCCTGGACCCGGAGAGCAACGAGGTGGACATCATCATGGTGGAGGCGGGGGCCTCCCAGGTCTCGGAGGCCGACCTGGTGGAAGCCATGGAGTTCTCTAAACAGGGCATACGGGAGATGATCCGCCTCCAGCAGCAAATGATCCAGGAGGTGGGCAAGCCCAAGCGGGAGGTGAACCTGCGCAAGTACGACTTCGAGGCGGTGGAGAAACGCTTTCCGGACATGAGGGCCAAGGTGGAGAACCTCCTGCGGGAGATTGCCCGCAACCAGCTGGAGAAGCCGGAGAGGGACAAGGCCCTGGAGAATCTCCTTAACGAGTTCACGCTGGCGGCGGAGATCGAAGGAACCACTGAGGAATTTTTGGCCTCCCTCAAGGAATATTTTGACCAGCTGGTGGGAAAGGCCATGCGCCGCATGATCGTGGAGGAAGATCTGCGGGTGGACGGCAGGCGCCCGGAGGATATTCGGCCCATCACCTGCGAGGTGGGGCTGGTGTCACGGACCCACGGATCGGGCCTCTTCGCCCGGGGACTTACCCAGGTGCTTACCCTCCTCACCCTGGGGCCCATAAGCGACATGCAGCGCATCGACGACCTCTCCCCCGAGGAGAGCAAGCGCTTCATGCACCATTACAACTTCCCGCCCTTCTGCGTGGGGGAGACGGGCATCCTGCGGGGTCCGCGGCGAAGGGAGATCGGGCACGGGGCCCTGGCGGAGAGGGCCCTGGTCACCCTCATCCCGGACGAAGAGGAGTTTCCCTACACCATACGCCTGGTCTCCGAGGTCCTCTCCTCCAACGGGTCCACCTCCATGGCCTCGGTATGCGCCTCCAGCCTGGCTCTCATGGACGCCGGCGTGCCTGTCAAGGACAAGAAGGCGGTAGGGGGCATCGCCATGGGGCTGATCAAGGAGGAGGACCGCACGGTGGTGCTCACCGACATCCAGGGCATCGAGGACAAGTACGGGGATATGGACTTCAAGGTGGCCGGCACCGAGGATGGGGTAACGGCCCTCCAGATGGACATGAAGATTCGCGGCATCTCCGTGGAGACCCTGGAAAAGGCACTGGAACAGGCCCGTGAAGCCCGTCTCTACGTCCTGAAGAAGATGCGGGAGACCATCGCCGAACCCCGGGCCGAGCTCTCCCCCTACGCCCCCCGGGTGATATCCTTCGAGGTCCCAGTGGACAAGATACGCGAGGTCATCGGCCCCGGCGGCAAGGTCATCCACCGCATCATCACCGAGCACGACGTGGAGCTGGACATAGAGGACGACGGCAGGGTATTCATCACCGCCAAGGACCTGGCCAGCGCGGAGGCGGCCAAGAAGATGGTGGAACAGATCATCCGCGAGGCCCAGCCGGGCGAGCAGTTCGAGGGAACGGTCACCCGGACCACCAGCTTCGGCGCCTTCGTGGAGTACCTGCCCGGAAAGGAGGGTCTCATTCATATCTCCAAGTTGTCCGACAGGCGCGTGGACCGCGTGGAGGACGTGCTCAACGTGGGTGACAAGATCCGGGTGGAGGTCATGGAGATAGACAAGCTGGGTCGGGTGAACCTGCGCGGTTTAGACCTGAAGGTTCCGGAGGAGACCGTGGTGGCGGGAGCCGCGAGGGAGGAGGGAAAGCCCAAGGGGTTCAAGGATACCCGCTCCCAGCCCCGCCATTCCCCGGGTTCCCAGGGCCGGCAGTCCCCGCGCAACCGGGGCAAGGGGGAGGGCAACCGGTTCAAGCAGGACAGGAGAAACTGGTAAGGGGACCGCTGCCTCCATGAGGGAAACCGGGTACCTGCGCACGGAGAACGCCAACGGCATACGCATCCTCACCGAGAAGATGCCCCACCTGCGGAGCGTAACCACCGGCTTCTGGGTGGGGGTGGGCTCGAGGGACGAGCCCCAGGAACTCTCCGGCATCAGCCATTTCATCGAACACCTCCTTTTCAAGGGCACCGAGAGGCGCTCCGCCCGGCGCATAGCGGAGGAGTTCGATGCCATTGGCGGGGAGCTGAACGCCTTCTCGGCCAAGGAGTACACCTGCTATTACGCCAAGGTACTGGACGAAAACCTGGGGCAGGCCATGGACATCATGGTGGACATGCTCCTGCACTCGCGCCTCTCTCCTCGGGACGTCGACGCGGAGCGCAAGGTCATCCTGGAAGAAATAGCCATGCACGAGGACTCGCCCGACGACATCATCCACGACCTCTTCGTCTCCGCGCTGTGGGAGTCCCATCCGCTCGGACAGAGCGTGCTGGGCAACCAGAACGTCATACGCACCCTGCATAGCGAGGACATAAGGGATTTCTTCGACAAGTACTATTACCCGGAGAACATCGTGGTGGCCGTGGCCGGGAACGTTGAACACGAGGACATCGTGGAGATGGTGGAGGGGCTGATGGCCGTGGATGGGGGACGCGGCCGGCATGTCCGCCACTGCGTGGTCCCGGAGGTAAGGCCCCATACCGTGGTCTACGACCGGCCCACGGAGCAGGCCCACATCGTCATGGGAACCCAGGGGCTCCCGAGGCGCCACCCGTCCCGCTTTGCCCTGGCCGTCCTGGACAACATCCTGGGAGGAGGGATGAGTTCCAGGCTTTTCCAGAAGATCAGGGAGGAAAGGTCCCTGGTGTATTCCATCTTCTCCTACCATTCCATGTACGTGGAGACGGGCCTGGTGGCGATATACGCCGGCGCCAGCCCGGAGAACGCCCCCGCGGTCATGGAGCTGATCAAGGAGGAGATCGACCTGCTGCTGGAGAAGGGGATCACCGGGGAGGAACTGGAACGCGCCAAGGGCCACATCAAGGGGAACCTGGTCCTCAGCCTGGAGGACAGCGGAAGCCGCATGACCCGCCTGGGAAAGGCAGAGATAAGCGGGGGCGAGATATTGAGCCTGGACGAGCTGCTGCGGAGGGTGGAAGAGGTGACCGTGGACGACGTCCAGAAGCTGGCCCACGAACTCTTCGGCTCCCGGCGGCTGGTAGCCGTGATCATCGGTCCCTTCGGGGACCGGGAATTCCAGGCCCACCTCTTCTGAGGGCCAGTAGGGAGTCCCGCTGAAGCGTGGGCGACGAGGGGGCAACGCCCGGCCGGCGGCGCTGCACGACTTGGGTAACCGGGTGCCCGGCGGCGCGGGCAGGAAGACGGAGCGAAAGACCACAACCGCAGGGGTTCGGTATTTAGCAACTTTCACCGGGGTAATCAGCGTACTTTGAGGAAGGACAGGATGTGTCGAATGCCGGGACGTTGGTAGGAGGGAAGAGGTCATGAAGGTTGGCGTGTGCGGTGCGGGGGGTCGCATGGGAAGGGAGGTCTGCCGGGCGGTTAGCGACGAGGCGGACCTCCATCTGGTATGCGCGGTGGACCCGGCCTTCGAGGGGAAGAGGCTCGCGGAGCTGGTCCCCGGATTGGATACCGACCTTCTGGTCCGGGGAGATGTGGGGGCCATGGCGGAGGCCGGAGTGGAGGTGATGGTGGATTTCACCGTGGCGCAGGCGGCCCGCGCCAACCTGCCGCGGGTTCTGCGGGAGGGTATCCCATGCGTGGTAGGGACCACGGGGTTCACCGCGCAGGACCTGGGGGAGCTGGAACGGGCGGCCGCGGAGGGAGGGGTGGGATGCCTGGTGGCTCCCAATTTCGCGATAGGCGCGGTGCTGATGATGGACTTCGCCCGGCGCGCCGCCCGGTACCTGGAGGAATGCGAGATAGTGGAGCTGCATCACCCGGCCAAGCTGGACGCTCCTTCGGGCACCGCCCGGAACACCGCGCGCCTGGTGCTCGAGGCACGGGGAGAGCGGGAGGTGGAGGAGAGGGAGGAGGGCCCGCGGGGACTGTCCGTGGGCGGGATACGCATCCACTCCGTGCGACTTCCCGGACTGGTGGCCCACCAGGAGGTCATCTTCGGGGGGAAGGGGCAGGTGCTCACCATACGCCACGATTCGCTGGACCGCACCTCATTCATGCCGGGGGTGCTGCTGGCCGTGCGCAAGGTGGGTGCCCTTTCCGGCCTGGTCCTGGGGCTGGAAAAGGTCATGGACCTTTAGTCGATACCCGGGTATTGCCGGCCGCGCGCAGGGCGGGTACCCTTCCGGTGCGGCACGGGGCTGGAAGAGGTCGTTGACCTGCACGGTGTTTCCACAATCCGGCTTACTCAAGTCCGCGAGCGCGCCCGGAGGTCCGCTTATCGGGGAGGGCGGGGCGGCGAGGGACCCGCGTCGCTCCTCGCGGAAAGGTTCGCCTTCCAAGGATTTCGCCTGCTACGACGATTTCGCAACGTACTGGAAGGCGGCGCGGACGGAAGGTATGAAGGTGTCGGTGGTGGAAGTTAATTTTGTATTAGATTGCACGCGGAGATCTTGCGTGGGATCAACTGTCGGGATGCCCGTTTTTCCGGGCCGGAGGTGAAAGTGTCCGGTTCACACGGCAGGAAGGGGAGAAAGAAAGCCTCCGGGGCCCGAAGGGCCGCACCCTCGAGGCGCCGGAACAAGCGCGGGCGGCAGGAAGGACTGCCCCGCAACCTCCGGGAGATATACGGGGTCTCCCTGATCGTGGCGGGGATTCTCCTCCTCCTGGCCCTTTTCTCCGCCCTGGGCCCGGTGGGCAGGGGCCTGGAGTGGTTCTTCTCCTACATCCTGGGTTACATGCGTTTCCCGGTACCCTTCCTGGTGACCGGAGTAGGGCTTGCCCTGCTGCTCGGGCGGCTGGGGGATATGGAGAGGGCAAAGGAGGGGAAATGGAGTGTGACCTGGGTGGAGCTGGCGGGGGCCTCGGTGCTGCTCATGGGGGCCTGTGCCCTATTTCACCTCCGGGTGGGTGATCCGGAGGAGATGTTCGTTCTGGACAACCTCTTTCACGGCGGCGGACTGGTGGGGGCGGCTCTCTCCTGGCCGCTGGTCAAGCTGCTGAGCCGGCCAGGGGCCTACGTTATGGTGGTGGGGATGCTGATGGTGGGATTCCTGCTCCTCACCGGCCTGACCCTTTCCCAGTACCTTCAGGAGAGGGTGGAGAAGAGGCTGAAGGCCAGGCGAATGCGGCGCGCCGCCCTGAAGCCCAAGGGTGCGGAGAAGGGAAAGGCACCCGTTCCCCCGCCGGCGGAGGAAAAGGCTCCGGCGCCGGTACAGGTGGGAGCGGCGGAGGAAACGGTACCCGGGGAAGTCAGCCCCCCGCGACCGCGCCCGGAAAAGATTACCCCTCCCGCGCTGGTGATCGAGGAGGGCGGCCAGGTGGCCCTGGAGGTCAGGGAGGAGCCGGGCAAGCCCTACCGGCTGCCGCCGCTGGAGCTCCTGGTGCGCTCGGAAAGATCTTCCATCTCCCACAAGAGCGTGAACGAGAGCATAGCGGTGCTGGAGCGCACCCTGAGGGACTTCGGCGTGGATGCCGCGGTGACCCGGGTGACGCGGGGACCTACGGTGACCCGCTTCGAGGTGGAACTGGGCTCCGGGGTCAAGGTTAACCGCGTGCTCAACCTGAGCGATGACATCGCCTATGCCATGGCCTCCCCGGATATACGCATCATCACTCCTATTCCGGGGAAGTCGGCCATAGGTATCGAGATTCCCAACCGGGAACGCGACCTGGTGACCCTGGGTGACATCCTATCCGCTCCCCGGGCCAGGAAGCCGGATTCCCCCCTGCGGGTGGGGCTGGGTATGGACGTCTCTGGGCATCCGGTGCTCATCGACCTGCGGGACATGCCCCACCTCCTGATGGCTGGGGCCACGGGAACCGGCAAGAGCTGCTGTATCAACGCCATAATCGCCTCCGTGCTCATGACCGCCCCGCCCGACGAGGTGCGCATGATTCTGGTGGATCCCAAGTACGTCGAGCTGAGCCATTTCAACGGTATCCCGCACCTTCTGGCGCCGGTGATTACCGATCCCAAGAAGGCCTCCAGCGCCCTGGCCTGGGTGGTGAGGGAAATGGAGTACCGTTACCAGGTGCTCTCCAGGGCGGGGGTTAAGAACATCGTGGCCTATCTGGCGGCCCTGAAGGAAGGGCTGAGCCGGGAAAGGGACGAGAACGGCCAGCCGCTCTTCCCGGCCATGCCCTACATACTGGTGGTCATTGACGAGCTGGCGGATCTCATGATGGTCGCCCCGGCGGAGGTGGAGGACTCCATCGCCCGCATCGCTCAGATGGCCAGGGCGGTGGGGATTCACCTGGTGGTGGCCACCCAGCGCCCGTCGGTGGACGTGGTGACCGGCCTGATCAAGGCCAACATGCCTTCCCGCATTGCCTTCACCGTGGCCAGCCAGGCGGATTCCAGGGTCATCCTGGACGTGGGCGGGGCGGAGAAGCTGGTGGGGCACGGCGATATGCTTTTCCTCCCCGCGGGGACCTCCAGGCCCCTGCGGGTGCAGGGCGCCTATGTCTCGGAGAGGGAGATCGCCGCCATAACCGGGTACATCAAGCGCCAGAAACGGGCCGAGTACAGCGAGGACATCATGGAGGAGGCGGGAGGGGAGAAGAGGGAGAAGGAACACGAGGACGAACTCCTGGACGAGGCCATCGAGATCGTGGTGCGCTCCGGGATGGCCTCCGCATCCCTTCTGCAGAGGAAGCTCCGGGTGGGCTACGCTCGCGCCGCGCGGCTGGTGGACATCATGGAGGACCTGGGTATCGTCGGCGGTTTCGAGGGCAGCAAGCCCCGTGCCGTCTTGATGACCGAGGAGGAGCTGGAGGAGATGAAGCGCCGCCGGGAGAGGTCTCGGGAAGCCGGGGGCGAGCCCTCCACGGCAGGCGGCATCACCTAGCCTCCCCGGCCATTATGTATCACCTGGCCTCTCCAGCCCTTTTCTACCTTTCGAGAAGACAGACCCTCTCCGGGAAGACGATGTTGATGTCGACGTTGGCAAGGAACCCGCAGCCTACGGCCATTACCGGGAGAGGACTGCCTGACCGGTGCGAAAACCGTGTGCACGCCCGGTTTAAGGCTGCCGGAGGTTGGGAACAGAAATTAAATTGGAGCCTTGCGTAGGCGGGCCTTTGCGGTCACCCTGCGGGCACGGAAAGGGACCGCGAGCTTGTGGTTCGACGTGGAGGCTCCGGGTCGCCTTCAGACAAAGAATGGAAATCCGGACCAAAGGCGGAAGAGCGAAAATACATCGTTGCTGCTGGAACGCGTAACGGGGAGGCATTGAGGAGCAGCTCGACAGGTTTGCTATAATCGATATCGGGGACCGTCGCCGAACATATTTGGAGGTAACCGGTTCTTAGGCGAGGACAATTTTCATGGGGGAACGGGAGGGGGAGTTGGCCAACAAGCTGGCTATGGAGGTGGAAAAGATACTCTCCGCGGCGGTGGGCGACTTCATCGCCAAGGCCACGGTGAAGAAGAATTGCGAACTTATCGGGACCACACCGGACGAGCTCACCATGGAGCATCTCCCGGCACTTGCGGAAAAGATCGAGAGGTCGGTCTCCTTCTTCTCCGGCCGGGAAGTGGGCAGCGGGGTGGCCGAAAAGATCAAGTCCCTGAGGATTTGACCCCAGGCCGCGGCGCGGACCCATGTACCCGCCACCTGTTGGCGCACTTCCGGAAACCGCGGTTCCCTTACCCCTGCGGGGAAGGTGCACGAGTACCATGTATTTTCACCTGACCACCCTGGGGTGCCCCAAGAACCAGGTGGATTCGGACTACCTGGCCAGCCTGCTCCTGAGGGCCGGATGGAAATTTCAGGAAGATCCATCCCGGGCGGACCTGGTCATCGTGAACACCTGCTCCTTCATCGTGCCCGCGGTGGAGGAGTCCGTGGAGGCGGTCCTGGAGCTGGCGGAGGCGCGCGAGGGAGGCGGCCTGCTGATGGTGGCGGGGTGCCTGGTGTCCCGCTACGGGCCGGAGACGCTGGCCCGGTTGTTGCCGGAGGTGGACCTTTTTCTTTCCCCGGCCGAATATCCTCGGGTTCTCTCCATCCTGGAAGGACGGCATGACCCGGCGCGGGAGCGAACCGGAAAGGTGGAAGCGCGCACCTCCACCAAGCACACCAGGCCCTCTCCGATGGCGGAGGCGGAGGAACGGCCCGGAGAAACTGCGGCGCGTGCCTACTCTTCCACCCTGCACAGGGGTTACGTGTACGTGAAGGTGAGCGAGGGATGCCACCGCCACTGTTCCTACTGCGCCATACCCCGCATACGGGGGCCCCTGGTCTCTCGCCCCGAGGGGGAGATAATCGAGGAAGTATCCTTCTTTCTCCGCCGGGGAGCGCGGGAGATAGTCCTGGTGGGGCAGGATACCACCTCCTACGGGAGGGATCGGGAAGGAAAGGGTCGCCTTCCCTCGCTCCTCAAGGAGCTCTCCTCGCTGAATGGTGATTTCCGCATCAGGGTCATGTACATGCACCCTGACGGCGTGGAAGAACCCCTCCTGGAAGCCATGGACCACCCCAGGATTTATCCCTACTTCGACCTGCCCTTCCAGCACGTGGACCCTGTGGTGCTGCGGGCCATGGGCAGAAGGGGTGACCTCGATTCCTGCCGCAGACTGGTGAAGACCATACGCCGGGAGTTCCCGGAGGCGGCTTTGAGGGCCACCTTCATGGTCGGCTTTCCCGGCGAGGATGCCTCTTCCTTCCAGCGGCTGTACCGTTTCGTGGAGGAATCTCGTTTTGACTGGCTGGGTCTTTTTGGCTATTCTCAGGAAGAAGGTACCCCGGCCTATCCCCTTGGAAAGGGTTCTTCGCGTCAGGTTAAAGGGGATCGCCTGCGGAAGCTTTCCCTGCTCCAGGAGGAGATAATGCGGGACAGGGCGCAGCAGGCGGTGGGGAGGGACCTTCGAGTGCTGGTGGAGGGGGAGAGCGACGAGGCGCCCGGTTACTGGGAGGCCCGCTCCTATCGAGAAGCGCCCGAGGTGGATGGAGTGGTCTTCATACCCCACGGTGGGGACCTGAAGGCCGGCGAGTGGTGCGAGGTCCGGATAACCGCCGCGGAGGGCATCGACGTCATCGCCGTCCCCAGGGGAAGACTCGAGGAACGGGAGAGGACGATACCCCTCCCGGCCGATAGGGATGCAAAGAACACCGGGAGGGGATTCGTCCCGGCCGGTGAAGGAGAGCAGGCCCCGCGGGGTTCTCGGTGAAAGGAAGGTTTCCTTGCCCATACCAGTTATTGCCAAGTGGAAGGAGAAGGTGGGGGTTTCCGGCGCGGATGAATGGAACCTGCCCAATGCCCTTACCCTGTCGCGTATCCTGATCTCCCCGCTGATCGTGGCCCTTCTCCTGAAGGAAAGCCGCCGCAGGAACCGCCTGGCGGCGGCGGCGCTGGGCGTGGCGGCCCTCACCGATTTCCTGGACGGTTTCCTGGCTCGGAGACAGGGTAACGAAACCAGGCTGGGGCAGTTCCTGGACCCCCTCGCGGACAAGATATGCATCTCCTCCGTTTTCGTCATGCTGGCTCGACGCGGCCGCCTCGCCGGCTGGGTCCCGGGGGTGATCATCGGCCGCGAGGCCCTGATCACCCTCTTCCGGGTGTACGCCGGAAGCCGGGGGGGCTCGGTGCCGGCGAGCGTATGGGGAAAACTGAAGACCAATTCACAGCTTCTGGCCCTTCTGGCGGTGATAATGGAGGAACAGGGGAAGAGGCCCGGAGCGCTGCGCGATGCCGCTGTGGCCGGGGCGGTGGCCCTCACCGTCTATTCCGGGCTGGATTACATGCTCAAGGCCAGGCGCTATCTGCCTCCTGCGGAAGGAGGGTGAGGCGTGAAGAGGTGTGCCCTCCTGGCCGTGGGCGATGAGCTCCTCGACGGCAGGATCACCAATACCAACTCCGACTTCATATCCTCCCGTCTCCTGCCCCTGGGGTGGAAGGTAGTGCTGCGCGCGGAGGTGGGTGATGACCTGGAAACACTTTCCTCCACCGTGGCCTTCGCCCTGGAGGCCTGCGACCTCCTCGTGGTGACCGGAGGGCTGGGTCCCACCGGGGACGACCTGACGCGGGAGGCGGTGGCCCGGTCCCTGGGGCGGGAACTGGAGAGGGACCCCGAGGTGGAGGAGAGGCTGCGCTCCTTCTTCTCCACCATGGGTAGGGAGATGTCGCCCTCCAACGCCAGGCAGGCGGACCGGGTGCGGGGAGCGGAGTGGCTGCACGCCCGCCTGGGGACGGCGCCGGGGCAGTGGATAGAGGAATCCGGCAGGATCATCGTTTTGCTCCCCGGGGTTCCGCGGGAGATGCGGGACATGCTGGATAACGACGTGATTCCTCGCCTGAGGGAAAGGTATCCGGGAGGGGAGATGGCCGCCGCCGTTCTCCTGGTGGCCGCCCGCCCGGAGTCCGAGGTGGGGGAACTGGTGGGCGAGGTCCTCGGGGAACTGGAGGGCCTGAAAGTATCCTACCGGGCCCTGACCGGGCAGGTTGAGGTGCGCCTCACCGCGGAGGACGGGAGCCTGGTGGAGGAGGGGATGAAGAGGGTAAGGGAAGTGCTGGGCGACTGGGTGGTGGCGGAGGGCGAGGAGAGCCTGGAGGGAAACCTGGGACGTGAGCTGCGGGAGCGGGGACTGACCCTGGCGGTGGCCGAATCGTGTACCGGCGGGATGATCGGGGAGAGGATAACCCGGGTGTCGGGAAGCTCGGACTATTTCCGGGGCGGGGTGGTGGCCTACAGTTATCAAGCCAAGGAGGAACTTCTGGGCGTGGACGCCGTTTTGTTGCGCGAGAAGGGGGCCGTCAACGAGGAGGTGGCCGCGGCCATGGCCAGGGGAGTAAGGGAGAGGCTGGGCGCGGACCTGGGCCTCTCCGTGACCGGGGTGGCCGGCCCGGGCCAGGGAGGGGAGAGGGAACCGGTGGGCACGGTGGCCCTGGCCATCGTGGATGGGAAGGAGACCTCGGCCTTCAAGTACCGCCTTCCCGGGAACCGGGAGATGGTGCGCACCTTCGCCGCCAACATCGCCCTGGCCCTTGCCTATTTCCGGGTGCGGGGCGTGAAGGTGGAAAGGCTGCGTTGAGGACGCGGGGGTCCGGGGCCGGGCATCGAAGAGCGACGGCGGGGATCGCGGAGCATGGGAAAGAAGGCGGAGGAAGGCGAAAGGATACGGCTCTTCGTAGCCCTAGACCTTCCGGAGGAGGTGCGGGAGAGGATCGTGACGGCGGCGAGAAAGCACGCCGGGCTCCTTCCCCAGGCCCGCTGGGTGAGGAAGGAAAACCTGCACCTGACCTTGAAATTCATCGGAGAATATCCCGGGAGGAAGGTGGAGAAACTGGTGACCATCGTGGAGGGCGAGACGGCGAAAAAAGAGCCGTTCACGGCTTCCCTGAGGGGTTGCGGTGGTTTTCCCTCCCCCGGTAGGGCTCGCGTCATTTGGGTGGGGATGGAGAAGGGGGAAAAGGAGGCGGCCGCCCTGGCCGCCGAGCTAGACGCCGGCCTGGCGAAGGCGGGGGTGAAGAGGGAGACGCGCCCTTTCCGGGGCCACCTCACCCTGGCACGGCTAAGGAATCCCGCGGATTGCTCCTCCTGGCTGGCCTCTCTCGAGGAGGACCTCGCCGGGCTGGAGGAGATGGACTTCCGAGTGGAAGATATAACCCTCTATCGTAGCATACTCTCCGCGGAAGGCCCCACCTACGTGCCACTGAGGCGGTTCGAACTGGGGAGGTAGTGCCGTGACCGGAATTAAGCTGGCCCCCTCCCTCCTCAACGCCGACTTCGCCGACCTTCGCGGGGCCGTGTCCTACATCGAGGGGCTGGCGGACGCGGTCCACCTGGACGTGATGGACGGCAACTTCGTGCCCAACATCACCTTCGGCCCCCTGGTGGTGCGGGCGGTGAGGGAGATCACCCAGCTTCCCCTGGACGTGCACCTGATGATCGCCCACCCCGCCGAATTCGTGGAGGATTTCGTGGAGGCCGGGGCGGACTGGATCTCCTTCCACGCCGAGGTGACCAGGTATCCCGGGGAAATTCTGGGAATGATCCGCGGTTTCGGGAAGAGGGCCGGCATGGTCATCAATCCGCAGACTCCCGCGGAACGCGTTTTCGAGTACCTCGAGCTCTGCGATTACGTCCTGGTCATGACGGTCATGCCGGGCTTCGGGGGCCAGGCCATGATACCGGAGACCCTGGAAAAGGTGGGGGAGATCAAAAGGGAGGCAGCCCGCCTGGGCCTGGAGGTGGAGGTGGAGGTGGATGGAGGGGTGAAGACCGAGAACCTACTCCGGGTCAAGGAAGCGGGGGCGGACATCGTGGTGGTGGGCTCCTCCATCTACGCGGCCCCCGATCCCCGCCGGGCGGCGGAGGAGATCCGCCGCCTCCTGGACGACTGAGTCCCTATCCCTCATGGACAAGAAGGCGGGAAGGAAATATAATTTTTCCAGCGAGGTCTTCGGGGCAGGGTGAAAATCCCGACCGGCGGTGAAAGTCCGCGAGCCTCAGGGCAGAGCCGGTGGAATTCCGGCACCGACGGTGATAGTCCGGATGGGAGAAGGCCTGGCGGTGTCCGCAAGCGGGCGCCGGGTTTTCTCCCGGCGCCTTTTATTGTGCTCCCACGACATGCGGGTGACGGAGGAAGGGGAAGGCGCCGGCAGGAAGAAGGAACCACCCTCACCCGGGAGGAGGTGTGGCCGGGAACCTGGCCCCGGTGGAGGTGTATTCATAACGGTGTCCCATCCAGGCACTGAGGAGGACGTAAGGTACATGCGGCTGGCCCTGTCCCTGGCAGCCCGGGGTAGGGGCATGACCCATCCCAACCCCATGGTGGGCGCGGTGATGGTCAGGGACGGCAAGGTGGTGGGCAAGGGTTACCATCGCGGCCCCTTCACCCCTCACGCAGAGGTGGTGGCCTTGGCCGAGGCGGGCGAGAGGGCCGCTGGCTCGACGCTCTACGTCACCCTGGAGCCCTGCAACCACCACGGGAGGACGCCGCCCTGCACGGAGGCGGTGCTGCGGGCAGGGGTGGCCCGGGTGGTGATCGCCGCCCCCGATCCCAACCCCGGCGTGAAGGGAGGCGGAGCCGAGAGGCTGCGCTCCGCAGGAGTTGAGGTCGTTACGGGCGTTTTGCAGAAGGAGAGCGAGGAACTGAACGCGGCCTACGTAAAGTACGTGACCACGGGCCTTCCCTTGGTCACCTTGAAGGTGGCCGCGACGGCGGACGGCAAGGTGGCCGCGCGGGGTGGCCTTTCACGCTGGATAACCGGGAAGGCGGCCCGCCGCCTGGTACACGAGATGAGGCGGGCCAGCGACGCGGTACTTGTGGGGCGGGGGACCGTAGAGGCCGATGACCCGGAGCTGACCGTGCGGCACGTGCCCCTGCGGGGAGCCCACCACCCGCTGCGCGTGGTGGTGGACTCGCGCCTCTCCATGAGCCTGGACCGCAAGCTGGCCCGCGGGGGCATCCCCAAGGTGGTGGTGGCCACCACGCGGGAACACGACGCGGCGAAGGCGGAGGAATTGCGCCGGCGGGGGGTGGAGGTCTGGGTCCTTGATTCCTCCCCGGATGGAGGCGTGGACCTCCTGGAACTCCTGAAGGCCCTGGGAAGGGCGGAGGTAGCGCACCTCCTGGTGGAGGGAGGGCCCTCTCTCCTGGCCTCCTTTATGCGGGAGGGACTGGCTGACCGGCTGGCCCTCTTCCTGGCGCCCCGGGTCTTCGGTGACCGCGAGGCCCGGTCCTGGGTGGAGGGGCTGCGGGTGGAGGATCCCTCGCGGGGGTTACCCCTCCGGTGGACGCGCCAGAGGCGCGTGGGTGAGGACCTCCTGCTGGAGGCGGAGGTAGTGAAGCCGGGAGGTGCGGAGGCGGCGGGAGGAGGCGATTGAGCCATGTTCACGGGAATCATCGAGGAAACGGGCACGGTAGTCGAGGCCGCATTCTCCCTCCAGGGGGGGACCCTGCGCATCTCCTGCCCAGGTTTATGGAAGGAACTGGTATTGGGAGAGTCGGTGGCCGTCAACGGGGTGTGCCTTACGGTGACGGACACCCGTGAAGGCACCTTCGCTGCGGACGTCTCCCCGGAGAGCCTGCAGCGGAGCACCCTGGGTGGCCTGCGCCACGGGGAGGTGGTCAACCTGGAGAGGGCCCTGCGCCTGGATTCCCGCCTGGGCGGGCACCTGGTGCAGGGGCACGTGGACGGGGTGGGCAGGATAGAGGAGATACGGGAGGAGGGCAGGGGACGCACCTTCTTCATCGGCTCACCCGAGGATATATCCGTCTACCTGGTGGAGAAGGGATCGGTGGCCGTGGACGGTATAAGCCTCACCGTTAGCGGGCTGCGGGGGACGAGCTTCAGCGTGGCGGTCATCCCCCACACCCTGGCGGTCACCAACCTGGGACGACGCCGGGTGGGGGACGCGGTGAACCTGGAGGTGGACATCATCGCCAAGTACGTGCGCTCCTACCTGGAGCGGGGAATGTCCTCGCCGGGGGAGGGGGACGCGCGGTCCGGGGGCGGAGATCTCTACCGCAAGCTGGTGGAAGGCGGTTTCATCTGATATCGAGACCCCATGAAGCACGAGAAGGAGGAATCGGGCGATGGAGAAGAGGGAAAGCGAGACCGTGATCGCGGATGAGGAAGAAAGAGAGGAGAGACCCTTCGACACCATAGAGGAGGCCATCGAGGAGATCCGGGCGGGCCGGATCATCATCGTGGTGGACGACGAGGACCGGGAGAACGAGGGCGATTTCGTGATGGCCGCGGAGAAGGTCACCCCGGAGGCCATCAACTTCATGGCCAAGTACGGCCGGGGCCTGATCTGCATGCCCTGCATCGCCTCCCGGCTGGACGAGTTGAACATCCACCCCATGGTGGCCGACAACACCTCCACCCACGAGACGGCGTTCACGGTGTCCATCGGCGCCAAGGGGAAGATAACCACCGGCATCTCCGCCTACGACCGGGCGGTCACCATCAAAACGGTCCTGGACCCCAACACCCGCCCGGAGGACATCTCCAAGCCGGGTCACGTCTTCCCCCTCAGGGCGCGGGAGGGCGGGGTACTGCGCCGTGCCGGGCACACCGAGGCCGCGGTAGACCTGGCCCGCCTGGCCGGGCTGTATCCCGCCGGTGTGATCTGCGAGATCATGAACGAAGACGGGACCATGGCCCGCGTGCCCCAGCTGGTGGAGATAAAGAAGCGCTTCGGCCTGAAGATGATCACCATCGAGGACCTGATCCGCTACCGTAACCGCAAGGAGAAGCTGGTGCGCCGGGTGGCCGAGGTGCGCATGCCTACCCAGTACGGCGAGTTCACGGCCATAGGCTACGAGTCCCTGGTGGACGGCAGGTGCCACCTGGCCCTGGTGAAGGGCGAGGTGGCTGGGCAGGAGAATGTGCTGGTAAGGGTGCATTCGGAATGCCTGACCGGGGATGTGTTCGGTTCCCTGCGCTGCGACTGCGGGTTGCAGCTGCGCAAGGCCCTCCAGATGATAGAGGAGGAAGGGCGGGGGGTGCTTCTCTACATCATCGGGCATGAGGGGAGGGGGATCGGCCTTCCTCACAAGCTGCGCGCCTACGAGCTGCAGGAGGAGGGGAAGGATACCGTGGAGGCCAACCTGGAGCTGGGATTCCCTCCCGACGCCAGGGATTACGGCATCGGCGCACAGATACTGCAGGACCTGGGGTTGACCACCATGCGCCTCCTGACCAACAACCCGGCCAAGAGGGTGGGGCTGGAGGGATACGGCCTGAAGGTGGTGGAGCGTATACCTCTGGTGGTGGAGCCCTGCGAGGAGAATTACGCCTACCTGAAGGCAAAGAAGGAGAAGCTGAACCACCTTCTGGATATCTGAGGGAACGAGCGAGGAAAGGAGAAAGGGATATGGCCAGTTACGAAGGCCACCTGGTGGCCAGGGGATTGAGGTTCGCCATCGTAGTCAGTCGCTTTAACGAGTTCATAAGCACCCGGCTCCTGGACGGCGCCCTGGACGCCCTCAAGCGCCACGACGCGGACATGGACCTGGTGGACGTGGCCTGGGTGCCGGGTTCCTTCGAGATCCCCCTGGTGGCCTCCCGGCTGGCGGAGTCCGGGAGGTACGACGCCATCATCTGCCTGGGGGCGGTGATCCGCGGTTCCACCCCGCATTTCGAGTACGTGGCTGCGGAGGTCTCCAAGGGAATAGCCCGTGTCAACCTGGAGAAGGGGGTCCCCGCCGCCTTCGGCATCATCACCGCGGACAGCATCGAGCAGGCGGTGGAAAGGGCGGGCGCCAAGCAGGGCAACAAGGGTTGGCAGGCGGCGCTCACTGCGGTGGAGATGGCCAACCTGCTCAAGGAGATCCCCTCCTGAAATACGTTCTCAGGGCATCCGGCCCAGCAGGCCCGTGATACCTTTCCCCGTTCCTGGGAACTGCCTGGTTGGGGAGACCGGGTGAGGGAAGGATATCCACCCCCATGACGCCTTGCTCTGCCATATCCCCTGCCGTCCCGGGCTTCCCGCGCCGTCTTCATACGCCATGCGAGGCTGGAGATAGAGATTTACCGCGGCTGGCCTTCGAGAGGCTGTGTAACCCTCTTCTTGCGAGTTGGATTCAGCCTCCTGCATCTTCCCCGTCCTGCTCCATCCCATGAGGCTCCAGGTTGCCCAGGGTCTTTTCTCACTACCTTTCCTGCTCACCCGCGTTCGAGCGCCGCCTCAACCACTGCCTTTCACTCCTCTCTCCCTCCTGTGGATACCCTCGCGGGGTTTGATGTCCCCCGTGCAGCTCCTCCTTCCCGGATTCCCCGGAGCGTGCTCTCCCCCTGCTCAAAGGGGCGCATCATGCTGCCGATAAATGAAGACGGCGGCCCTTTTTTGGTCGAGGACCCCCGGGAGGACGGGATTGGCGAGCGAACTCACCTGGGAAAAGGCGCGTGAACCTGAAGACGAGATGCGGAAGGCCATCCAGCCGGAATGCGCCCTTCCTGACCTCGGCGGGGTCCGTGCCCGGGAATCGGCATCCGAGCTCTTCCTGGCCCGGTACATGGAGCTGGTCCGGGCACGCCTGAGCGGAGATGAAGGGCGTCCGGAGGAGCTCGCCTCCCTGGTGGAAGAATGGACGAGACGGGATCCCGGGGCCCGGGAGTGGATGGAAGAGCTCCGCGCGCAGGCCGAGGTTTCACTCCGGGAGGAGATGAAGGTCCTTTCCTCCACCGAGGCGCGCCTGAAAGTGGAAAAGGCGCTCCTGGAGGTAAAGTGCCTTTTCCTGGAGGCCTGCCTCCGAGGCTGCGAGCGCAGGCTGCGGTTCATGGCGGAGAAGTGGCGGCAGATCGAAGACTTCCCGGATACCCTGGCTGCGGTGGTCGATCCCCTGACCCTGGCCAGGGAGGGGCTGGAGCGCCTGAAAACGTTGCTGGGCCTGGAGAGGGCTGCGCTACTGGAGTTGGACCGTGGAGGCCACATGGTCCCCGTGGCCGGTGATACGGCCGGTATAGCCGGCCCGGTCGAGCTGGACGGGGAGGCGGCCGCTCGCTTCCTGGAGGGGCGCGGGACGATAAGCGTCGGGCTGCTGGAGGAATGCGGGGGACGGAAGCTGGGGGAGGGATGGGAGGGAGGCGCCCTGGTTCCCCTGGTGGTGCGGAAACGGGTCACCGGGGGGCTCCTCCTAGGGCGCGTCATGTCGAAGGGGCCGGGGGACGGCGGTTTCCTGGATCTGGAAACGGCGGAAAGGTTCGCCGGGCGGCTGGCCGTGGCCCTGGAGAACGCCCGGCTGCACGAGCGCGAGCAGAGAAAGATCCGGGAGACTCTGGCCCTCCTGGAGATAGCCAGGGTGGTCGGCTCCACCCTGGACCTGGAGGAGATCCTAAACCGCGTGGTGGGGATGGTGGTGGAGGTCTGCCCGGTGACCCTGTGCGCCGCCTACCTGGGCGAGAACGGCGTTTTCCGTCCCCGGGCCTGGCGGGGGTTCATCGAGGAGTTCGCGAGGGGACGGGATAGGGGCGACAGCGTCAGCCTTGCCGACCTTGGCGAGGAAGGAAGGCGGGCCCTCGAGGAAGGAAGGGCGGTCACCCTTCCGGTCGGGGAGGTGGGGAATCTCCTCTCCGGGAACATCCTCGCCGAGCACGGGGTGGAGGAGGTACTCCTGCAGCCGCTGCGCGCGCGGGGCGAGACGGTCGGCTTTCTGGCCCTCTTTCACACCGGTCGCCTGGATGAGGAGGAGGCCTGGGAGGAAAGACAGCTGGCGGAGGCCGTGGCCGCCCAGGCCTCCCTGGCGGTGGAGAACGCCTCCCTGTACGCGGATATAGAGCGGGGTTATTTCTCCACCGTGCAGGCCCTGGCCAAGGCCATCGAGGTGAAGGACCCCTACACCCGGGGACATTCGGAGAGGGTGACCACCTACGCCCTGATGATCGCCGAGGCCATGGGTCTCGACGAGAGGGAGAAGCAGAAGCTGAAGTATGCCGCCACCCTGCATGACATCGGCAAGATAGGCATCGCCGGGAGGGTGCTCAACAAGCCGGGAGCCTTGACCAAGGAGGAATACACCCACGTGAAGACCCACCCCATCCTGGGGGACAGCATCGTGGAGCCGGTGGAATTCCTCCAGGAACCCAGGCCCATCATCCTCCACCATCACGAGCGTTATGACGGGAAGGGGTACCCGGACGGGCTGAAGGGCGAGGACATACCCCTCTGTGCCCGCATCCTCTCCGTGGCCGACGCCTTCGAGGCCATGCGCTCCGACCGTCCCTACCGCAAGGCGCTTCCCCTGGAGGAGGCCCGAAGGGAGCTGGTGCGCAACGCGGGCACCCAGTTCGATCCTCGGGTGGTGGAGGTCTTCCTGGGCATCCTGGACAGGCACGGCGGCGATCCCATCCCCAGGGAAGAGCCCCCAGGGGGGGATGGGAGCGGGGGGCGGCTGCCGGCGGTGGGGACGCCGGAGGAGAAGGCCGGTGCGGCCCGGGAAACGGGCGGCATGGGGAGGTGACGGAGTTTTGTTCGATGAAATCCTGAGGGGCGATTCCTCCCGGGACCAGGATGGGGGGAGGAAGTTCAAGGTGCTGGTGGTGGACGACGACCCCAACATTCGCGAACTCATCGTGGAGACGCTGAACACCGAACGCTTCCACCCCCTGGAGGCGCGGGACGGGAAGGAGGCCCTCGAGCTCTGCGAGCGGGAGAGACCGGACATCGTGGTCCTGGACGTGATGATGCCCGACCTGGACGGGCTGGAGGTGTGCCTCCGCCTGCGGAACGAACTTCTCACCAGCCACATTCCCATCATCCTCCTTACCGCCAAAGGGATGCTCGAGGACAAGATCAGGGGCATGGAGACGGGCGCCGACGATTACATCACCAAGCCCTTCGATCCCCTGGAGCTGGAGGCCCGCATCAACATGCACCTCAGGAGGTCCATCCGCGACGGTGAGGCCAGCCCCCTGACCGGACTGCCCGGCAACCGGGCCATCGAGGAGGTCATCGAGGACCGTATCCTGAAGAGGTGCAAGTTTGCCGTATGTTACGTGGACCTCGACGACTTCAAGGCCTACAACGACCGTTACGGCTTCGTGGCCGGGAGCGAGGTCATCAAGATGACCGCCCAGTGCATTCTGGAGGCCCTGGACAAGTACGGGGAGGAGAGCGACTTCGTGGGCCACATAGGTGGGGACGACTTCATCGTGGTCACCGAGATGGAGAGGGCTCCCCTGATCTCCCAGGAGATAATCCGCCTCTTTGATTCCCGTATCCCCTGCCACTACGAGGATGAGGACCGGGAGAGGGGGTACATCGTGAGCACGGACCGGCGGGGTAACGTGCAGCGTTTTCCCATCATGTCCATAAGCATAGCCGTGGTGCACAACACCTACCGGGAACTGGACCACCCGGGAAAGGTGGCCCAGATCGCCGCCGAGCTTAAGAAATACGTGAAGACCATGCCGGGTAGCAACTTCATCTTCGACCGGCGCCGCCGGGACTGATCCCCGGCGGGGCGGAAGGAGGGACGAATCCGGAGCGTAGTGGACCCGGCTGCGGAGCGGAACGGGGAGCGCGAGCCGGGGGCGCGGGGAAGCCGGGCCAGGGGAACGGCGGAAGGAACGCCTCGGAGATCCCGCCCGGCGGCTCCTGGTTGGTGGGCCGCCTCCGGCCCGTTGCCCGGCGCCGGCTGGAAAGAAGGGAGTGACCCGGAGCGTGGCGCCGAAAGCGGAGGTTAGGACGGTGCAAGGAAGACGCATGGCCCTGCGGCCCCTGGCGCGGAGAGGGGGTCACGTGGGACGGGTGGAGGTCCGGCTCCTTCTGACCTCCACCCGTTTCGTGGCCTCCCTCTTTTGGTTGACCATCGTGGTGGCCACCATGCTCTTCGTCCTTCCCTATTCGGAGCGCAACACCTCGCCCGTGTTCCCCTGGTTCGTGGCCATGTCCATCGTCGTCTACCTGGGACACCGCTTCTTCCCCTACGAGGGATACCATCCCTGGGCCTTCTCCCTCCTGCTCCTGGCCACCGACGCCCTGGTGGCCATGATGGTCTACCTCACGGGAGGAAGCCGGAGCGGCCTGTCCCTGCTTTACCTGACCGTGATCATCTTCTCCTCCGCTTACTTCGACCTCCTGGAGACCCTGCTTTTCACCGCCGTAACCTCCGCCGTCTACTTCGCGCCCTTCCTCTACGAGAGGATGGATCTCGCCACCCTGAAGGAGATGGCCATGTCCGTGCCGGTGTATTTCCTCATCGCCCTCAGCGGCTTCTTCGTCATCAGCAAGGCCAGGGAGCAGGAAAGGGAAAAGAAAAAACTTTCGGACATCATCGACCGGGCGGACCGCAAGAACCGCGAACTCTCCGAGCTCTACGCGGCCTCCATCCGCTTCGCTTCCACCCTGAACCCGGAGGAGATAATCGAGGTCCTGGAGGAGAAGGCGGGCAACCTGGTCCCCGCCGACGCCATGCTGGTCTGCCTTTACGAGGGAGGGGAGGTCCTTCGGTTGCGTTCCTCCCGAAACCTCCGGGACGGCGAGGCCTTCCTCTCCCATCCCCCGGAGGCCAACCCCCTGTACGTGGCCGCCTCGGCCGTCCTTCCGGTGACCATCACCCGGGCCGACGAGGATCCCCGTTTCGACCCTTACATGAGGGAGGTGGGTTTCTCCTCCATGATCTGCGTGCCCCTTTTCGCCAGCAGCAGTGTGATCGGGGTCCTGGCCTGCCTCTCGCGGCTGGAAGAGGCCTACGACGACGACGACGCGCGGGTCCTGCTCACCCTGGCCAGCGAGGCGGCGCTGGCCCTGGAGAAGGCCGGGCTGTACAGGACCACCCTGGAGGACAAGAGCAAGATCGAGACCATCATCAACAGCCTGACCGACGCCCTCCTGGTGCTGGACCGCGAAGGGAAGGTGGTGCTGGCCAACCCCACCGCCTTGCGCCTCTTCGGGCTGTGGACTGGAGCCCCGGAGGAGCCCATAGGGAGGACCTTGAGGCGGGCGGAAGGAGAGGTCGAGTTCCGGGAGGTCGGGCTGGAGGAGGCCCTTCGCTCGGTGTTGCTCGAGGGCCGGCAGGTGAAGAACGAGATGGTCCTCAAGGCCGAGAGCGCCATATATTTCCAGGTAATGTGGCTTCCGCTCCGCGATTCAACGGGCGGTGTCATCGGGGCGGTGGTCATCCTCCACGACGTGACCGATTTCGTGGAGCTGGACCGCATGAAGTCCAACTTCATCTCCATGGTGTCCCATGAACTCAAGACGCCCCTGACCTCCATCAAGGGTTTCGTGCGCCTGCTGGATGCCGGCAGGGTGGGGCCGGTGAACGAGAAGCAGCGCCGTTACCTGGAGATAGTGCTTCAGCAGACGGAATCCCTGACCAAGATCATCGAGGACCTGCTGGACCTGTCCAGGATCGAGGCAGGGATAATCGAGGTGCGCAGGGAGAAGGTGGACCTGCGCGGGGTGGCGGAGGGAGTGATGATCGGGCTGGAGAACCTTGCCCGCGAGAAGGGAGTGGAGGTGTACCTGGAGATGCCCGAAGGGCTCCCGCCCGTCGCCGGGGACCCGGAGCGCCTGAGACAGGTCTTCACCAACCTTATCCACAACGCCCTGAAGTTCACCCCTTCCGGGGGCAAGGTTCACATGCGGGCCCGGGAGATGGACGGTGAATGCCTGGTGGAGGTGGAGGACACCGGTATCGGTATATCCCCCCAGGACCTGCCCAGGATATTTGACAAGTTCTACCAGGTGGATTCCTCGTCCACGCGTCACCAGAGCGGTACCGGGCTGGGTCTTTCCATATCCCGGGAGTTGATCACCGCCCAGGGGGGCAGGATGTGGGCGGAGAGCGAGAAGGGGAAGGGCACCACCTTCAAGTTCACCGTACCCTTATGGGATGGGGCGAATCCGGTGAAGGCGGAGACGGGACGGGAGGGGACGGGCGAATCGGGATCGTAAAGCGCCGGCACCCCCTCTCCGGCTACACCTACTACGCTTACTCCCCTTACGGGAAAAAGAGGAGAATGCGCCTCATCCGGATGCATTCCAAGCCGATCTCCGTGGATCCTCCCCGTGTTCCTGGTGAAGGCAGGCGCTTGGTTCCCGGTCCAGGAAGTACGCCTTCGGATTTTTCATGACCCGGGGCTAAATGCCTGTTGCCTTGGGGGAAAGGATAAACTATACTTTTGCCTCGAACAACAGAAGATGCAAGTAGAAGCGGTTTCGCTTCTCACCCTGGGCCACCGGCTCACAGGGTTTGGGAGAGCCCGTGGATAGCGGGGAAACCGCTATCCTTTTCGTTTGGCGCGGGAGGGATGTCCTATAGAAAAACACGTGCGCGTGAACGACGGGATCCGGGCCAGGGAAGTCCGGGTGGTGGGACCGGACGGAAAACAGATAGGGATAAAGCCGCTGCAGGAAGCCCTGCGCCTGGCCGAGGAGATGGACCTGGACCTGGTGGAGGTGGCCCCCCTGGCGGATCCCCCGGTCTGCAAGATCATGGACTACGGGAAGTACCGCTACGAGCAGACCGTGAAGATGAAGGAGGCGCGCAAGAAGCAGGCCGTGGTCAGCTTCAAGGAGATGAAGATGCGCCCCAAGATAGACCGCCATGACTACGAGATAAAGAAGAGGCACATCGAGAGGTTCCTGAAGGCCGGCCACAAGGTGAAGGTCACGGTGATGTTCCGGGGAAGGGAGATGACCCACACCGAGAAGGGCTTGGGGCTCCTCCAGCAGCTAGCCGAGGAGGTGTCCGAGCTGGGCACCGTAGAGTCGGAGCCCAAGCTGGAGGGGAGGAACATGCAGATGATCCTGGCCCCGGTGAATCCGGCCAGGAAGGGATGAGCCCTCGTGCCCCCGGAACGGATGAGAGATATAGGAAGAAGGAAGTGAGGAGAACATGCCCAAGATGAAGACCCACAGGGGCGCCGCCAAGCGCTTCGAGATAACCGGGAGCGGCAGGATAAGGCGACGGAAGGGATACGGAAGCCACCTGCTGGTGAAGAAGAGTTCCCGGCGAAAGCGCACCTATCGCGTGAAGCAGGAGGTCTCTCCGCACGATGCCTTCAACGTGAGGAAGCTCCTGCGGCTGGGCTGAGGGGCGGCGGCCTCTACCCGATCTCATTTGGAAAGGGATGGTGGACCATGTCCAGAACCAGGCACTCCGTAGCCAGGAGGAAGAGAAGGAAGAAGATCTTGGCCATGGCCAAGGGCTATCGGGGGGCGCGCAGCCGCACCTTCCGCAGCGCCCACGAGCAGGTCATGCATTCCCTGCAGTACGCCTACCGAGATCGGCGGGCGAGGAAGAGGGACTTCCGCCGGCTGTGGATAACCCGCATCAACGCCGCCGCCCGGTTGAACGGCATGTCCTACAACCGCTTCATCCGGGGGTTGAAGCTGGCGGAGGTAGAGGTGAACCGCAAGGTGCTGGCGGACCTGGCGGTGAACGATCCCGCCTCCTTCTCCGAGCTGGTAAGGATAGCCAGGGAGCATCTGGAGAGCGAAACGGAGGCGAAGGAGGCGAGTGCCTGATGGGGTTCGCCTGGCGGGAATCATAGAGAGCCCGAAGAACGAACGCATAAGGCGTTACCGCCGCCTGCTCAAGCGTACCTTCCGCTACCGCGAGGGACGGTTCCTGGCCGAGGGAATGAAGGCGGTGGCCGAATCCCTGGAGGCTTCCCTTCCTCCCGAATGTATCATCTGCGATGAAAAGGGGCTGCGGGCCCTGGAAGCCTATTCCGACTACCTGCAAAAGAGGAACGTCCCCTGTTTCCAGGCCGCCCCTGCGGTCATGGAGCTTCTCACCTCCACGGTCACCCCCCAGGGAGTGGTCGCCGTATGCCCCATGTTGCACCAGCCCCTGGAGGAATTCCTGGCCGACGGGCCGCCCGTGCTCCTGGTGGCGGACCGGGTGCGGGACCCCGGCAACCTGGGAACCATGGTGCGCATCGCCGATGCCGCGGGTGCGGGAGGAGTGATCGTCTGCTCCGAGAGCGTGGACCTCTACAACCCGAAGACGGTGCGCAGCACGGCGGGTTCCATCTTTCACCTCCCGGTATGCGTGGGCCTGGAAGCGGAAACGGTGCTCAAGTCGCTGAAGGAAGCCGGATACGCCCTGGTGGTGGCCGATGCCCGGGAAGGCACGGTGGTCTGGGAGGTGGAATGGCCGGAGCGGACGGCCCTGGTGATGGGGAACGAGGCCTGGGGGGTTCCGGAGCAGGAGGAGGAGATGGCGGACGGCCGGGTGAGGGTGCCTATCACCGGCCGGGCCGAGTCCCTCAACGTGGCCGCCGCCACGGCGGTCATCCTCTACGAGATACTGCGCAAGAGGTGGAGATGAATTCGTTGTAACGAGTTTTCTCAAGAGAGGTGAAGCCATGATCCCCGAGGAGCTGGAGGAGGAGATGCTGGCCCATCCCCGCCTGGGGCCGGTGTACAGGAGATTGAAGGAAGACCTGGCGAGGGCGGCGGACGGTCGAAGCCTGGAGGAAATAAGGGTCGCCTACCTGGGCAGGAAGGGCGCGGTCACCGCCGTGCTGCAGGGCATCAAGGACCTGCCCCCCGAGGAGAGACGGAGCACGGGTCGGCTGGGCAACCTGCTCAAGGAGGGGCTGGAGGAGGAGCTGGCCTCCCGTCTGGAACGCATCCGGGAGGCGGAGATGGAGGAATCCCTGCGCCGGGAAAGGCTGGACATCTCCCTTCCGGGGAGACGCATACCCTACGGCACCCGTCATCTCCTTTCCTCCATCATCGAGGAGATAGAGGACATCTTCATTGGCCTCGGATACCGGGTGGCGGAAGGGCCGGAGGTGGAGCTGGACTATTACAACTTCGAGGCCCTCAATACCCCGGATTGGCATCCCTCCAAGTCCCTGCAGGACACCTTCTACGTGGAGGTCCCCGGGAGCGAGCGGCGGGACGTGCTCCTGCGCACTCACACCTCGCCAGTGCAGATAAGGGTCATGGAATCCACCCCACCCCCCATTTATATCATCGCCCCCGGCAAGGCCTATCGGCATGACGTCCCGGACGCCACCCACTCTCCCATGTTTCACCAGGTGGAGGGACTGGCCGTGGACGAGGGCCTTTCCCTGGGGGACCTCAAGGGTACCCTGGTAACCTTTGCCAAGAGGATGTTCGGGGAGGACCGGGAGGTCCGCTTCCGTCCCCACTTCTTCCCCTTCACCGAGCCCAGCGCGGAGGTGGACGTGTCCTGCAACATGTGTGGGGGAGCCGGGTGCCGGGTGTGCAAGGGAACGGGATGGCTGGAGATCCTGGGCGCCGGTATGGTGGACCCCAACGTCTTCGCCTACGTGGGATACGATGCGGAGAAGTGGAGCGGGTTCGCCTTCGGCATGGGCGTGGAACGCATCGCCCTCCTCAAGTACGGCGTGCCGGACATCCGCTACTTCTTCGACAACGACCTGCGGTTGCTGAGGCAGTACTGAGGGGGTGGAGATGGATGCGCGTTCCCTTGAAGTGGCTTGCGGAGTACGTGGACCTGGTTCTGGACGCCGAGGAGCTGGCGGAACTCCTCACCGCTTCCGGTACTTCCGTGGAGGGAGTGGAGAAGGTGAGCGGAGGATGGACGGGGTGCGTGGTGGGGAGGATTCTCGAGGTTTCGCCTCATCCTTCCGCCGACCGCCTTATCGTGTGCCGGGTTGACGTGGGGGGAGCGACCAGGGACATCGTCTGCGGCGCCCCCAACGTGCGGCCGGGGATGATCTCCCCGGTGGCCCTCCCTGGCAGCAGGCTGCCCGACGGGACGGCCATCGGGGAAGCGGAGATACGGGGGGTGGTCTCCTCCGGAATGCTGCTCTCGGAGAGGGAGCTGGGCATATCCGACGACGCCGCCGGCATCATGGAGCTCGACGAGGGGCTCGAGCCGGGAAGGGACCTTTCCGAGGCCCTGGACGTGGAGGACATCGTCCTCGTCCTGGAAATAACTCCCAATCGGCCCGACTGCCTGAGCATGCTGGGCGTGGCTCGGGAGGTGGCTGCCCTCACCGGGCGCGAGGTCCGCCGGCCGCAGTTCAGCCTGGTCGAAGAGGGCGAGCCCACCGCCGCCGAGGTGAAAGTGGAGATCCTGGAAGCGGAGAGATGCCCGCGCTACGTGGCCCGGCTCATCGAGGAGGTGAGGATCGGCCCCGCGCCCTGGTGGATGAGGAACCGGCTGCGCGCCGCCGGAATGCGCCCCATAAACAACGTGGTGGACGTCACCAACTACGTGATGCTCGAGCTGGGGCAGCCGCTGCACGCCTTTGATTATCACCTCCTGCGGGAGGGGCATATCATCGTCCGCTGCAGGCGGGACGGCGAACGCCTCACCACCCTCGACGGGGTGGAGAGGGAGCTCCACCCCGAGGACCTTCTCATCTGCGACCCCGATGGCCCGGTAGCCCTGGCGGGGGTGATGGGCGGGGAGAACACCGAGGTAAACCCGGGCACGGTGAAGGTTCTCCTGGAGTCAGCCCACTTCAGCGCCCCGGGCATCATGCTTACCTCCCGGAGGCACGACCTCTCCTCGGAGGCCGCCTACCGGTTCGAGAGAGGGGTCGATCCCGCGGGTTGCCTCTATGCCGCCGACCGCGCCGCCTTCCTCATGCGGGAGATCGCCGGAGGCAAGGTACGTCCCGGGGCGGTGGACGTGGTGGCCAGGCCGGAGGTGCTGGCCCTGCGGGAGCTGCGCCTGAGGGTACAAAGGGCCGCAAGGCTGATCGGGATATCCCTTTCCGCGTCCGAGGCCCGCAGGATACTCGAATCGCTGGAGCTGGAGGTATACCCGGGGGAGGAGAGCGGGGAGGCCTCCGCCGGCGGGGAAAAGGAAGGGTCCTCGCTTCCCCCGCATGTTGCCGGGACGGCGGGAGGCGGGGAGGTCCTGCAGGTTAAAGTGCCTACCTTCCGGCCGGACCTGGAGAGGGAGATCGACCTGGTGGAGGAGCTGGCCCGCATCTACGGCTACCAGAGGGTACCCGCCACCCTGCCCCGCACCCCCAACAACGTGGGCTTCCTCACCCGGGAGCAGAGGTTGCGCCGGGAGATAGCCCGGATCATGGTGGGTTGCGGTCTGCACGAGGCCATCACCTGGGCCTTCATCCCCTCCTGGTGGATGGACCTGCTTGACCCGCAGGGAAAGCGCCTGCCGAAGAATCCCCTGCGCCTGCGCAACCCGTTGAGCGAGGAGGCTTCCGTGATGCGCTCCACGCTGCTCCCCGGGCTTTTGGAAGCAGCGCGCTTCAATCTCAACCGGCGGATCGCGGACGTCCATCTCTTCGAGATGGGGCGGGTCTTCGTGCCGGAACAAGAGGGAGACCTGCCCCGTGAGCCCCTGCTCCTAGGTTGCCTGGTGACCGGCAGGTGGATGCCCAAGGACTGGGACCAGGAGCCGGTGGAGGCGGATTTCTTCGTCCTGAAGGGGATCCTGGAGACACTTGCACGTGCCCTGCACGTGGAGGAATGGTCCCTGCGGAGGTCCGAGTACCCCTTCCTGCACCCGGCCAGGAGCGCGGAGGTGATGCTGGGGGACAGGGTGGCGGGATACCTGGGAACCCTTCACCCCCGGCTGGTGGAGGCCCTGGACATCAAGAACGGGGTAGAGGTAATGGAGCTGGACGTCTCCACCCTGGTGGAAGCGGCGCGGACGGTACCTCCCTACCGGGACATCCCCCGCTTCCCCTCCGTGCAGATGGACCTGGCGGTGGTGGTGCGCGAGGAAGTGGACGCCGCGGAAGTGGAGGGGGTTATCCGGGAGGCGGGAGGAGAGTTGCTGCGCGAGGTACGGCTCTTCGACCTCTACCGCGGCGGGCAGCTGGCCGAGGGAGAGAAGAGTCTGGCCTACGCCCTGGTCTTCTACGCCTTGGACAGGACCCTCCGGGACGAGGAAGCCCACCAGGTCGTGGAGAGGATCGTGAAGGCGCTGGGAGAGAGGCTGGGCGCCCGCCTCCGCTGAACCCGCCACCCTAGGACCACGACCACCGGGCTGGCGCGGATGAGCATGGAGTGAGCCTCCCCTCGTCGGCGTAAAATGGTCCACCGGATACGATGGTGAAGGTGCGAGAACGGTCATTGTGAGGACTGGGAACCCGCCTGCGCCGACCCGAGGCCGGTGCCCACGTCCGCCGAACCCACGCAGAAGAATGACTCACCCTTTCCGCCTTTTACGATAAAGGGACACCTTGAGGTGAGGCGAAGAGGTCCTCGGGAAGCCTCCGGTTCAGGCCTCCGCTTGGCTGAGGAAAGCGCGGTTGAATTTGCGCATGATGCGCGACTTGCGGTTGGCGGCGTTGTTCTTGTGGATGATGCCGTCACCCGCCGCCTTGTCCAGGGCCTTCACCGCTTTCTTGAGGTAAAGCTCGCTCTCCTCCCGGTCGCCGCGCTGCAGAGCGGCCTCGAACTTGCGGATATAGGTCTTGATTTCCGATTTGCGGGAACGATTGCGCAGGCGGCGCTTGGCGGCCTGGCGCATGCGCTTCTCCTGCTGCTTGATGTTGGGCAAGGGCCATTCCTCCTTTCCTCAAACAGCGCCCATTTTAGCACAACCTGCGTGCCTGGCAAAGGGATTGACGGAACGGCGTGGGCCTGTCCGCAGCGTGACGGCTGATATAATTACCTCGGTGTTTATGACATGGAAAGGGACAGGATTAGGAACTTCTGCATCATCGCCCACATAGACCACGGCAAATCCACCCTGGCGGACAGGTTCCTGGAGATCACGGAGACCGTCCCCCGGCAGAAAATGGCCGATCAGTATCTGGACCGCATGGAGCTGGAGCGGGAACGGGGCATCACCATCAAGGCCCAGGCAGTGCGCATGGAATGGTCTCCTGAACCGGGTGACGTCTACCGCCTCAACCTCATCGACACCCCGGGGCACGTGGACTTCTCCTACGAGGTTTCCCGGAGCCTGGCCGCCTGCGAGGGAGCCGTCCTCCTGGTGGACGCCGCCCAGGGGGTGGAGGCCCAGACGGTGGGGAACGCCTACCTGGCGGTGGAGGCGGGCCTTTCCATCATTCCGGTGGTGAACAAGATAGACCTGCCCGCGGCGGACATGGAGGGAACAAGTATGGAGCTGGCCGACCTCCTGGGGGTCGATCCCGCCGAGGTCATGGGGGTTTCGGCCAAGACCGGCGAGGGGGTGGAGGAGCTCCTGCGCCGGGTGGTAGAGGAGGTCCCTCCCCCGGGAGGAGACCCGGAGCTTCCCCTGCGGGCCCTGGTCTTCGACTCTTCCTACGACACCTACCGGGGTGTGGTGGCCTTCATCCGCGTGATGGAGGGAAGGGTAGCCAAGGGGGACCGGGTCCTGTTCATGGCCTCGGGAACCCGGGCCGAGGTGGACGAGGTGGGTTATTTCTCCCCCGACATGACCTCCTGCCAGGAACTGGAAGCAGGGGACGTGGGCTACATCATCACCGGGGTCAAGGATGTGAGCCGCATCAAGGTGGGGGATACGGTCACCGGATACGACCGCCCGGCCGCGGAACCCCTCCCCGGCTACCGCGAGCCCAAGCCCATGGTCTTCGCCGGCATCTATCCCGTGGACTCCGATGACTTCCAGGAGCTGGAAGAGGCCCTGCAGAGGCTGAAGCTTAACGACGCCGCCCTCACCTTCACCCGGGAGAACTCCAAGGCCCTGGGGTTCGGCTTCCGCTGCGGTTTCCTGGGGCTTTTGCACATGGAGATCGTCCAGGAGCGGCTGGAGAGGGAATACGGCCTGGACCTGGTGATCACCGCGCCCAACGTGGTCTACGAGGTGGAAAAGAGGAACGGCGAAGTCATCCACATCCACAGCCCCTCCGAGCTCCCGGACATGGCCGTGGTGCGCGAGATACGCGAGCCCTACGTACAGGCCACCATCCTGGTTCCCCCGGATTACGTGGGACCGGTGTTGGAGCTGGTCAAGGAGCGGCGGGGCGTATACCAGGACATGACCTACCTCTCGGGGCGACGCGTCGAACTCCGCTGCCGCCTCCCCCTGGCGGAGATGGTGGTGGACTTCTACGACCAGCTCAAGTCGCGAAGCCGGGGATACGCTTCCCTGGACTACGAGCACCTGGGCTTCCTTCCCGGGGACCTGGTGAAGCTGGACATCCTTATTCACGGCGAGCCGGTGGACGCCCTGTCCTCCATCGTGGAGAGGGGGCGAGCCCACGAGTTCGGGAAGCGGGTGGTGGTGAGGCTGCGGGAGCTCATCCCCCGCCAGCTCTTCGACGTGCCCGTGCAGGCGGCGGTGGGCAGCCGGGTGGTGGCCCGGGAGACCATCAAGGCCCGGCGCAAGGACGTCCTGGCCAAATGTTACGGAGGTGACGTGACGCGCAAGAAGAAACTCCTGGAAAAGCAGAAGGAAGGCAAGAAGAGAATGAAGATGGTGGGGAAGGTGGAGATCCCCCAGGAGGCTTTCATCTCCGCCCTCCGCATGGGAAGGGAGGAGAGGCCAAGATGAGGCTGTATGTCCACTGGCCCTTCTGCCACCGCCGCTGCCCGTACTGTGATTTCGTGGCCCGCACGGCGAACCGTCGCCTCATGCGAGAATACGCCGTGGCTCTCAGGAAGGAACTGGAAATACGCGCCGGTGGGATCCGTCGGGGAGCCGGCTTACGCTCCCTGTACCTGGGCGGCGGAACGCCGTCCACCCTGTCCGGCGGAGAGGTGGGCGAGCTGGTGTCCCTGGTGGGGCGGTTGTTCGGATTCCGGCGGAATGCGGAGATCAGCGTGGAGGTGAACCCCGCCACCTGGGGGATGGAGGACTTCCGGCGGGCGCGGCTCGCGGGGGTGAACCGGGTGAGCATCGGGGCCCAGTCGATGGAGGATGGTTGCCTGTGTCGACTGGGAAGATTATACGATTCCGAAGAGGTGCGGAGGGCGGTGAAGAATGCCCGCCGCGCCGGCATACCTTCCGTGTCCCTGGATCTGCTCTATGGTCTTCCACTCGGCTGGGGCGGCTACCTGGGGAAAGACCTGGAAAGGGCCCTCGAGCTCTCGCCCCATCACCTGAGCCTGTATGCCCTCACCCTCCATCCCGGTACGCCTCTGGCGGACGCCGTGCTACGCGGGGAAGTTCTCCTACCCGACGAGGACGAGGTGGCGGATGAGTACCTCATGGCCAGGGAAATTCTGGCGGAGGCCGGATACCTCCATTACGAGATTTCCAATTTCTGCCTTCCGGGACACGAGTGCCGACACAACATGGCCTACTGGAGGCGTGAAGAATACCTGGGAGTGGGAGCGGGCGCCCATTCGCTGTGGAGGGGACGGCGCTTCCGGAACCGGGAAAGCGTCCTGGGCTACCTCAATGACCTCCGGAAAGGAGAACTTCCCGTGGCGGAAGAACAGAACCTGGAGGGGAAGGAGATCCGGGAGGAGAGGATAATGCTCGGGCTGCGTACATCCAGGGGAGTGCCGGAGCGTCTTTTGGGGAAGACCGAGAAGATAGCGGAAATGGAATCCCTGGGACTGCTGCGCAGAACCGGGAGGCGCGTGTTTCTCACCCCGCCTGGGATGTTGCTCTCCAACGCGGTGATCGCCGACCTCATGTGCGCTTGACGGGCCGTTGCCGCTGCGGGTAACTTATTTATTGAGTAGCACTCAAAGGAGGAGAGTGCTAATGCTGGACAAGAGGCAGCAGAAGATACTCAAGGCGGTCGTCTACAAGTATATAATGACCGGGGTCCCGGTGGGCTCCAAGTCCCTGGCGGAAAGCCTAAATTTGGGCATCAGCCCGGCCACCATACGCAACGAGCTGAACAAGCTGGAGGGGATGGGCTATCTCTACCAGCCCCACGTCTCCGCCGGGAGGGTGCCTACGCCCCTGGGATACCGTTTCTACGTGGATTCCCTCATCGGACGCACCCGCCTGCGGGAGGAGGAGAAGGAGGCCATCCTCACCCTCTTCTCCAGCAAGACCAAGGAGCTCGAGGACCTGCTCCAGGAGACCACCAACCTGCTTTCCCGTCTAACCAGCACGGCGGCCATGGTCATAGCCCCCACCCTCCGCCGCAACCTCATCAAGCATGTCGACCTGGTGAGGCTGGCCGGGGAGGCTATGCTCCTGGTGATCATCACCGACACCGGACGCGTGGAGAAGAAGCTCCTGGACCTGGAAACGGGGGAACAGGAAGTGGACCTGGACGCGGTGCAGGGATATCTGAACCGCCACCTGCAGGGAAAGGGCTCCGAGGACCTGCGGGAATTCCGCGCAAGAAAGGGCATGCGCGACCCCAGGGCCGCGCGGCTGGCCGAGAGGGTGGTGGAGACCATAAGGGACATCCTCACCCAGGACCAGTACGAGAAGATCTACGTGGGCGGGACCACCAACCTGCTCCGCTACCTGGACGAGGAGGGCAGGAGCCGCATAGAAAGCCTGCTCCGGCATTTCGAGGAACAGTATTTCCTCCTCAACCTGCTCGGAGAGGTCATCCGGGCCAAGGAGCTCACCGTGCGCATCGGGGACGAGAACGTCTTCAAGGAGCTGCAGTACTTCAGCCTGGTGGCCACCCCGTACGCGGTGGGCGAGGAGACCATGGGGACGGTCAGCGTCCTGGGACCCACGCGCATGGACTACGCCAGGGTGATCCCCACTGTGGACTTCATCGCCAAATCCCTCAGCCGCACCCTGGAGATGCTGAGGGGTTGAGGGGGTGAAGTGTGGGTATCATGAAGGACTATTATGCGGTTCTGGGCGTTTCCCGGCACGCGGATCAGGAGGAGATCAAGAAAGCCTACCGAAAGCTGGCTCGCCGCTACCACCCCGACGTGAACCGCGGCGATCGCGAGGCCGCAGAGCGCTTCAAGGAGATAAACGAGGCCTACGAGGTCCTTGGTGATCCCGCCAAGAGGAGGAGGTACGACCTCTACGGGGACGCCTCCGGCACGCCCTCCGTCTTCGAGCGCGGCTTCGAGGGCTTCGGAGATCCCTTCGATGGCCTGTTCGACCTTTTCTTCGGAAGGGGGCGCACCCGCACGGCTCACGCCCCTCGCAGAGGAAGCGACCTGGTGGCGGTGGTGGAGATAACCTTGGAGGAAGCCTACCGGGGCGTGGACAAGGTGGTGGAGGTCCCCCGCCACATGACCTGCGATTCCTGTGGCGGGACCGGGGTGGAGAGCGGTTACGCCATGGACCTTTGTCCGGAGTGCGGAGGGGAGGGGAGGATAACCCACATCCGGCGCAGCGCCTTCGGCACCTTCACCTCCTCTACCACCTGCCGGCGCTGCGGGGGCCAGGGGGAGATAAACACCCACCCCTGTCCCCGCTGCGGCGGATCGGGGGCGGTGGAGGCCGTGGACCCCGTGGAGGTGGAGATACCGGCGGGTATCGACGATGGGGACCGCATACGCGTGCCGGAAAAGGGCGAGGCGGGATTCCTGGGAGGCCCACCCGGCGACCTCTACGTGGAGGTGCACGTGGCGGAACACGAGTTCCTGCAACGGGAGGGTAACGACCTCCGAGCGGTGGTGGAACTGGGCATGGCGGAGGCCGCCCTGGGCACGGTAGTGGAGGTACCCACCCTGGACGGGACGGAGAAGCTCACCATTCCCGCCGGCAGCCAGCCCGGCCAGGTCTTCCGACTCCCGGGCAAGGGGATGCCTCGCCTACGTTCCCGGGGCAGAGGCGACCTGTACCTGGTGCTGGACGTCCAGGTGCCCCACGACCTCACGGCGGAACAGAGGAGGCTCCTGGGGGAATTCCAGAGATTGGAATCCGAGAAACGCAAAGGGCAGGGCTGGCGGGAACGTTTGAGAAAGGCGATGAGGCCCCAGCATTGACGATCGCCAGGTTCTACCTCGAGGATCTCGCGGAAACCGCGGACTGCGTCTATCTTGAGGACGAGGAGCATCATCACGTCCGGGTCCTGCGCCTAAGGCGCGGCGAGGAGGCCCTTCTGCTGGACGGCAGGGGGATGGTCTACCGCGCGGTGGTGGCCGAGATAACGCCCCGCCGCACCAGGCTCGAGATCCTGGACCGACGCCGGGAGGAGGAGGAAAGGCCGCGTTTCCTCCTCTACCAGTCAACGCTTCCCTCCTCCCGCATGGAGGAAGCGCTGCGGCGCAGCGTTGAGCTGGGGGTCGGCGGGGTTATCCCCTTCCTCTCCCGGCGCTCGCGCCCCCTTCCGGACCCCGGAAGGCTGGAGAGATGGCGTCGGGTGGTCCGGGATGCCTCCCGGGTGGCCGGCAGGGCTTACCTGCCTCGGGTGGAGGAGCCCCTGACCTGGGAGGGGTTGATAGGATGCGTTTCCTCCTCGCCCGTGACCCTGCTGGCCGATGAGCGGGGCGGTATCCGCGTTGCGGAAGCGCTTCGCGGGATGGAGGAAGAGGTGGCCTTGCTGGTGGGGCCGGAAGGCGGATTCGAGATTGAGGAAAGGGAACAGCTCCTCAAGGCGGGAGCCGTCTCCGTGACCCTGGGCAGGTACAACCTGCGTGCGGAGTCGGCGGGCGCGGTCATGCTTGCCGCGGGAAGGGCCTTTTTCGGGCTCTTGTAGAGTTTTTTGAAAAACCCGTGCCGCAACGGACCGGTTGGAATGGAAGACGCTGGTGGAAGATGGGAAAGGTGGCCGTTTATTCCCTGGGGTGCAAGGTAAACCAGGCGGAGAACGAGGAACTGGCCATGGAACTTGCACGGCTCGGCCACCGCCTGGTAAGGGATCCGGCAGAGGCTGATTTGTGCGTGGTCAACACCTGCACGGTTACCGCGGAGAGCGACCGCAAGTGTCGCAAGCTCATCCGGGGCCTGGCCCGGAGGGGAGCCTGCAGCCTGGTGGTGGCCGGCTGCTACGCGGAGTTGAATCCGGAGTCGCTCTCCCGGATGCCGGGCGTGGTAGCCCTGATACCCAACCGGGAAAAGGACGGTTGGGCGGAGAGAATACACGCCATGCTGCCGCCTCCGCGGGAGCCGGACGAGTACCGGGCCGGGCGTTCCCGGGGCTTCATCAAGGTCCAGGACGGGTGCCAGAGGAACTGTTCCTACTGCGTGGTTCCCCTTGCCCGCGGCCCGGAGCGTTCCCGCCCTTTGGACGAGGTCCGGGAGGTCGCTGCTCGTCTCCTGGACAGGGGATGCCGCGAGCTGGTGCTGAGCGGGGTGAACCTGGGAAGATATGGAAAGGATGAAGGTTACGACCTCGGAACCCTGGTAAGGGAGATCCTCGGGCTGGAGGGCGGTTTCCGGGTCCGCCTGAGCTCCATCGAGCTCGAGGACCTGCGCACGGAATGGCTGGAGGAGTGGTCCCGAGAAGAGAGGGTCTGCCCTCACCTGCACATCCCGCTGCAGAGCGGCGATGACCGCATCCTGCGGGAAATGGGCAGGGGCTACGATTCCTGGCAGTTCCTGGAGATGGCGGGTAGGCTGCGCCGCCTGTGGCCCGGGGCGGCCCTGACCACGGAGGTGATAGTGGGTTATCCCGGCGAGGACCGCGTGGCCTTCCAGCGTACGGTGGAGGTCCTGCGGAAGGCGGGCGTCTCCAGGGTTCACGTCTTCCGTTTCTCCCCGCGTCCCGGTACCCGGGCCTGGGAAAGGAGGGAAAAGGTGGACGCGGAGGAAGCGGAAAAAAGGTCGGAGCACCTCCGCCTGCTGGCCGAGCGGTGGCGGCTGGAATACATCCGCCGCCACCTGGGGGAGGAACGGGACCTGCTGGTTGAAGGAGAAGCCCTCCGGGACGGAGAGAAGGTCTTTTTGGGTACCACGGAGGATTACGTGAAGGCCCTGCTTCGCCGGGAGAACTCCGCCCCGGTTCCGGGCTCCCTGGTACGGGTGAGGTTGGAGGGCGTGGTTGATGGAAGGGCACTGGCGGTACCGGCGGGCGGAGGAGGAAGTCTGGTGGGTAAGGAGAAATAGGGGAGCGAGAAGGCGTTGGAGGCAGGGCGGTAGTGACACCCGTTTTATGACGTCGAGGGCAAGAGGAGAGACATCGGGGAGCACAAGGGGAGGTGAAGATGGAGGACTGCATCTTTTGCCGCATAGCGGAGGGGGAAATGGACGCCGAGATCGTCTATTCCGACGACCGGGTGGTGGCCTTCCGGGACATCAATCCCCAGGCCCCCGTGCACGTGTTGGTGATCCCCCGCAAGCACCTGCGCACGGCCTTCGACCTGGGGGAGGAGGACGGGGATCTGCTTTCCCACATCTTCAAGGTCATCCAGCGTATATCCGAGGAGGAAAGCATAGCCGGAACGGGAGTGCGCATCCTCACCAACGTGGAGAGGGGCGCGGGGCAGAGCGTTTTTCACCTCCACTTCCACGTCCTGGGAGGGAGGCAGATGCTCTGGCCACCGGGCTGAGCGGAGGAGGTAGAGAGGAACTTGTCGCAGGATAACAAAACGCGGGAAGCCGAGGGTGGCAGACGGGAGCTCAAGATACTCGTCCCGGGCAACCAGCCCATGGTCAACCTGCTGGGGGAGAGGGACGAGCTCCTGAAGATCGTGGAGAAGTCCTTCCGCAGCAGCATCCTGGTACGCGGCAACGAGATCATCATTTCCGGCGAGGAGGAAGAGGAACTTGAGGCCCTGGCCAAGCTCTTCGAGGAGCTCATCATGCTGCTCACCTCGGGTATTGACCTCACTCCCGAGAGCGTGGAGCGGGCCATCGAGATGGTCCTGGCGGAGGAGGACCTCAAGCCCACAGAGGTCTTCTCGGACATCATCATCTCCCGGAGAGGTAAGGCCATCCGCCCCAAGACCCCCAACCAGAAGCGATACGTGGAGGCCATCCGCAACAACACCATCGTCTTCTCCATCGGTCCGGCGGGAACCGGTAAGACCTACCTGGCCATGGCCATGGCCGTGAAGGCCCTCCTTTCCAGGGAGGTGGGGAGGATAATCCTGACCCGGCCCGCGGTGGAGGCAGGGGAGAAACTGGGGTTTTTGCCCGGGGACATGTACCAGAAGGTGGACCCCTACCTGCGCCCGCTCTACGACTGCCTTTACGAGATGCTGGAGGTAGAGAAATTCACCAGGTACATGGAGCAAGGAATCATCGAGGTCGCGCCCCTGGCCTACATGCGGGGGCGCACCCTCAACGATTCCTTCATCGTCCTGGACGAGGCCCAGAACACCTCCCCGGAGCAGATGAAGATGTTCTTGACCCGGTTGGGATTCGGCTCCAAGGCGGTGGTGACCGGGGACATCACCCAAATAGACCTTCCCGGCGGGCAGCCCTCGGGGATGAACGTGGTGCGGGAGATACTCACCGGCATCGAGGGCATCGAGTTCGTCTACCTGGACGAACGCGACGTGGTGCGGCACAAGATCGTCCAGGAGATCGTCAAGGCCTACCGCCTCTACGACCTGCGTTCCGGGAGGAGCGAGGAAGGAAGCAAGTGACCGGCACCCTCCGTCGATCCGCTGGAAGAACCTGGGACCCCAGCTCAACGCGTTCCGGGGTTGCGACTGGTGTATAATAGAAAAATAAGAGCCATGGAAGACAAGGAAGGTTCAAAACGGTCCCGGAAGGGACGGAAAGCAAGGTTTCCCGCCTCGGGAAAGGTCAGGTCACTTCTGGTCTCTCTCGCCGCTCTCCTTATCCTGCTCGCCGTCCTGGTTTTCGAATATCTGCCCAGGCCGGCACGCTTCGAGGTGGGCAAGCCGAGCACCGAGACGATCATCTCCCCTCGCGATTTCGAGGTGCTGGACGAGGAAGGCACCGAGCTTTTACGTGACCAGGAGAGACGGAGGGTCCAGGACATCTTCGTCAACCGGGAGGCCCTCAACCGGGCCCTGCTGCGCCTGGAGAGCTTCTTCTCGCAAGTGGCCGAACTGCGCGACGCGGAGACGGCGGAAGCGGAGAAAATAGCCGCCCTGCGCCAGGAGTTCGGTACCGGCATGAGCGAGGGTACCCTGAAGGTGCTCTTGGGTTCCTCACCGGAGGACGCGAGATTACTCCACGCCTCCGTTTCCCAGCTGGTGAGCCAGGCCATGTCCCGTCCGGTCTCCTACGACAACCTGGAAAAGGTCAGGAATGAGGCGTCGGAAAAGGCCATGTCCCTGTCGCTGGTGGAGGAGTTCCGCAGGGCCGCGGCCGAACTCGCCTCCGCTTTTCTCGCCATCAACACGGCCTATTCGGCGGAGGCGGTTATGCGGGACGTGGAGGAGGCCGCCCGGGCCGTGCCGCCGGTTTACGTCCGCTACGTGGCCGGGCAGAAGATAGTGGGCAAGGGGGAGATCATTACCCCCCTCATCCTGGCCTCCCTGCGGGAGGTCGGGGCCCTGTCGCCCATGGGCAGCTACCAGCAGGTGGTGGGGGTGGCGCTCATCACCGTCCTGGTCTACCTGGGAGCGGCCTTCTTCTTTCTCCGTTACCGGGAAGCGGAGCTGGCGGAGTGGAGGTCCATGGCCGCCCTCTGCCTGCTCTTCCTGGCCTATGTCTTCCTGGCGCGCCTCTTCGCCCTCTTCGCGGACCAGAACCCTCTGTGGGGTTACCTGGTGCCTTCGGCGCTGGTGGGGTTGACCCTGGCAGCGGTGCTGGATAACCTGACCGCCCTGTTCACGGCGGTGACGGCCGGGATCGTGGGCGGCATCCTGCTCAAGGGCAATTTCCCCCTGGCGGTATACGTGCTGCTCTCCGGGATGGCCGGGGCCATGGCCATCGGGCGCCTCAGGAAGAGGGACATGCTGCTGAAAGCGGGCATGGGAATCTCGCTGTTCCTGGCCCTCGCCGCCATGCTGACCGCTTCCCTTTTCAAGGAGCTGCGCCTGGTATTCCTCTCCGGCGCCATCGGCCTGGGTAACGGGGCTCTCTGCGTGCTTCTTACCCTGGGGGCCATACCAGTGATGGAGAGGATATCCGGTACCCTCACCCCCATGCACATGCTCGAGCTGGCCTCGCCAGACCACCCGCTGATGAAGCTCCTTATAAGCAAGGCCCCGGGAACCTACAGCCACAGCATCGTGGTGGGCAACCTGGCCGAGGCGGCCGCCCAGGCCATAGGCGCCGATCCCATCCTTACCCGGGTGGCTTCATACTATCATGACGTGGGGAAGGTGAAGAGGTCCTCCTTCTTCGTGGAGAACCAGCCGGAGGGATTCAACGGGCATAACGGGCTGAAGCCCAACCTCAGCGCCCTGGTGATCACCGCCCACGTCAAGGAGGGGGTGGAGCTGGCCAGGGAATACCGGCTTCCGTCCGAGGTGATGGAGATCATACGCCAGCACCACGGGACCTCCCTGGTGCGCTATTTCTATGCCCAGGCGCTGAAGGATAAGGGCCCCGCCGAGAAGGTTACCGAGGCCCGTTTCCGCTACCCGGGACGCAAGCCGCAGACCAAGGAGGCGGCGGTGGTCATGCTGGCCGACGCCGTGGAGGCCGCGGCCAAGGCCCTCGACCGGCCCACCCCGGTCCAGCTGGAACAGCTGGTGCGCAACATGATCCGGGAGAGGCTGGACGACGGGCAGCTGGACGAATCGGGGCTGACCCTGGCCGATCTGGAAAAAATAACCAGGGAGTTCACCCGCGTCCTGTGCGGCATGTACCACGTGCGGGTGGAATACCCGGCGCTGGTGAAGGAGGAGGGGGCGTAAATGCGGGTCCTGGTCAATCGCCGCAGCCGCTCCGCCTTCGACGAGGAGGCCCTGCGCAGGGCCTGCCTGAAAGCCCTGCGCTCGGAGGGGGCGGGAGGGAAATGCGTGGTATCGCTCACCGCCCTGACCGAGAGGGAGATGGCGGATTACAATCGAAGATATCTCTGCCGGGAGGGCCCCACCGACGTCCTGGCCTTCCCCCTGGGAGAGACCGACGGAGGCTCCCTTCTCCTCGGGGACGTACTTATATGCCCGGCCTTCGTGCGCCGCCACCGGAAACGATACGGAGTGGAGGAGGGAAGGGAACTGGAGCTGGTGGCCGTGCATGGCGTCCTGCACCTTCTGGGTTATGACGACCAAAGCGAGGAAGAAGCGATGCTCATGGACCGCAAGGCCCGGGAGATCCTGGGCTTGAAGGAGGAGGCCCGGCGGTGAGCCAGGCGGCCCCCTATCCCTTGACTGCCGCATCCCTCACGGGCGGGGCTATTGCTTGGAGGGTGGCGGTGCTGGTTGGACTGCTCCTGGCGGCGGCTTTCCTGGCCATGGCGGAGATATCGCTGGTCAGCGTGAACCGCTACCGGGTGCGCTCCAGGCGGGAGGAGGGAGACCGGAGGGCGGAGCGCCTGGAGAGGCTGTTGGAGCAGCCCAACCGTTTCCTCTCCACCATCCTCATACTCACCCTCCTGGTACAGGTGGGGGCTTCGGCCCTGGCCACCGGGCTGGCCCTGGGACTGGGTCTGCCAGGCCCCACGGCCATCGCCACGGGGGTGATGACCTTTCTCATCTTCATCTTCTCCGAGATGGCCCCCAAGACCTATGCCACCAACCATCCCGAGAGCACCGCCTTTCTGGTCGCCCCGGCGGTTAGAGTGCTCTCCGCCATCTTCTATCCCCTGGTGCGGTTCCTCATCGCCATCTCCAACGGCCTGATCAGGCTGTGCGGTGGGAAGACCATGCGGGAGGGACCCTTCGTGACCGAAGGGGACATCAAGGCCCTGGTCACCGCGGCGGAGGAACAGGCGGTCATCGAGGAGGAGGAGAAGAAACTCATCCACTCCATCTTCGAGTTCGGAGACACCCTGGTGAGGGAGGTTATGATCCCGCGCACGGACATGGTCATGCTGGAGGAAGGGGCGAGCATGGAGGAAGCCCTGGAGGTCATCATGAGCTCCGGCTTCTCCCGCATCCCCGTCTACCGGCGCGACTTCGACCACATCGTGGGGGTGCTCTATGCCAAGGACCTCCTTCCCTATCTCAAGCGGGGAGAGAGCGATGCCCGTCCCAGGGACCTCCTGCGGGAGGCCTACTTCGTCCCCGAGACCAAGCGGGTGAGCGAACTGCTCAACGAGATGAGGGCCCTCACCATCCACATGGCCATCGTCCTCGACGAGTATGGCGGGACCTCGGGGCTGGTGACCATCGAGGACCTGCTGGAGGAGATCGTGGGGGAGATATTCGACGAATACGACAGCGCACGCGAGCTCTACGAGAGCCTGGGGGACGGCCGGTACACCTTCGACGCCCGCATCTCCATCGACGACCTCAACGAGATGCTGGGGATCCGGTTACCGGCACACCAGTGGGATACCCTCGGGGGCCTCATGTACAACCTCATGGGAAAAATTCCCAAGCAAGGGGAATCCGTGGAGTTCGAGAACCTGCGGCTGACCGCCCAGAAGGTGGTGGGGAGGCGCATCGCCAAGGTTCTCCTCGAGGTGCTGGACCGTGAGGAAAGCGGAGGGGAAGGGGATTAAGGAAGGGAACGCGGACTGGCTGGAAGCGGGCCGCCTTCTGGGGGAGGGCATGGCCCTTTATTTCACCCGCCGTTGGGGAGGCGTGAGCCCGCCGCCCTTCGCCTCCCTAAACCTCTCCGTGAACAACGGGGATGATCCCCGTAATGTCCTGGAGAACCGCTCCCGGGTGGCGGAGCGTCTCGGGGTGGAGCTCCGGGACGTGGTCTTCATGCGCCAGGTCCACGGGACCCGGGTACGCCGGGTGCTCGGGGGCGGAAGGCGGAGGGAGAGGGTCGTCCCGGCCGCCGACGGCCTCTTCACCACCCGACCCGGGCTAGTGCTGGCGGCGCTGACCGCGGATTGCGTGCCCCTGGCCCTTGGGTTCCCCTCCCCGCGAGGGGTGGCCATGCTCCACGCGGGATGGAGGGGTACACTCAATGATATAGCAGGGGAGGCCCTCCGGAGGTTGCGCTCCCTGGGGGTGCGTCCCGAGGAGGTGCGCGCGGTCATGGGACCGGCCATCGGCCCCTGCTGCTACCGCGTGGATAAAGGCAGAGCCCTCCTCTTCGTCGAAAAATATGGCGAGGAGAGCGGGGTAGTCACGGGTGACGGGGAGCGCCGCCTGGATCTCTTCCGCGCCAACCGCATCAACCTGTTGCGGGCGGGCCTGCGGGAGGAAAATATCCTTCGGGTAGGAGGGTGCACCTGTTGTGACGAGGACTTCTTCTCCTTCCGGAGGGAGGGGGTGACGGGGAGGCAGGGTGCCTTCGTATTCCTGCTCCCCTGAGGAATGCTAGTGGTTGTGCCCGCCGGGATGGAAGTAGACCGGAGGCGCGGACCGCGCCGCCGCAACATCGTCCATAGTGAGTCTTGATAAGGGAAAGGAAGTCACGGAGAGGGTAAGATGGCCAAGGCGAGGGCTCATGTGTGGGTGAGCGGGCGGGTTCAGGGTGTTTATTACCGTTCCTACGCCCAGGACGCTGCCCGGAGGCTGGGCGTCAAGGGATGGGTGCGCAACATCCGCGACGGTCGGGTGGAGGCGGTCTTCGAGGGAGAGGAGGAGGCGGTGCGGAAGATGGTGGAATGGTGTTGGAAGGGTTCCCCGTCCTCGCGGGTCACCGACGTGGAGGTGGCCTGGGAGGAATACCGGGGGGAGTTCGAGGACTTCCGCATCACCTACGGTTACTGAGGATGGGCTGGTGAAGGAGACGGAAATAATTCTGCGCCTTCTGGTGGCCGCCGCCTGCGGCGGGATCATCGGCGTGGAAAGGGAACGCGGGGACCGCCCGGCCGGGTTCCGCACCTACATACTGGTTTCCCTCGGAGCCGCCCTCTTCACCCTGCTCTCCCTCACCGCCTTCCCCGAAGCGGACACCGCACGGGTGGCGGCGCAGATAGTGGTGGGTATAGGTTTTCTGGGCGCCGGGGTTATCGTCATCTACGGGGGCACCCACGTGGTGGGCATCACCACGGCGGCCACCATGTGGGCCACGGCGGCGGTGGGCATGGCCGCCGGGGCCGGGTACCTGGTGACCGCGGGATACTGCACCGGGATCATCCTCCTGGTGCTCCTCGCCCTACCCTGGGTGGAATCCCGGGTCATCTCCCGGTTCCTGAGGAGGAGGCTGTACTTCACCGTCCGCTCCACACCCCGCGAGGGTCTGGTGCAGGAGGTGCGGGAGGTACTGGATGCCCGCCGCATACCCCACGTGCTGTTGAGGATGGAAAGCTGCAGGGCTGGAGAGGGGGAATGCGTCATCCTGCTCCGGGCCACCGTCTCCGGAAAGGTGGACGTCCTCGAGGTGGTGGACGAGCTGAGCGGAATTTCCGGCGTGACCTGGGTGGGTTTCGAGGAATGAACGTTTCGCCGTGAGACGAGGGGGGATATGGAAATAAGGGACAACCTGCTCAGGGTGAAGGAACGCATAGCCCGGGCCGCCGAAAGGGCGGGAAGGGATCCCGGCGAGGTTAAGCTGGTGGTGGTGAGCAAGGGCAGAACGGTAAGCGAGATAAAGGAGGTCCTTGCGGCGGGACACAGGTCCCTGGGAGAGAATCGGGCCCAGGAGCTGCGGGAGAAGATGGCCGCGCTTCCCGATGACGTGGAGTGGCATTTCGTTGGCCATCTGCAGACCAACAAGGTTAATATGGTAGTGGGAAAGGTGAGGCTCATCCATTCCCTGGACAGCCTGAGGCTGGCGGAGGTCGTCTCCGCCCGGGCGTGCAGGCTGGGAACGGTACAGGAGGTGCTCCTGCAGGTGAACGTCTCCGGGGAGGCCAGCAAGTTCGGCATCGCCCCCGGGGAGGCGGAGGAGCTTTTGGAGAAGTTGGCCGCACTTCCGGGATTGAGGGTGAAGGGGCTGATGACCATGGCCCCTGCCTGGGCGGAGGGGGAATCCGCCCGGCCCTTTTTCCAGCGCCTGCGCGAGTTGAGGGAGGAGCTGAGGAGGTCCTTCCCGGAGACGTGCCTGGATCACCTGAGCATGGGCATGACCCAGGATTACGAGGTCGCGGTGGAAGAAGGAGCGGATCTGGTCCGGGTGGGCACGGCCGTCTTCTCGGGTTAAAATCTTCATGGGAGGTATGCCATGGCTGGGTTCTTTCGCAAGGCCCTGATCTACCTGGGGCTGGTGGAGGACGACGAGTTCGAGGAGCTGATGGAATACGAGGAGTCCGAGGTTCCGGAAGCTCCTCCGTCCCGGCGAGCCCTGCTCGAGGATGCCAAAGTCTCCTCCCTGCAGCCGGTATCCAGCCGGCAGGTGAGGGTACACATGGTGGAGCCGAAGTCCTTCAACGAAGCCGAACAGATCGGGCAGAAGTTCAAGGCGGACATACCGGTGATCATCAATCTCCAGCAGGCGGACCCCGAGCTGGCCAAGAGGCTCATAGACTTCGCCAGCGGCCTCACCTACGGGCTGGACGGAGGCATACAGCGCGTGGCGGACCGGGTTTTCCTTCTTACCCCGCACAACGTGGAGGTTTCCGCCGAGGACAAACGCTGGCTCCGGGAAAGGGGCTTCTTCAACCAGTTCTAATGTCCGTTGCCCGGGGGGTTTCGATGACCCCTGAAGGGCAAGGGTTCTGAGCGCAGCTTTGGCCGGGGTTTTTGGGTGATCTCAAGACGAGGTGCGCATGGCAAGGATAGCTTTTATCGGGGGCGGGAGGATGGCCGGGGCCATGCTGTCCAGACTCATCGCCTCCGGCTGGTGCCGGGGGGAGGAGGTCCTGGTTTCCGACGTCGACCGGCATAGACTCGAGGAACTGGCAGCGGAGTACGGAGTCGGGATTACCACGTATAACCGGGAGGCCGCGGCCGGATCGGAGACGCTCGTCCTGGCGGTCAAGCCGCAGCAGTTCGACGAGGTGCTGGAGGAGATAGCGGGAACGGTCCATGCGGGCCAATTGCTGATCTCTATCGCCATGGGAAAATCCACCCGCCACATAGAGGAGAGGCTTCCGGAGGGCATACCGGTGGTCAGGGTCATGCCCAACAACCCGGCCATGGCCGGGGCGGCGGTATCGGTGATCAGCCCGGGAAGGCATGCCCGCGAGGAGGACATGGAGCGGGTGGCGGACATCTTCAGCCGGCTGGGTGACGTCTACCGCGTCGATGAGGCCTACCAGGACGCGGCTATGGCCCTCTCCGGTTGCGGACCGGCCTATTTCTACCTCATCGCCGAGGCCCTGGCCGACGCCGGGGTGAAGCTGGGGCTGGACCGGGAGCTGGCCCTCAGGCTGGTAGCGGGGACCATGCTGGGCGCCGCCCAGATGCTCCGCCTCTTCGATTACGGACCCTCGCGCCTGAAGGATATGGTGGCCTCGCCCGGCGGCTCCACCATCATGGCTCTGGAGGCCCTGGAGGAGGGAGGTGTGCGGGCGGCTTTCTTCAAGGCCGTGGAAGCGGCCTATCGCCGGGCCAGGGAGGTGTGAATTGCGGCTCCTGGGGGAGGTCCTGTGGTGGATACTCTTCGTCTACATGTGGCTGATCGTCTGCCGGGTGCTTATAAGCTGGTTTCCGGTACGCTGGCCGCGGGGACTGCGCTCCCTGGTGGTGCTGATCTACGACCTCACGGAGCCGATGCTATCCACATTGAGAAGGATAATACCAGCCATACCCATGAGCGGGAGGGTGGCCCTGGATGCTTCCCCCTTCGTGGCCATCTGCATCATCGCCCTCCTGCAGTGGGTCGTTTCGGTGTTATTTAGATGAGGCGAGGCGTCGATATAGATACTCGGAAGCTTTTGGCGAGAGGCGGTTTTCGGGATATCGGGAAGACCCGGAAACGGGAAACCCAAGGCGGTTGAAGAAGGAGGCGGTTGAATTGGCTATCGGCCCCATGGATATCCATCACAAGGAATTCAGTACCGTACGTGTGGGTGGATACAACAAGGAGGAAGTGGACTCCTTCCTGGATATGGTGGCGGACGAGCTGGACAGGCTCCTTCACCGCAACCAGGAACAGGCTGAGCTCATCGAGAGCATGCGGGAGAAGGTGGCCCAGTTCGATTCCATGCAGCAGACCCTCCAGAACGCCCTCATAAACGCCCAGAAGAGCGCGGACAACATCGTCCAGGAAGCCAGGATGCAGGCGGAAGCGCAGCTCAAGGAGGCCCAGGAGCGCAGCCTGCGCATCCTGGAGGAGGCCAAGACGGAGAGGGAGCGTATCCTGCAGTCCTATGCCGGGATACGGGAGCAGGTGCTGCGGTACATCGCTACCATCCGGGAGATGCTGGACAGGAACCAGGGACTCATCCGGGAATACGAAGCGCGCCTGGCATCCGTCGAGATCCGGGAGCCGGTCCCCGAGAGGTCTCCCACCGCCGCGGCGGAGCCCGCCGGGGCGTCCGTACAGCCCATGGCCGCACCCGCCGGCGTGACGGAGCCCGGCGTGGTGGAAGGGCCGGCCCGGAGAGTAGCGGAAACGCCGTCCGTGCCGCCGGTGGTGGAGGCGGCCCTGCAGGCGCCTGCCGGTGGGGAGAGACCTGCGGCTCCCGGAGAAAGGGTTGCCCCCGCTTACGCGGCACCGGCCTCTCAACCGGAAGTGGCCCCGGAACCGCGCTTCGAGCTCCCGCCGGCCGGACCCGCGGTGACCCCGGAGCAAGAGATGGAGATCCTGGAGCGTTCCCTCAGGAGGGAGGAAAGGGAGGAGACGCCTCCTCCGGCGGCCGAGCCTCCGTCGCGGGAGGAAAAGGAGAAGCATTTCTTCTGGGAGTGAGGACTCGGAGTCGTCGGGAGGGACAGTGGGTCATCGACGATCCCTTGCAGCCTGATAGGACGCAAAATGGCCCCCGGGAGCGTGCATCCGGGGGCTTTTCGTGTTGTCCGGAGACGGGGAAGATGGACTTCCACCTCGAGCGGTGACGGAAGCGAGCGTAGAACCCGGCGGACGGGGGGAGCCTTTTGCGGACCGGCACTTCCCTATAGTTTCATATTAACTATTTAATAGTAAAATATTTTGAAAGCCGGATTTCGGCCTCCTCGAGGGTCATGCCCTTCAGCAACACGGTCTTGTTGCGGGAGGAGGCCCCACGTACCAGCTCCAGTTCCGACGCCGCCACCCCCAGCATCCCGGAGAGTATTTTCAGCGCCTCGCGGTTGGCCTTTCCGGCCTCGGGGGCCGCGTGCACGGCCAGCACCAGCCTTCCCTCCCGCACCTCCACCGCCCCGCTGCGGGAGGAACCGGGGCGCACCCTCAAGTCGAGGAGGGCACCCCGCTTGGAAGGCCGGAGAGGAGAATCGCCTCGTGCCATGGATTGATTATAGGCCATCCGATACGCCCCAGCGGTCCGCCTCTCGGTTTTGAAACGGTGAAGCAAGCGTCGGCACGGATGGAGAACGGTCCATAATGCACATTCTATGACCGTCGACACGTTGCGTGCGCCAGGTCGGGTTTCCGGACGCCGGCGCTCGAGCGGCGGAGTATCGAGCCCGGAAGAAAAGTGCCGCGCTCCACGCGTCCGGTCGCGGGACGTCTGTTGCGCCACGGCAGTCCGCGTGATAATAATGGAGCAAAATAAACGGAGGACACGGAGTGAGGACGGCATGGACTACCGATCGACGCTTAACCTGCCCCGCACGGAATTCCCCATGAAGGCCGACCTGCCGCGCCGCGAGCCGGAGATACAGCGCTTCTGGAAGGAAATGGATATCTACCGCCGGGTGCTGGAGAAGAACCGGGGGCGGCCGTCCTTCATCCTTCACGACGGGCCTCCCTACGCCAACGGTGATATTCACCTGGGAACGGCCCTGAATAAGATCCTCAAGGACATCATCGTCAAGTACAAGAGCATGCGGGGTTATTTCTGCCCCTACGTCCCCGGCTGGGACTGCCACGGGCAGCCCATCGAGCACGAGGTGGAGAAGAGGCTGGGAGAGGAGAGGGGAAAGCTGGACGTCATGGAGGTCCGCAGGCGCTGCCGTGACTACGCCCTGCATTTCGTGGAGCGGCAGTCCTCCCAGTTCCAGCGCCTGGGAGTACGGGGCGATTTCGAGAACCCCTACCTGACCCTGAAGCCCGCCTACGAGGCGGTCAACATACGCGTCCTGGGCGAGCTGGTCCGGAGGGGGCTGGTGTACCGCAGTCGTAAGCCCATTCACTGGTGCCCCCGCTGCGTGACCGCCCTGGCCGAGGCGGAGCTCGAATATCACGACAAGACCTCCCCCTCCATCTACGTGAAGTTTCCCCTCCTTGATCCCATCCCCGGCCACGAGGACCGTGAGGCCGGCGTGGTCATCTGGACCACCACTCCGTGGACCCTCCCGGCCAACGTGGCCGTGGCCCTGCACCCGGACATGAACTACGTGCTGGTCGAGACCGATGGGTCGGCCCTCCTAATCGGCGAACCCCTGCTGGAGAAAGCGCTGTCGGAGATGGGAATCGAGGATTACCGGGAACTGGGACGACTTACCGGGGAAAAACTGGAAGGCCTGCGGGCGCGGCATCCCTGGAGAGAAAGGCCCTCCATGCTGGTGGTATCGGAGTTCGTGACCACCGAACAGGGCACGGGGGCGGTGCACATCGCTCCGGGACACGGGGAGGAGGACTACCAGGTGGGGCTGGAATATGACCTTCCCATGCCCATGCCGGTGGACGACCAGGGCAGGTTCACCTCTGAGGCCCCGGAGTTCGAGGGGCTCTTCATCGAGGACGCCAACCCCCGCATCGTGGAGGACCTGCGCCGTCGGGGACTGCTCCTGGGGTCGGGTGAGCTGCTCCACCCCTATCCCCACTGCTGGCGCTGCAAGGGACCGGTCATCTTCCGCGCCACCCCGCAGTGGTTCGTGGGCGTGGACCGGGAATACGAGGGCTCCACCCTCCGGCAACGGTGCCTGGAGGCGGTGAAGGAGGTGCGGTGGATACCCGGCTGGAACGTCCGCCGCATGGTGGGGATGCTGGAAAGCAGGCCGGACTGGTGCATATCCCGCCAGAGGGCCTGGGGGGTACCCATCCCGGCCTTCTACTGCCTGGGATGCGGCAGGGAGATCATGACCCCCGAGACGCTGCGCAAGGCGGAGGAGCTCCTGGCCGCTGAGGGGTCGGACGCCTGGTTCCTGCGGGAGGCGGAGGAGATACTGGGCCCCGATTTCCGCTGCCCGGAATGCGGGGGAACCAGGTGGCGCAAGGAGACGGACATCCTGGACGTGTGGTTCGAGTCCGGGGTGAGCCACGAGGCCGTGCTCCTGCAGTGGGAGGATCATTACTGGCCCTGCGACATGTACCTGGAGGGGAGCGACCAGCACCGTGGATGGTTCCAGACCTCGCTGCTCACCGCGGTGGGGGCCAAGGGCGAACCCCCTTACCGTTCCGTGCTCACCCACGGCTTCGTGGTCGACGGCGAGGGCCGGAAGATGTCCAAGTCCCTGGGCAACGTCATCAGTCCCCTGGAGATATGCGACCGGCTGGGGGCGGACATCCTGCGCCTCTGGGTGGCGGCGGCGGACTACACGGTGGACATCCCCGCCTCGCGGGAGATCTTCGACCGCCTGGTGGAGGCCTACCGTCGCATACGCAACACGCTGCGCTTCCTCCTGGGGAATCTCTACGATTTCCGGCCCGCGGAGGACACCGTTCCCCCGGAGGATATGGAGGAGCTGGACCGCTGGATACTTTCCCGGCTGCAGAGGCTGGTGCGCAGGTGTACCCAGGCCATGGACGCCTACCAGCTGCACGTGGTCTTCCATGCCTTGCACAACTTCTGCGCCGTGGACCTCAGCGCCCTTTACCTGGACATGCGCAAGGACTGCCTGTACACCTTCGCCGCGGATTCGCGTCCCAGGCGTTCCTCCCAGACGGCTTTGTGGAAGCTGCTCAGGACCATGACCATGCTCATGGCCCCCATACTCTGCCACACGGCGGAGGAAGTGTGGCAGGTCATGCGCGGGGATGGAGACCCGGAGAGCGTGCAGCTCGCCGACTGGCCGGAGGTGGAGGAAGGGCTGGAGGACGCCGGACTGGAGGAGATTTTTGACCACCTGCTGCGCCTGCGCGAACAGGTGACCAAGGCCATCGAGGAGAAGAGGACGGCCAAGGAACTGGGGACCTCCCTGGAGGCCATGGTGAGGCTGACCCTGCCCGGATCGTGGAAGGAACTGGTGGAGCCCAGGAAGGAGCTCCTGGCCACCCTGTTCATAGTGTCCAGGGTGGAGGTGGACTACGGGGAGGGGGAAGAGGTCCGGGTGGAGGTGGGGAAGGCACCGGGGTCCAGATGTTCCCGCTGCTGGAACTACCGCCCCTCGGTGGGACGGGATTCCGACCATCCTGAGCTCTGCGATCGCTGCCTGCCGGTGGTGCTGGCCGCCGAGGGTTAAGGGCCGCAAGAGGGTAAGCCTCTGCACAGGCGCGAACGAGACGCATTCCGGGGTTGTCGGGTCGCGAAAATGATGCATAATATTAGGGATAAACCGGAGGCTCGGATCGGAGGTAAAAGGCCGGATCATGAACAAGAAAAAGATGGCCGCTTTCAAGAAGATCCTGCTCCGCGAGAAGGAGATGCTGGAGAAACAGTACCGCGATCTCGAGCAGGGAAACCTGCTCGCCTCCCAGTCGGACTTCTCGGGAGAGATGCCCTTCGAGGAGGAATACGCGGCCAGCGGCACCAGCACCTTCGAGCGGGAGAGGGACCTCTCCCTCTCCGAGAACGTCAAGGACCTCCTCCAGAAGGTAAACGAGGCCCTGGAACGCATCGAGAACGGGACCTATGGGATCTGCGAGATGTGCGGCCTGCCCATACCCGAGGAGCGCCTCGAGGCGCTGCCCTACGCCAACCTCTGCATAGTTTGCAAGCAGAAGGAAGAACAGGCTATGCGCTGATGGCGGCGACAGCCGCCACCGCCCTGGCCGCGGATCAGGTCAGCAAGGCCCTGGTGCGCTGGTTGCTTCCCCTGGGAAAGAGCTTGGACGTGGGCCTGTTCTCCCTGCGACAGGTCCGCAACCCGGGAACCGCCTTCGGGTTGATACGGGGGCAGTCCCTCCCCTTCTTCCTGGGAAGCGTGGCCCTTCTCCTGGTCCTCATGCTGGTGCTCTGGAGGTTCCGCAGGGAGGAGGGAAGGGTCTTCACGGCAGCCCTGGGCTTGATAATCGGAGGGGCCCTGGGTAACATCGTCGACAGGATAGCCCTGGGGGCGGTGGTCGATTTCATCGATCTCCGTTTCTGGCCGGTCTTTAACCTGGCGGATACGGCCATAGTCTTCGGGGTGGGAATGGCCCTCGCGATGGTGATCCGGGATGTCTGGAGGGAGGGGAAGAACGCCGCGCGGGGTTGAGGACCAGGGCTCCAGCGCGCGGCGGCACCCGCCGGTAGAGGTGAGCTGAAGGAGACACGTTGCGTCCCGAACTATTCAGGATAGGTCCTCTCACTGTGCATTCCTACGGGTTTTTTCTGGCCCTGGCTTTCATCGTGGGCATGCTGGTGAGCTTCCTCTACCTGCGGCGTAAGTTCATCGACGCCTACGTGGTCTTCGAGCTGGTCCTGGCCGCCGCCGTGGGAGGCATCGTGGGAGCCCGCCTCTTCTACGTCGTGGGCCACTGGAGGGAATTCTCCTCCCGCTGGTGGGAGGCTTTCAAGTTCTGGAACGTGCAGGGGCTGGTCTTTTACGGGGGCTTCATCCTGGGCATACTGGCCGCGGTGGCCGTGGTCAGGCTTAGGGGCGTTTCCGCGGGACAGGTGCTGGATTCGGGAGGTTTGGCCCTCCCTGCCGCCCTGGCCGTGGCCCGCGTCGGCTGCTACCTCAACGGGTGCTGTTTCGGGAAAAGTTCCGGCCTTCCCTGGGCGGTGACCTTTCCTTTGCGCACCCAGATGGAAATGGGCATGCCCCTCAATCCCGTGCATCCCACCCAGATCTACGAGCTGCTCATGGACCTGGGCATCTTCGTCCTCCTCCTGGCCGTGCACCGCCGTTTCCGCTACCGCGGGGAGATAATGCTCTCCTTCATCATGCTCTACGCGGTGGCCCGCTTCACCAACGAGTTCTTCCGCTATCACACTAATCCCCACGCGAACCTCTTCTTCCAGGCGCTGAGCGCGGCGGCTTTCCTGGCCACGGGGCTGGTCCTGGTTTTCCGGAGAAGGCTGCTCGCGGAGGACAGGTGACTTGCGTGTCTTCAGTTGTACCGTCGGCCCCGGGGATGCCGGCAAGAGGCTGGACGTATTCCTGGCCGAGCGGACCGGCCTCACCCGGGGCAGGGTGCAGAAACTGATCGCCGCGGGGAAGGCCAGGACGGGAGGCGAGACCAGGGAAAAGCACTACCGGGTGCGCCACGGTGAGGAGGTCAGCCTGGAACTTCCGCCACCCGAGCCGGCGGAACCGAAGCCGCAGGACCTCGGGCTGCGGGTACTCTACCAGGACCGCCACCTGGCGGTGGTCTCCAAGCCGGCGGGCATGGTGGTCCATCCCGCCGCCGGCCACAGGGAGGGAACCCTGGTCAACGCCGCTCTCTTTTCCCTGGACGGGCTGTCCGGGGTAGGCGGGACGCAACGTCCGGGCATTGTCCACCGCCTGGACCGGGATACCTCGGGCCTGCTGGTGGTGGCCAAGGACGACCGCGCCCACCTGCGCCTGCAGGAGATGGTCAGGGAACGCACCCTGAAGCGCTTCTACCTGGCCCTGGTACACGGGGTGCCGGCTTCACCACTGGGCACGGTGGAGGCCCCGGTGGGAAGGGATCCCCGGGATCGCAAGAGGATGGCCGTCACCTCCCGCGGCGGCAGGCCCTCGGTAACCCATTTCCGGCTGCTGGAGGACTTCGGCGCGGCCTCCCTCCTGGAGGTGGAGCTGGTGACCGGCAGGAAGCACCAGATAAGGGTGCACATGTCCTATATCGGGCACCCGGTGGTGGGGGATGCGGTTTACGGCAGGAAGGGGAAGCTAGAGAGGGAGCTGGGACTTTCCCGCCAGTTCCTGCACGCTTACAGGCTGCAGTTTCCCCATCCCTTCACCGGGGAGGCCCTGGAATTTGAGGAGCCCCTGCCCGCCGACCTGGCCGGAGCCCTGGACCGGCTGCGCGGCTCGGTCCCGTGAGGTTGTCCGCGATCTCCATCTCCCTCCCATCCCCATGGCGGGCAGCCCCCAGATGCCCGGGTTTGGGATGAATAGGGCCTCTACCGTCCCCCCTACCGGTGTCCTTGTCCTTTCACGCTGCGGGTCTGCCCGGGGACGGACCGTAGCCGAGAGCCCCTCATTTCCCGGCAAAGCCTGCGCGGCAGGGGAACGGAATCCCAGGTTCACCAAGCGGTCGCCTGCCACGAAAGGGGACCTGGGGGGCTCAACCCCATTGCGGGTACCGTATCCCCGTCCCAGGTGATAAGTACCGGCGGGTAACCTTTTACCGCCTCCGGAGGACCGCTCACCCCCCGAAAGGACGCGTTCTCGGGAATTGCTTAACCTTTCTCCGCCTCCGGGGGATAAAAATAGAGAAAGGAGGCAAAATGTGCCGGCGTCCCGCGAATACCAAGGCTGCCATATACAACGGCACATCCGGAAGCCTGGTGAGGATACAGCTTCTGACCCTCTTCCACCGCAACCCGGGACTGAAGGGCACCAGCGTGGAGCTGGCGGAGGCCATAGGGAGGGACCCGGACGCGGTGGAGGAACAGATCCGCAAGCTTGTCCAGCTGAGGATACTGGAAGAGGTTGAGGGAGGGCCCTCCTACCGCTACCTGCCACCCCGGAGTATGGACGGCGGTAAGGGGTTCGGTGGACCTGAAGCCCCGGAGATCAATTGAAGGTAGGAACGGGGTCCCCTGGAGGGGCGAGCGCAGCGAGGCCTCATATCCGATCATCACCGGGATGAAAACCGGGATCCAGCTCGAGGAGCTGCTTTTCCAGCTCCTCGATCATGCGGTCCAGGTTCCGGCGTCGGAGCAGGAGGGCCCTGCGCCGGGATTCCAGTTCTTCGCGCAGGTCCCCCGAGCTTGCGCGCGCGGGACAGATGTCCGTGAATGAGCACCAGGGACATACGGGGTTGGGGGTGGGCGGAAACCTTCCCTCCCGTATGCCTTCCGCCACGCGGGCCAGCCGCGCGCGCACGTCCGCCAGCGAGTCCTCGTCCCGCGGCGAGGTGGTGAACCTCTGGTTGATGAGGAGGTAGTAGAAGGTGAGCTTGGCGGGAGTGATGCCCCAGAGCTCGCGGCAGGCCATCTGGTAGATGGGGAGCTGGAGGTCCTCGCGCAGGCGCCTCAGTTCCGGCAGCCTGCGGTTGGTCTTGTAGTCGATGACCTCGTAACTTCCGTCGGGATGGCGGTCAACCCGGTCGATGACCCCGGTGAGCAGGTAGCCGTCCATGGGGATCTCGAAGCGTTGCTCGACGGCCACCGGAAGGCGGAACTGGTCCCGGTTGCGTAGATAGAAGGATTCCAGGACCTCCCTGGCATGGCGAAGGAAGCTCCTCTCCTCCTCCTCGTCGGCGTACCCCTCGCTTTCCCAGCAATTCTCCAACCGGGCCAAGAGGTCCTCCAGGGAAGGAGGCTCCGGGACGTCCCGTCCGTAGAACCATTCCAGCGCGGCATGGAGGCTCCTCCCGAAGGAGAGATAGGGTGAGGGCGGGACCTCCAGGCCGTCCACGTACTGGAAGCGGTAGGCGAGCGGACACCTCTCGTAGGTGCTGACTGCCGTGTAGCTCAACCTTATCTCCACTTCTTCCTCCGTTTCCCCGCGGACCCGCGGAGCGCGGGGGGCCTGCCTCTTCGCCCCCTCACGGGTGTCCCGGTCCTTCATCCACAAGGTATCTTCGGGGCGGCGGCGGCGAACCCCTTTCCCGCTCCCTCGGGGTGAACGCCTGTCGCCGGCGAAGGTTATAATAACCTACACCTGCGGGGTGGAGACAAAATCCCCGTAATGGGCGTCACGGCGCCGGCGGTGGGGAGACTCCCCCGAAGCGCCGGAAGGAAAAGTTGTTCCCCGGGCGCGTGGACCGCCGGGAGCCGGTGGAGGCGGGAGGTGAAAGTTGGGAGTGCCCTTCGCTCATCTGCATAACCATACCGAGTATTCCATGCTCGACGGCGCGGCCCGTATCCCCGACCTGCTGGAGGTGGCTGCGGAGATGGGATACGAGGCCCTGGCCATAACCGATCACGGAGGCATGTACGGGGTCATCCCCTTCTACCGGAAGGCCCTCCAAAGGGGCATCAAGCCCATACTGGGCGTGGAGGCCTACCTGACCCTGGGTTCCCGGTTCGACCGTCGCCCGGCCAAGGAGGATCCCAACTACCACCTCCTGTTGCTGGCCGAGAACCGGGAAGGCTACCGCAACCTGATGAAGCTGGTCACCATCTCCTTCATGGACGGTTACTATTACAAGCCCCGCATGGACAAGGAAATACTGCGGGAATACCGGGAGGGCGTAATCGCCCTCTCCGCGTGCATTAAGGGGGAGATAGCCACGCGCCTTCTGGAGGACGACTACGAGGGAGCGAAAGGTGCGGCGCGCGAATACCTGTCCATATTTGGGGATGGCAATTTCTTCCTGGAGATCATGGATCACGGCCTCCCGGAGGAGAAGAAGATCAACCCCGGCCTGGTAGAGCTGGGGAAGGAGCTGGGCATCGGGCTGGTGGCCTCCAACGACCTGCACTACGTGCGGCGGGAGGACCACTTTCATCACGACGTCCTCCTGTGCATCCAGACCAACTCCACCCTGGACCAGGAGGACCGCCTCAGGTTCTCCAGCGACCAGTTCTACCTCAAGAGCTACGAAGAGATGCGCCAACTCTTCGCCGACCTGCCGGAGGCCCTCACCAACGCGGCGGAGATAGCTGAGCGCTGCAACGTGGAGCTGGAGTTCGGGAGGTACCTGCTTCCCAAGTACGAGGTCCCGGAGGGCTACGACCTGGACGGTTACCTGGAAAAGCTGGCCTGGGAAGGGTTACGAAAAAAATACCCGGAGGTCACCCCGGAGCTGGAGGAACGCCTGCGCCACGAGCTGTCGGTTATACGGGAAATGGGTTTCTCCGGTTATTTCCTCATCGTCTGGGACTTCATCAAGTTCGCCAAGGAACGGGGCATTATCGTGGGTCCCGGGAGGGGCTCGGCCGCCGGGTCGCTGGTATCCTACTGCCTGGGCATCACCACCGTGGACCCCATTCGCTACGACCTCCTCTTCGAGCGTTTCCTCAATCCCGACCGCCGCACCATGCCGGACATAGACATCGACTTCTGCTACAAGCGGCGCCCGGAGGTCATCGACTACGTGGCCCGCAAGTACGGAAAGGAGCGCGTGGCCCAGATAGTTACCTTCTCCACCATGGCCGCCCGCGCGGCCATCCGCGACGCGGGCAGGGTCTACAACCTGGAGTACGGCAAAGTGGACCGGCTGGCCAAGATGGTCCCCGAGCAGTTGAATATGACCATCGACAAGGCCCTGGAGCTGTCGCCCGAGCTCAGGGAGGCCTACGAGGGGGACGAGCTGGCCAGGAAGATAATCGACACCGCCCGCAACCTGGAGGGCATCACCAGGCAGGATTCCATCCACGCCGCGGGGGTGGTCATCGCCGACGACGACCTTTCCAACTACACTCCCCTCCAGAGGCGGGGGCCCGATGAGGAGGTGGTGACCCAGTACGACATGGAGGCCATCCAGGCCATAGGCCTCCTGAAGATGGATTTCCTGGGCCTGCGCACGCTCACCGTGATCAGCGACACCCTGGACAACATCCAGAGGCGCCGGGGTACGCGCCTCGACCTGGAGGAAGTGCCCCTGGACGACCCAAAGACCTTCCAGCTCCTCCAGAACGGGGAGACGGTGGGGGTGTTCCAGCTGGAGAGCCCCGGCATGCGTTCCCTGCTCCAGGACCTGAAGCCGGAACGCTTCGAGGACCTCATCGCCGTCCTGGCCCTCTACCGCCCCGGTCCCCTCCGCAGCGGCATGGTCAAGGATTACGTGGACCGCCGGCACGGAAGGGTCCCGGTAACCTACCTCCACCCCGACCTGGAGCCCATCCTCGAGCAGACCCGGGGCATATTCATCTACCAGGAGCAGGTGATGCGCCTGGCGGTGGAACTGGCCGGGTATTCCATGGCCGAGGCCGACGGCCTGCGGGCGGTGGTGGCCAAGAGCAAGGCGGAGGAGATGAAGTTTCACCGCGACAAGTTCATCGGGGGCATGGTCGGAAGGGGCTATCCCCGGGCCCTGGCGGAAAAGCTCTTCGATCTCATAAGCCACTTCGGAGAATACGGGTTCAACAAGAGCCATTCCACCGCCTACGCGGTCATCTCCTACCAGACCGCCTATCTCAAGGCCCATTACCCGCAGGAATTCATGGCCGCCCTCCTTTCCAGCGTGGCGGGGAACAAGGACAAGGTCCAGGTTTTCGTCAACGAGTGCCGCAAGATGGGCATCCGGGTCCTGCCGCCGGACATCAACGAGAGCCACAAGGACTTCACCCCGGTGGAGGAGGGAATCCGCTTCGGGCTGGCCGCCGTCCGCAACCTGGGAGAGGCTCCCGCCGAGCGCATCATCGCCGAGCGGAGGGAGGGAGGACCCTTCCGCTCGCTGATGGATTTCTGCCTTCGTGTTGGGCAGGGAGTTGTGAATAAGCGTGCCCTGGAGAGCCTCATAAAGAGCGGGGCCTTCGATTTCCTGGGCTATTCCCGCAATCACCTCCTGAAGACCTACGAGCGGGTGGCGGACCTGGCGGCGGAGAAGCTGCGCCACCGGGAGGAGGGACAGCACAGCCTCTTCGAGGCGGCGGGCGGTGAGGAAGAGCCGGATCCCGTTGAAGCCCAGCCTCCCCTGGAGGAGCTCCCCCGGGACCAGCTGCTGGCCTACGAAAAGGAGATGCTGGGCATATACGTCACCGATCATCCCCTCATGCAGTACAGGGAAGCCCTTGGGCGCCAGGTGGAGTGCGAGATCGCCGACCTGGCGGGGCTGGGGGACGGCGCCGTGAAATGGATAGGGGGCATTATCACTGGCAAGACGCAGCGCATAACGCGCAAGGGGGAACTGATGGCCAGCTTGGTCCTCGAGGACCTGACCGGGAGGGTGGAGGTGACCGTCTTCCCGGCCCTCTACCTCCAGTACCGCGAGGCGCTCCGGGAGGACAATATCGTATGCGTAAGGGCAAGAGTGGAGGCCAGGTCCAGGGCGGAGACCAGGGAGGGCGAGGAGGAGGCGGCCACCGTTCGGGTGGTGGCCCTGGGGATCGCCGAGCCGCGCCTGAAGGGGCCCGAGGAATGCGACCTCTTCATCCACCTAGAGGACGGCCAGGTGGAAAGGGAGACCATGGACCGCTTGAAGGACATACTGGCCCGTCACCCGGGCGGCACCCCGGTGAAGCTGGAATTGCGGTGCGGCGATTCCCTCCGGGTGTTCAAGCTCCCCGACGGCCTGTGCGTCAATCCCGACGGCTCCCTTTACGCGGAGGTTCTCTCCCTGCTCGGCGAGGGCTGCATAACCCTGCGCTGAGGATGGTGCCGGAAGCCGCTCTCCCGTGTACAATTATCTATACCCGCTGACTGGAAGGCGGTGGCGGATGGCCGGAAAGTTGGAGTGGGTGGAGAAGGCGGCATGAAGGTCTGGAAGAGCGAGGATTACCAGGACCTGGAGGACCTCCGGGAGGCCCTGGGCTGGGATTTCTGGCTGGAAGGGGGCCCCTTGGATGAGGTGCGCTCCATTATCGACCAGGTGAGGCAGGAGGGCGATGCCGCGCTAGTGGAGCTCACCGCGAAGTACGACGGCGTGGACTTGAGGGAAGGCGGACTGCGGGTCACCGAGCAGGAGCTCCTGGCCTCACGGGAAAGGGTGGAAGCGGATTTTGTGGATGCCCTGCGCGTGGCGGTGAGGACGGTCACCGCTTTCCACCGCCGACAGACCTGGGAATCCCAGTTCTGGGATTCCGAGGAGGGGGCGCGCGTGGGACAGATGTACCGGCCACTGCGCCGGGTGGGTATCTACGTGCCCGGGGGCAACGCCTCCTATCCCAGCACGGCGCTGATGACCGTCATCCCCGCCCAGGTGGCCGGCGTGGGGGAGGTCGCGGTGTGCGTGCCCCCGGGAAAGGGAGGCGAGATAAGTCCCTATACCCTCTATACCCTGTATCATCTGGGGATCAGGGAGGTCTACCGGGTGGGCGGCGCCCAGGCGGTGGCCGCCCTGGCCCTGGGGACGGAGACCATAAGGCCGGTGGAGAAAATCGCCGGGCCGGGGAACATATACGTAACCCTGGCCAAACGTGAGCTCTTCGGCCTGGTGGGCATCGACATGCTGGCCGGACCCAGCGAGCTGGTTATCCTGGCCGACGAGACGGCCCGACCCGACCTGGCGGCAAGGGAGATGGCGGCCCAGCTGGAACACGGTGGAGGGGCAAGGGCCTGCCTGGTGACCCCCAGCCGGCGGGTCATAGACGAGGCGGGCAGGGAGCTGGAAAAGTGCCTGCGTCCGGGTCCAGGGCTGACCGAGCCCCAAGCGGTGGTGGTCAGGGACCTGGAAGAAGGCGCTCGCCTGGTGGATGTTCTCGCTCCCGAGCACCTGGTCATCGACACCCAGGACCTGACCGGGACCCTGAACCACATCCACAACGCGGGGGCCGTTTTTCTGGGCCACGAGTCCACGGTGGCCCTGGGAGATTACGCCGTGGGGACCAACCACGTCCTCCCCACCAAGGGGGCGGCGAGATACGCTTCTCCCCTGGGGGTGTATGATTTCGTGAAGCGCACCAACATCGTCTTTTCCAATTCCCGGGCCAACCGGAACCTGGCCTGGGTGGTGGAGACCCTGGCTCGGGTGGAGGGCCTGGTGGACCACGCCGAGGCCATGCGGCGGCGCCTGGAATAGGAGGGGACATGAGGGAACGCAGCTCCAAGGTGGAGAGGAAGACCGGCGAGACCGAAGTCAGCGTGAACCTCCGCCTGGACGGCGAGGGGGAGGTCACGGTCTCCACGGGGATAGGTTTTTTCGACCACATGCTGACCCTTTTCGCCTACCACGCGTGTTTTGACCTCGCCCTCCAGGCGCGGGGCGACCTGGAGGTGGACCAGCATCACACGGTGGAGGACGTAGGGCTGTGCCTGGGGGCGGCTATCCGCGAGGCCCTCGGGGACAAGGAGGGCATTCGGAGGTACGGATGGGCCCTGCTTCCCATGGATGAGGCCCTCTGCCTGACGGCGTTGGACATCAGCGGGAGACCTCACCTGAGCTACGGGGTGGAGCTCCCCGTGAAGCTCGTGTCGGACTTCGATCCCACCTGCGTCCGGGAGTTCCTCCAGGCCCTGGTGAACCAGGGCGGTTTCACCCTCCACGTGCGGGGGATGGCCGGGGAGAACCCCCACCACATTCTGGAGGCGGTTTTCAAGGGCCTGGGCAGGGCTTTGCGGGACGCCGTGGCCCGGGATACGAACGGAAGAGTCCCCTCCACCAAGGGAGTCCTCTGAGCCGGGTGTCGCCCCCTCCTGCCCCGGTGACGATGAAGCCTCGGGGTCGGCCGCCATCCTCGGAAGGGACTTAAAGCTTCCCGCCGTGATGTGTCATAATCGGTGCGAGGCCTTTCCTGGCTTGCGGACTTCTTCCGGGAGACGGACATGATCGCCATAGTGGACTACGGGATGGGAAACCTGCGCAGCGTGGAGAAGGCCTTCGTCTTCCTGGGGCACCAGGTATCGGTGACCGGCGATCCCCGGGAGGTGGCCGCCGCCGAAGGCGTGGTTCTGCCCGGGGTGGGAGCCTTTGGAGACGCCGCGCGGGAGCTGGAAAGGAGAGGCCTGACCGGGGTCCTGAGGGAGGTCCTGGAAAACAACCGCCCTTTCCTGGGTATATGCCTCGGGTACCAGCTGTTGTTCGAGGAGAGCGAGGAAAGCCCGGGCGCGAGGGGGCTGGGATTTTTGCCCGGCCGGGTGGTACGCTTCGGGCAGGGTCTGAAAGTGCCCCACATGGGATGGAATGACGTAGACCCTGTTCGGCCTCACCCCCTTCTGCAGGGCATCGAGAGAGGCACCTTCTTCTATTTCGTTCATTCCTATTACGTGGTTCCTGAGAGGGAGGAGGACGTGCTCACCCGCACCGAATACGGTGTCACCTTCGCCTCCGGAGCGGCGGTGGGGAAGGTAGCCGCCTTCCAGTTCCACCCGGAAAAGAGCTCCTCGGCAGGACTGCGCATCCTGGACAACTTCGCCCGGCTCTGCCAGGAAGGATGGCTGTCGGGCGAAGACCCTGAGGGGTGGTGAGGGTGTTCCGTATCTATCCCGCGGTGGATATCAAGGGCGGAAGGTGCGTGCGCCTGCTGCGGGGAGAACTCGAGAGGGAGACCGTCTTCTCCGACCGGCCCTGGGAGATGGCCTTGAGGTGGCAGGATGAAGGAGCCTCCTTCCTGCATGTGGTGGACCTGGACGGGGCCGTCGAGGGCCGCCCGGTCAACCTGGAGAGTGTCGAGGAAATACTGCGGAGGGTCAACGTTCCCGTGCAGGTGGGAGGTGGGGTGCGCACCATCGAGGATGCCCGTTTGCTGCTGGATATGGGGGCGGCTCGGGTAATTATGGGAACCCGCGTCCTAGCGGACCCCCTTTTTCTTCGCGCCGCGGCTGAAACCCTGGGGGAGAGACTGGTAGTCAGCCTGGATCTCCGAGGGGGTAGAGTGGCGGTGGGGGGCTGGACCTGGGAGCTGGAACGTCCTCTTGCCGACCTGGTGGATGAACTGGTGAGTTCCGGCGTGAGGAGGGTACTGCACACGGACATCCTGAGGGACGGGACCCTCGAGGGTCATGCCGGGAGCGTGCCCGGGGAATTGCTGGGCCGGGGACTCGGGGTCATCGTCGCGGGAGGGATAACCAGTCGCCGGGACCTTATGCGCCTGAAGGAGCTCGCGGCGCTCGGAGTGGAGGGAGCGGTGGTGGGCCGGGCCCTTTACGAGGGGACCGTTTCCCTGGCGGAGATCCTGGACCTCGAGGAGTGAGGCCGGGGGTGACAAAATCTCGACGCATCAACTCAACGGGGCTGTTTCCCGAGCCGTGGAAAGGGGTGGAAACGGGAGGAGGAAGTGAACATACGCGCCGAGCGCATCATGCCCCGCCAGGGCGTGGACAAGGGGCCGGGGAAATAAGAATTGTCCGGGGGACCCTTCCCTGGTAAGGGAGACCCGATGCACGGCCCGAGGAGGAAGCGGACATGCACACCAAGCGCATCATACCCTGCCTGGACGTGGACAAAGGAAGGGTGGTCAAGGGGATAAACTTCGTCCGTCTCCGGGACGCCGGGGACCCGGTGGAGCTGGGGGAGGTCTACGACCGGGAGGGGGCGGACGAGCTGGTCTTCCTGGACATCACCGCCTCCCACGAGGGCCGGGAGCTGGTCTTCGACATGGCCGCCCGGGTGGCGGAAAAGGTCTTCATCCCCTTCACCGTTGGAGGGGGAATAAGGAACCTCGAGGACATAAGGCGCATGCTGGCCACGGGAGCGGACAAGGTGTCCCTCAATACCGCGGCGGTGGAAAACCCCTCCCTGGTGGAGGCCGCCGCCGGGAGGTTCGGTTCCCAGTGCGTGGTGGTGGCCATCGACGCCAAGAGAAGAGATGGGAGTTCCTGGGAGGTGTACGTGCACGGCGGAAGGACCCCCACCGGCCTGGATGTCCTGGAATGGGCGCAACGCGTCGAAACCCTGGGTGCGGGGGAGATCCTGCTCACCAGCATGGACCGGGACGGGACCAGGCTGGGTTACGACCTGGAGCTCACCCGCGCGGTGTCTGAGGCAGTGCGGATACCGGTCATCGCCTCCGGCGGAGCGGGAAACCTGGAGCACCTCGCGGAGGTCATCCTGGAAGGGGGGGCGGACGCCGTGCTGGCCGCCTCCATATTCCATTACGGGGAATACAGCATCCGCCAGGCTAAGGAATACCTTCGCGACCGGGGGATTCCCGTCCGCCTGTGACGAAGAAGGGCGCCGCGGACGGGAAGCGGGCGGGAACGGTTTACACGCGCGGAAAGCTTGTGGTAGAAATAACATCTAAAGCGGTGGTTGATGCTTTCAAAAGCGGGAAAGAGGCTTTCGGGCATAGGAAAGCCTCGGATGGAGGTCGGGAAAGAGTGAGGGGGTCGAATGAAATTGTCGAAGGTAAAGCCGCTGTTGGTCCTGTTGGCGGTCGCCGTCCTGGCGGGGTCCCTGCTGGCCTTGTCGGGTTGCGGCGGCGAGGAGGGCACCACGACCAAGAAACCCATCAAGATCGGGGTGGTGCTCTCCGAGAGCGGGGCCAACGAACCGCTGGGCAAGCCGGAACGCAACGCCATCGAGCTCTTCGTGGAGAGGCTGAACGCCAATGGGGGGATTAAAGGTCATCCCGTGGAAGTGATCATCAAGGACGACCAGAGCGATTCCAACAAGGCGCAGCAGGCGGTCATCGAGCTCCTGGAGCAGGAGGACGTGGTGGCGGTCATCGGATCCAGCGGAACGGGTCCCACCCTGGCCATGAAGCAGGAGACCAGCAAGAGGCAGGTCCCGCAGGTGTGCATGGCCGCCGGGGCCAACATCATGGAGGGCGATATCACCTGGATATTCCGCACCCCGCCCACCGCCACCGAGGCGGGAAAGAAGGCCCTCGAATACATCAGCGACGTGCTCAAGGTGAAGAGGGTAGCCCTTCTCTACGACACCAACGCCTTCGGGACCGACGGCAAGAACGTGGTGGAGAAGGAAGCCGCCTCCTTCGGGCTGGAGGTGGTGGCCTCAGAGGGGTACCAGACCAACGACACGGAAGAGACCATGGACACCCACCTGACCAACGTTATGACCGCGGCGCCCGAGGTAATCCTGGTCTGGGGGACCAACCCGGGGCCGGCCATCATCGCCAAGCGCATGCGGGACAAGGGCATAAACCTTCCCTACGTCGGCAGTCACGGTATTGCCAACCAGCAGTTCATCCAGCTGGCGGGCGAGGCGGCCAACGGGGTGGTCTTCCCGGCAGGCAAGATGCTCATCTACGAAAAGGTACTCGAGCCCGGCTCCCCGGAGTACGAGTTCATCAAGGACTTCGACGAGGCCTACCGGGAAAAGTACGGACAACCCATCAACACCTTCGCCGGGCACGGTTGGGATGCCATACTGATCATCACCGAGGCCCTGAAGAGGGTGGGGCCTGACGCCACGCCAGAGGAGCTGCGCGACGAGATCGAGAGGACTGAGGGACTGGTGGGGACGGCGGGCATATTCAACTACTCCCCCCAGGACCACAACGGCCTCTCGCCGGATGACCTGGTGATGGTCGAGATCGTGAACTCCCAGTGGGAGCCGGCCGAGCGGTAAGCTCTAACCGAGACGGAGACGGCGGGGAGGCTGGTTCCGAAGCCGGCCTCCCCTTTTTCGGCCGTGCATGGGTTGATGACCGCGCCGTTTCATTCGACGGCGGGGGTCGGACCGGGAGGAAAGGCCTTCAGCCGATGCTGGATTTCTTGAGGAATTGCCCCCAATACCTGGCCAACGGACTGGCCAATGGATGCCTATACGTCCTGGTGGCCATGGGCTTCAACATCATCTACAACTCCACCGGGATAATCAACTTCGCCCAGGGGGAATTCTCCATGTTTGGGGGACTTTTCGCCTACGCGCTGGCGGTCTCCGCCGGCCTCCCCCTGCCCCTGGCCGCTTTGTTGGCCGTGCTGGCGACGGCCGCCGTCGGAGGGATCATGGAAAGAGCCATGATCTATCCCCTGCGGAGGGCCGGGGTGCTTACCGCCATCATCGCCACCGTGGGGGCTTCCATATTCTTCAAGTCCCTGGGGAGGGTGTTCTGGCCCAGCGAGGCCTACAAGGTCCCCGAGTTCACCCCCGGCACCTTCCGCCTTCCCGGGGCCACCGTGTCCAGGCAGTTCCTTTGGGTGATAGGGCTTACGGTCATCTGCGTGGCGCTGGTCTACGTCTTCTTCAGCCGCACCAGGGCGGGGAAGGCCATGCGGGCCTGTTCGGTGAACCGGCAGGCGGCCACCCTGGTAGGGATCAACGTGTCCCGCATGTCCCTGTACTCCTTCATCCTGGCCGCGGCCCTGGGCGGAGCGGCGGGGCTGATAAGCGCCCCGTTCGCCAGTTACGGCATGGGGCTGGAGATGGGGGTCAAGGGTTTCACCGCCTCGGTGGTCGGGGGGTTGGGGAACACCTTCGGGGCCGTGGTGGGAGGGCTGGTGCTGGGGCTCCTGGAGGAGCTCATCCCCGGCTTTCTCACCGTGGTGCTGGGTGTTTCCACCGGCTACAAGGGCGCGGTGGCGGCGATAATACTCATCGCCGTCCTCCTCTTCCGGCCGCAGGGACTTCTGGGCAGGGGAATGGTGGAAAAGGTATGAGGTCATGCCGCCGTCCAGCCCGACACGGAAACGGCATGACTTTGGATGGAAGGGAATGGAAAGGGAATGAGGGACACACCGGAGGACGGTAAGGTCCTGAGGTATGGAAAAGGAGGCGGTCCGCTTTCCTCGGCCGTCAGGGGTGCACTGTCCCTCGTCCGCTCCTACCCCGTTTTTCTGGGGTTGGGAGTCTTCCTGGGCCTGCTTCCCCTGTGGGCGGATTACCTCTCCAGGCCGCTGGGTATCCCCATCGTCATGGTCATGCGCCTGGTAGGCATCTACACCATCGCCGCCGTGGGGCTTAACCTGCTCATGGGCTACGCCGGACAGGTGTCCCTAGGTCACGGGGCCTTCTTCGGTATCGGGGCCTATACCTCGGCTCTCCTGTGTGTTAAGGCCCACTTCCCTCCCTGGTTGGGGATCCCCGCCGCCGTGGTGGTGGCGGCTCTCGTCGGTCTCGCGGTCGCCCCGGTGTTGAGGCTCCGGGGACATTACCTGGCCATGGCCACCCTGGGGCTGGGCATGGTGTTCTTCGTCTTCATGCGCGAGATGACCTGGCTCACGGGAGGGAACGACGGCCTGCGCAACATACCACCCCTCTCCCTGCCGGGGCTGGCCGTCGGGGAGGGCAGGAACTACCTCCGCAAGGAGTACCACTTCATCTGGGTAATCGCCCTGTTGGTGCTGCTGTTCTGCTTCAACCTGGTGCGCTCCCGCTCCGGGAGGGCCATGCGCGCCCTGCACCAGTCGGAGGTGGCCGCGGAGGTCATGGGCGTGGACGTTTCCTGGGAGAAGATAAAGGTCTTCGTCCTCTCCGCGGCCTTGGCCGGACTGGCGGGGGGGATATTCGCCCATATCCAGGGATACATAGATCCCAACCTCTTCACCATCGTCCTCTCCATCCAGCTGGTGACCATGGTGGTGGTGGGGGGCATGGAGAGCATCTGGGGGGCGGTGGCCGGGGCGGTAGTCATCACCTTCATCCCCAAGGTAGTGGAAGCCCTTCCCAAGTGGTTGGGGGAAGTGCCGCGCTGGGTGGAGAAGTACAGCAACTACGAGGGCATCATCTACGGCCTCATACTGGTACTCACCATGGTCTTCATGCCCTCGGGGATAACCAAGGGGCTGTCGGACATGATAAGTTACCGTCGCAGCCCCTTTGTCAATCCCTTCCGCAGGAGGGCGCTGGATTGACACGTGGGGCGGATCCGCGCCAGTCCGGAGGGTTTCGGGGGACGGGAATGGAAGGGTCGGGATGAGTTAAAGAAGGACCGAGGGGATTTCAGCAAGGCGAGCAAACTCGGTACCATCTTTAGCATGGAAGGTGGGGGTCTAGGGAAGGAAGGGCCTGCGGGCTGAAACCATGGAAGACATATTGGTAGTGGAGGGTCTTACCAAGACCTTCGGCGGGCTGGCCGCGCTCAAGGAGGTCTCCTTCCGGGTGCGCTCCAACCTTATCAAGGCCATCATCGGCCCCAATGGAGCGGGAAAGACCACTTTATACGACCTTTTGACCGGGCTGTACCCTCCGGATGGAGGGAGGGTGGCCTTCCAGGGGAAGGAAATACTGGGACTGCCGCCGCACCGCATAGCCGCCCTGGGTGTCGCCAGGACCTTCCAGACGGTGCGCATCTTTCCGGAGATGACGGTGAGGGAGAACGTCATGGTGGGTCTGCACCACCGCACCCGGGCGGGCATGTTCGCCTCCGCCCTCCGTCTTCCCCGGGCCCGCCGCGAGGAGACCTGGATGTGGGAAGAGTCCCTCGCCTACCTGGACATGGTGGGATTGGAGATGCAGGCAGATAATCTGGCGGGTTCCCTTCCCTTCGGGCAGCAGCGCCTGCTGGAGGTGGCCAGGGCCCTGGCCACCTCGCCACGGCTTATACTCCTGGACGAGCCGGCGGCGGGCCTTAACGACTACGAGACACGGGAGCTGGGGGAGATCATCAGGCGCATCCGGGATGAGGGCGTGACCGTTCTCCTTGTGGAACACGATATGGGATTGGTAATGAGTATATCCGAGGAGGTCCTGGTCCTGGACCACGGGGAGGTGATCTCCGAGGGCACTCCCGGAGAGGTGCGCAACGACCCCCGGGTGATCGAAGCTTACCTGGGAGCGGAGATAGGCGGGGGAGGAAGCATTTAAGTTTAGATGAGATGTAGCTGGATGGCAGAAAACGACAGGCCACGGTAATAGAGGGTTGTCCGCGGTGGAGGGAGCGGTTTGCTGGAGATAAACAACCTTTCCGCCTTCTACGGGAACATAGAGGCCCTGCGGGCCGTGGATCTTTGGGTGCGGGCGGGCAGGATAACCACCATCATCGGCGCCAACGGGGCGGGAAAGACCACCCTGTTGCGGGCCATATCCGGGCTGGTTCCCACACGCTACGGCGAGATAAGGTACGTGGGTACCAACATCTCCAACCTGGAGCCCCACCGCATCGTGCGCATGGGCATATCCCACGTGCCGGAAGGGCGACAGGTCTTTTCCACCATGACCGTAGAGGAAAACCTGTACCTGGGGGCCTACCTGCGCTCGGGCCGAAGGCGTTCCCGCGAAGTGATGGAGGACATGGAGTTCGTATGCCGCCTCTTCCCCGCGCTGGAGGCCAGGCTGGGACAGGTCGCGGGCACCCTCTCCGGGGGCGAACAGCAGATGCTGGCCATCGGGAGGGCGCTGATGGCCAGGCCGCGGCTCCTTCTCCTGGACGAGCCCAGCATGGGCCTGGCCCCCATGGTCATCAGGGACATCTTCTCCTGCCTGAAAAGGCTTAACCAGGAGGGCCTCACCATCCTCCTCGTGGAGCAGGACGCCATGATAGCCCTGAGCATCTCCGATTACGCTTACGTCATGCGCGCGGGCAAGATACGCCTCGAGGGCGAGGCCTCCGAGCTCCTGGGTCGGGAGGAGATAATCCACCTCTACCTGGGGGAGGAGGAGGCCATCGGCGGATAACCCGGCGGTTGAACCCCGGCAACGGTCTCTTGGTTCGAATTCCGTTGGCATATCGAGGGGTTCAAGCGGAGTCGTGCCGCGCCGGAACGGGTACCGGGCAGCGGGGAAGGTTGAGGGGTACGGCGCGCGCCGAAAGAAGGCCGTCGCCTCCTGCGCGGAATGGATGAGAGGGAAACGAAGTTCGTGGATGTTCAGGCACAAGTAAACGAATGGGTGATCGGTTCGAGCACGCCGGGAGGCGGACGTGGAACGCCCGGGGGATGTTCAGGCACAAGAAATGAGTGGAATGATCGGGGTTCATGCACCCGGGGAGGAGGGAAGGAGACGGAATAGACGGCCGACCGGGTCTTGAACAAGGGATGGGTTCAGCGGGTTTCTTTCCACCGGGAGGAGAGAGGGAGATGGAAGTTGAACTGCCGGAACTGAAGTTCGACCGGGATGGGCTTATACCCGCCATCATCCAGGACCACGAAAAGGGAGAGGTCCTTATGCTGGCCTACATGGACCGCGAAGCGCTGAGGCGCACCTTGAGCAGCGGGAGGACGTGGTTCTGGAGCCGGAGCCGCAGGGAGTACTGGTGCAAGGGGGAGACTTCCGGCCACCGCCAGTACGTGCGCAGGATCCGCTACGACTGCGACGGAGATGCCCTGCTGGTGGAGGTACTGCAGGTGGGACCGGCCTGTCACACCGGGGAGCGATCCTGTTTCTTCCGGGAGATCCAGGGCGCAAGGACGGACCTGTCCCCCGAATCACCTTGATGGGGAACGCCTCCACCCGCCGTCCAGCGTGGGGCGCGTGCGGCTCCCACCGCTTTATACCGAGGTTTCCCCGTCGATAAATGGTTTAGTCCGGGAGGGCTCTTTCCGGCGGAAACGAAGGGAAAGGGGGCGCCTGCCCGGTTTACGGAAGAAAGGAGAGACCATGCCCTCCTGTCCTTACTGAGGAGCCGAGAACCCCCGAGGAGCGGCTTTCTGCTCCCTTTGCCTTGCCAGGATTATAATGCTGGCTTTCTTCCTGTTCCTCACCCTTGGAGCCCTGGGAGGGTGGCTGGCGGAGAAAAGGTATCTGGGGTGGGGCGTCGAAGCATTTATCGGGAGGGTCGTATATCATGATTTGTCCCCATTGCGGAGCCGAGAACGCGGACAACGCGGAGTTCTGCACCCTATGCCTCAAGCGCCTCGAACCAGTCGCTGGGGCGGTTGAGGGCGGGGGGGAGACCTCCCGGCCGGGGGGTGGGTATGCCGCCCCGGGGGAGTGGAGGCCGGACGTGGTCTCCACCGCAGGCAGGTTGCGCCCCGCGGCCAAGGAGAGGATAAGGCATTTTCGCCTGCGGGTGATCGCGTATATAGCCTTTGCCGCCGCCCTGGCGGCCTGGCTCGTCCTCAGCCTGACCGTGTGGGGCAATCCCCAGCCAGGGCATAGGGCGGCCCAGATAATGGAAGCCCTAAACGCTGGGGAGGAGGAGCGGTTCGTCTCCCTGTTCCTTTCCTCGGATGCCGCGGGAGCGGAAAGGTTGTTCGGGGAAGTATCCGACTACCTGGGAGGAGGGGGTTCCTTCCGGGACCTCAGGTTCCGCGTGGATCAGGAAGATCCCTACACGGCCAGAGTTTTTCTGGAGGGAGGCACCATACGCTTCGCTGGCGGGGAGGCGCGGGCCATCGATCCCTCCGATGGTCTTGTAATCCGCCTGGAGAACCGGGGTGGTAAGTGGCTGGCCGCCGTGGGGGGCACCAACCTCATCCCCTGAGCCCATGAGAAGCCCTACCGGGCGATCTTTCCTTCATGTCCCGGCATGCTGCCATGAAGTGGAAAGCACGGCACCGTGTGGCTCTGCGCTGTCTCATGGAGAGATAGAACCGGAGATGGTCCTGGTCCTCGAGGTAGGTCATGGGGGGGAAGCATCAAGGAAAGAGGGGACTTCGGTTAGGTGTAGATAAACAGGTGGATGCAGGGAAATCTCCACGTAAGGACAGGGAAAACTCCCCGGCATCCTTATGTGAACCAGACCAGGCGGAAGGAGGTTTCTCCCTATGTATCCCGTGGATGATCCCCGGCAGGGGTGTTAAAATCAGGATGGATAAGAGCTCGGGGCCGAAGTGGCGGAATGGGTAGACGCGCTGGTCTCAAAAACCAGTGGGGTTTCCCCGTGCCGGTTCGAGTCCGGCCTTCGGCACCAGGAGAAAGCCCCGTAAGGGGTTTTACTTTTCCAGCTGGTCGAGAGGGATGCCCTGGACCGCGATGACGATTTAATGCTTGAACTTCTTTTCCCGCGGGGCGCAGATAGCCCCCCACGACAGGAATGAGGTTCGCGGGCGGAGACCTTTCCCCGGGAACAGGGAGAGTCCCGGGGTATCGCAGGGTGAACTTGTCACCCCCATGCCTTATCCTGAAAGTGCGTTCTCCTTGGATGCGGGGACGGGGCACCAGCCCCGTCCCCGAACCTCGCCCCCGCGTGATCTTGAGGAAGAGTGGTGAAGGTGAAGGAGCGAAAGAGAGAAAGGTACGTCCTGGTCGATGGACACAGCCTGGCTTACCGGGCCTATTACGCACTTCCCGCCGACCTTTCCACCTCCTCCGGCCAGACCACCAATGCCGTGTATGGATTCGTCTCCATGCTCATCAAGATCCTGGAGGAGCTGCGTCCCGACGCCCTGGTGGTGGCATTCGACAAGGGGAGGCCCGAATTCCGGCTGGAACGTTTCGAGGAGTACAAGGCACACCGCAAGCCCATGCCGGATGACCTCCGGGAACAGATGGACATCATCCGCGCCTTGCTGGAGGCCATGGATATCCCTTTTCTGGAGGTGGAGGGCTACGAGGCGGACGACGTCCTGGCCACCCTCAAGGACAGGCTCCCCTCGCAGGCGGAGGTCTTCGTGGTCACCGGGGATCGGGATGCCCTGCAGCTGGTGGATGATAGGGTGCGCGTGGTGGCCAACCGCAAGGGCATCACGGATATCGTGGTCTTCGACCGGGAAAAGGTCAGGGAGAAATACGGCGTGGTACCGGAACAGATCGTGGATTACCTGGCCCTCAAGGGAGACACCTCGGACAACATCCCGGGGGTTCCGGGAGTAGGGGAGAAGACCGCTGCTGCCCTGATCCAGAGGTTCGGAGACCTGGACGAGATTTACCGCTCCCTGGACAGGGTGGACCAACCACGCTGGCGCCGCCTGCTGGAGGAGAACCGCGACAGCGCGTACCTCAGCCGGGAGCTGGCCCGCCTGCGCCGCGACGTTCCCCTGGAGCTTCCCGATCCGGAGGTCCTCAAACTCAAACCCTGGGACCAGGAGCAGGTAGGGCGCCTTTTCCATTCCCTCGAATTCCGCAAGCCGGCGGAGAGGCTTGCCTCGCTGCGCCGGGAACTCTTCCCTTCCGCCGGGCAGGAATCGCCTTCACTCCGGGACAGAGAAGGCAGCCCGGATGACCTTGAGGCGAAGGAAGTGGACTTGCCCGCCGTACTCGAGGTTGCCCTGCGCCGCGGCGAGGTGTACATCTATCCCTCGCTGGAAGGGGAGGGGTTCACGCGGGGGAACCTCAAGGCGGTCACCATCGCCGCAGGAGGAAGATATGCCCGCCTGCTTGTGAACGGTAATCGGGGTGAAATAAAGGCCCTCCTCGACGGTTTACGGGAGCGGGAGGGAGTGCGCGTCGTATGCTACCGGGGAAAGGAACTTATGGTCCAGTGCGCCAAGCTGTGGGGCGCGTTCCCGCAGGTGCACTTCGACGTTCAGCTGGCTTCCTACCTGGTGAACCCCTCGGATTCAAGCCACGAACTCAGGGGCATGGCGCAGCGCTACCTCAACCTCACACTGGGGGAGGATAGGGGCGGCCAGCTTGGCCTCCTGGAAACGGAGGAAGAGGAGGCCGCGGCGGATGTCCGATGTGCCCTGGTGATGGGAAGGCTGGCCGACGCGCTGCGGGCGGAGATGAACCTCCGCGGCCTTACCCCTCTTTTCGAGGATGTGGAGATGCCCCTCCTGGAGGTACTGGCGGAGATGGAGATCTGCGGGGTACGCCTGGATTCCGGATTCCTGACCTCCATGGAGGAGGAGCTGCGCCGGGAGATAGGAGGGCTGGAGGAGGAGGCCGAGAAGCTGGCCGGTTGCTCCTTCAACCTGAATTCGCCGCAACAGCTGGCCCACGTCCTCTTCGAGGTCCTCGGCCTGCCCCCGGTGAAGAGGACCAAGACGGGGTATGCCACTGACATGGGGGTGCTGAACGCCCTGCGGGACAAGCACCCCCTGGTGGAGGTGGTACTACGGCACCGGGAACTCTCCAAGCTCCTGGGGACCTATGTATCCGCTCTGCCCAGGATGGTCGACCCCCGTACCGGGCGCCTGCACGCCTCCTTCAACCAGACGGTGACCGCCACCGGGCGCCTTTCCTCAAGTAACCCCAACCTCCAGAACATCCCCGTCCGCACACCCGTGGGAAGGAGCATCCGGAGGGCCTTCATACCCACGTCGGAGGAGGGCTGTATCCTGACCGCCGATTACTCTCAGATAGAGCTGAGGCTGCTGGCCCACCTCTCCGGAGACCCGGGACTGCGGCGGGCCTTCGAGATGGGCCTGGATATCCATGCCGCCACCGCCTCCGAGGTCTTCGGCGTCCCCCTGGAGGAGGTGGACGGGGAAATGCGCCGGCGCGCCAAGACCATCAACTTCGGCGTCATCTACGGCATGAGCCCTTTCGGCCTCGCGGAACAGCTGGGTATCGATACCGAGGAGGCGGAGAGGTACATCGAGGCCTATTTCCGGAAATACCCGCAGGTAAGGGCCTACCTGGACCGGGTGGTGGAGGAGGCCACCCGCACCGGCTACGTGACCACCCTCCTGGGACGGAGAAGGGAGATCCCGGAGCTTCTCGAGGGCAATCACCGACTGCGGCGCCTGGGGGAGAGGCTGGCTTTCAACACTCCCATCCAGGGCAGCGCCGCGGACATCATCAAGGTGGCCATGGTCCGCGTGCACCGTCGCATCAGGCAGGAGGGCCTGACCTCCCGCATGATTCTGCAGGTACACGACGAACTGGTCTTCGACGTGGAGAAGGGAGAGGAAGAGGCGGTGGAGGAACTGGTGAGGGAGGAGATGGAGAACGCCTATCCCCTCGAGGTTCCCCTGCGGGTGGAGGTGGGAAAGGGCCCTTCCTGGTACGAGGCCAAGTAGGTTTCCCGTTCCTGCCGGCAAGCGAAGCCGCAACCATCCTCGCTCGAGATTCCAACCATGCGTGGAGCGGTTGGCGTGTGGAACTGGCAAATCTCACTTTGGTTACTAATCTGGCCCGGAAAGCGAAGGGCCCTCGGGATGTCGGGGGAAGAAATACCTTGGTGCCTGCTTTTCGGGCTTAAACTGCCCGGCTTGGAATTTCAGGTGACAGGGTCTTCAGCTCGTGTAAAGAATAGGCAGATTTAGGGAAATCTCCACATAAAAGGAGGGAAACCTCCCTGATATCCTGATGTAAACCACACCGAACAGAAAGGAGGTTTCTCTCGATGGAAATGGTAGCAAAAACGGTAGAGAAGGGATGTTGTACCGTTTCAGCAGGCGCTTTCAGGGTTGAAAAGGGTTGAGAGACCACCCTATCATCATGGCAAAAACCAAAGGCCGACAGGACGAAGGTAGGAGGGGTGCAAATCCGGAAAATTGATGTTAAAATAAGTTGTCCGTGTGCCGGCCGTTAAAAGGAGTGAGGCCATGGATAAATCTTACAACTGGAGGAAAGGATTAAATGCTGGACCAGTACGAAAAGGAACAAGAGCAGGAAACCCCCGTTAAGAACCCCGGTCTGACCACCCCCCTGACCAACTTCGATTACTCCGACAGCGAGGTCCCCGACTACGACCGTACCATCAAGGTCTTCTCCGAGGGAGACATAGTCGCGGGTACGGTGGTCAAGGTGGACAAGGACGAGGTCCTTCTGGACATCGGCTACAAGTCGGAAGGGGTGATCCCCGCCCGGGAGCTCTCCATCCGCTACGGGGTCAAGGCGGATGAAGTGGTCAAGGTGGGAGACCAGATCGACGCCCTGGTCCTCCAGAAGGAGGACAAGGAGGGCCGCCTCATTCTCTCCAAGAAACGGGCCCAGTACGAGCGTTCCTGGGGAGTCCTGGAGAAGTGCATGCTGGAGAACCAGCCCGTGGAGGGAGAGGTAATCGAGGTGGTCAAGGGAGGGCTGATCCTGGACATCGGGCTGAGGGGATTCCTTCCCGCCTCCCTCATCGATGTCCACCGGGTTAAGGACCTGCATTCCTTCCTGGGCACCAAGCTCACTTGCAAGATCATCGAGATGGACCGCAACCGCAACAACGTGGTCCTTTCCCGCCGTGCCTACCTCGAGGAGGCGGCCAGCGAGAGGCGGAAGATCCTCCTGGACAACCTGGAGAAGGGCATGCGGGTGAGCGGGAAGGTGTCCAGCCTGGTGTCCTTCGGGGCCTTCGTGAACCTGGGAGGGATAGACGGCCTGATCCATATCTCCGAGCTCTCCTGGTGCCACGTGGAGAAGCCCAGCGAGGTGCTCTCGGTGGGAGACGAGGTAGAAGTGGAAATCCTGGACGTGGACAAGGAGAGGGAGCGCATCTCCCTGAGCCTGAAGGCCTGCCAGGAGGACCCCTGGGAGAAGCTGTCCCGGGAGGTGCGCATAGGCGAAACGGTGCGGGGCAGGGTTACCAAGCTGGTGCCCTTCGGCGCTTTCGTCGAGCTGCGGCCGGGGATCGAGGGCCTAATCCATATCTCCGAGCTCTCCAATCGCCACGTGGAGCAGCCGGACGAGATCCTGGAGGTGAACCAGGAGATAGAGGTCAAGATCATTGACATAGACATCGACCGCCGGCGCATAAGCCTGAGCCTCCGTCAGGCGGCCGGTAAGGCGCGCCGCGCCGCGGAGGTGGAGGAACCGGAGCCGGAGGAAGCGACGGCGCTTCCCGAAGAGGCGGAGGAAAAGGCTACCGACCGGGTCCAGGCCTCCGTCGATGAGACGCGCCTCGAGGAGGAAGAGCCGGAATCGGCCATCGGGGAAGCGCCGGCGGAAGTCCCGGAGCACGAGGCCGTTGAGCTCGCCGCCGAGCCGGAAGGCGTTGAGGTGAGGGAAGAGGAAAAAGAGGAGGAAGCGGAGGCGGCTTCGCCTCAGGAGGAGACTTCCGCCGTTCCCAAGGGTGCCGGGGAGGAGGGCGAACCGGGGGAGACGAAGGAGTACGCGGAAGGAACTCTGGAATCCATAATCGAGGACATGAAGCGGGGAAGCCGTTAAGGACCGAGCCGCGAGCAGGTGGAAGAAGGGGCGCCGAGGCGGCCCTTCTTTAATGGGAAGGTTTACTCCTCCGCGAGGAAGGAGGGTTGCCGGCCGGAGAAGCCGCCGTGGGCCCGTGAGAGGAAGAACTTCGCCGGGATGGGCGGCCGCGTGGGTCCGGACGGTCTGCTACGGGTGACGATGAGGATAACGGGGGGAGCGACTTGTTCTACGTGGCCCTGACGGGAGGAATCGCCAGCGGCAAAAGCACGGTCTGCCGTCTCCTGAGGGAGAAGGGGGCGCACATCGTGGATAGCGACCTCCTGGCCAGGGAGGTGGTGCGAAAGGGCACGCCCGCATGGGAGGAGATCGTGGAGCATTTCGGCCGCGAGATACTGACCCCCGAAGGCGAGATCGACCGCGGCAGGCTGGGGAAGATCATCTTCTCCCGTCCGGAGGAAAGGGAGTTCCTGAACCGGGTGACCCACCCCCGCATCTTCCAATTGATGACCGAGAAACTGCGGGAGCTGGAAGAGGTAACGGGCGGTGAGGGAGTGGTGATCCTGGATATTCCCCTCCTGGTGGAGGCGGGAGCCGGGAACCTGTTCCAACTCAACCTGGTGGTGGATACCCCTCCCGAGGAACAGGCCAGGAGGCTAGTAGAGGACCGGGGTCTTTCCGCCGAGGAGGCGTGGGCGCGCATAAGGTCCCAGGCCGCAAGGGAGGAGCGGCTGCGCTGCGCGGACCTGGTCATCGAAAACGACGGCAGCCTGGAGAAGCTGAGAAGCGAGGTGGATCGCGCCTGGGAGGAGATAAAGGCACGGATGGAAGCCCGCGGGGAAAGCGGGCGTTAGGCCGTTTCACCTGCGCCCCAGGGCCCTCTCGCGAAGGGCCGCCTCTATCTCCCCGCTGTAACGCTCGTAAACGGGACAACCGTACTGGAGGCACAGCCGGAGCTCTAGGGCACAGCGGGGTTGTTCGACCTGCCAGCACTCCAGGCCCTTAATATAGGCCTCGCAGGAGAGGTACTGGCTGGCCGGGCAACCACGCAGGCGACTGCACTCGTTCATGCCCTCACCCGTTCCTCTTGAGGTATACTAGTATCAGCGGGCTCCGATGAGCCCTTTATTACCTTATTACATGATAGAACCCGCCGGGGAGGGAACACAACCGAACAGCATGTTCCGGAAATCGGCGGTGACCTGAAAGGTCCGGTATTCCGCCCGGTCGCGCGGCCTGCGGCAGCGGGAAACGTCGACCCCGAAAGGACGTCGAAGAAGAAGGGGCATCGAAACCCCGCTGGAAGTGGTACGACCGAGAGTTTTAGAGGTAGCGTCAAGGATTTTGTGTCAGCCACCTAGCCTTCCTCCTCCCATCCCAGGTTGCGAAACCCCCTGAGCCTCCTACATGAGAGCTTGTCGTTTTCGGAACGCAAGATCAGGTAGAGAACGGAGATCAGGCTCTCCTCGGAGGAGAAGACCTCTATGGTCTTGGTCCTGCGCTTTATCTCCTTGTTGATCCTCTCCAGCTGGTTGGTGGTGTAGATGTAGGGGCGCACCTGCTCCGGGTACTTAAGGAAGGCGGTGAGGGAGGCAAAATTCTCCCTCCAGTAGCGCACCAGGTTAG
>JASEFK010000002.1:0-47247 GCA_030019255.1 Actinomycetota bacterium
TCGAAACCCTTCTCCTCCACCAAGGCCTGGCGGAGCATGGTCTCCACCCAGACCTCCTTGGACATCCCGGCGGGAATGCGGGTCACGTTCTCGGTGAGGTACTCCCGCACCGCCCCGATGGTCTTCTCCGCCCGCGTCCCCAGGGCTTGGTCCAGGTTGGCGTTGGAGTCGGCATCCACAGCCAGGACCGCCTTTCCCGTGGTGCGCACCAGGTAGTCCACGGTCAGGGCGGAGAAGGTGGTCTTCCCCGTTCCTCCCTTGCCGGAAACAGCGATGACGAAACTCATTCATCCCACCCCCCCGGAGGAAGCGGCCTCTCCCCCGTGGTAGCGTACGTTCCGGTAAACTTCCAGCTTCTCCTTGACCGAGGGGAAGGCGTCCAGGTTGGTATGGGGAAAGAAAAGGGCTGACAGGTAGTGCTCCATGAAGGCCGGGTTCATGGACAACTCCAGGTAGGTCATCTGCCGGGCGATCTCGTTGGCCTTCTCCAGCATGTCCTTGGAGAGGGCGGAGAGGTGGGCCCCCAGCAGGGACCCGTTGCCCACGAACTTCATCTTCTCGAAGCCGATATCCGGGAGGAGCCCTATGTTCACCGCCTTGTCCACCTCCAGGTAACGACCGAAGGCCCCGGCGATGAGCAGCTCGTCGATCATGGACACGTCCATGTCCACCGAGGAGAGGAGTATCTCTATCCCCGCATAGACGGCGGCCTTGGCGCGCATGAGGTTGTCGATGTCCACCTCGGTGATGACGATGTCCCTCCGGGTGGCGGAATCCTCCGCCCGCACCAGCACGTACTCCGCTCCTCCCTCCGTGGCCCGCACCCTGTCGGTGGGGAGGTCGGTGTTTATCTTCCCCTTCTCGTTGATGATGCCGGTCATGAACATTTCCGAGAGGGCGTCGATGAGCCCCGACCCACAGATGCCGATGGGCTTGCGGTTGCCCACGGTGATGATCATGGGCTCGTAATTCCCGGGGTTGATGCGCACCTGTTCGATGGCCCCCCGGGTGGCGCGCATGCCGTGCTTCACCCCGCCCCCCTCGAAGGCCGGGCCGGCGGAGCAGGAGCAGGAGAGCATCCATTCCCGGTTTCCCAGGACCATCTCCCCGTTGGTCCCGATGTCGATGTACAGGGTGAGCTTGTCGGTGTTGAAGATGCCCGAGGCCAGCATGCCGGCCACGATGTCCCCGCCCACGTAGGAGGCCACGCAGGGTATGGCGTACATGTACACCCCGGCGGCGATGCGCAGGCCGATGTCGCTGCACTTTATCCAGGGGAAGAAGGTGGCCGAGGGGATGTAGGGCTCCTCGCGGATGTACTTGGGGTTGAGGCCCAGGAGGAGGTGGGTCATGGTGGTGTTTCCGGCCACCACCAGGTGGGTGATGTTGCAGTACTCGATTCCCGCCTGCTCCACCAGGGTCTTGATGAGATTCCAGATGGTCCCCACCACCACCGACTGCAGCTTGGCCAGCCCGGTGCCGCGGGTGGCGTAGATGATGCGGGTGATCACGTCTTCTCCGAAGGCCACCTGGGCGTTATAATCCGAAGCCCTGGCGGTCACCTTGCCCGTGCGCAGGTCGATAAGCTCGGCGGAGATGGTGGTGGTGCCCACGTCGATGGCAATGGCCGACTGGCGCTCCGTGGTGTCACCCTGCTCGATGCGCACGGCGCGGAGCTCCTCCCCGCTGTCCAGGACGGTCACCGTGATGTCCCAGCCGCTCTGGCGCAGCATGTTCGGGAGCCGCTGCAGGACGGGGTAATCGATGACCACGTTTCGCAACCCGGCCTCCATGGCCAGGCCCCGCTTGACCCGCTCCGCGTCGCTGACGTTGTCGTCCAGGGTGGGGGGCGGGAGGACCAGGTGCACCTTGCGGGTGGAGGGATTGAGCTCCCAGTGGGGAAGCCTCTTCTCCCAGTCCGCCGCGGAAAGGAGATGGCCGTGGGCGGGCTCGGGTTCCTTGCGCTCGAAGATCCTCTTATCACCGATGCGGGACTCGATGGGAATCCTCACCCGGAGGTCGGAGAGGACCCTGGTTTGGCAGGCCAGGGCGTATCCCTGGGCTATTTCCGTCTCGGTGAGCTTGGGGTTGGGCTCCCTCTCCACCTCCCCCTCTTCCACCACCACCCGGCACTTCCCGCAGGACCCGGAGCCCCCGCAGGAGGCGTTGACGTGCACGTCGGCGTCCATGGCCGCCTTGAGGAGGTTCTCTCCCCTGGGAACCACTATGTAGCGGTTGTCAGGAAGGAACAGTACCCTGCAGGTCTCCTCCAAGTGCGGTCCTCCGAGTTATCGTCGGTCCTTTCCGGTTGATGCCCCGGTCCAGCGGACCGGGGCATCGCAAATCCTCACTGTTTTCCTCGGCCTATCAGAACAGGCCCACCGTCCTGCCGTTCTCGTCGATGTCCACGTCCACCGCCGCCGGCCGGCTGGGCAGGCCGGGCATGGTGCGCATGGCCCCGCACAGGGGGTAGAGGAATCCGGCCCCGATGGAGGGGCGGATGTCCACCACAGGGAGGCGGAATCCTTTCGGTACCCCCTTCAGATTGGGGTCGTGGGAGAGGGAAAGGTGGGTCTTGGCCATGCAGATGGGCAGCTTGTCCCAGCCCGCCTCGGTGTACTGCTTTATCTTCTGCTCCGCCAGCGGGCTGTAGTCCACTCCGTCGGCGCCGTAGATCTTGGTGGCGATGGTCTCGATCTTCTTCTTGATGGGCCAGTCCAGCTCGTAGAGGAACTTGAAGTCCTTGGGCTGGTTGCAGGCCTCGACCACCGCCTCGGCAGCCTCCTTGCCGCCCTCGCCGCCCTTGGCCCACACCTCGATGGGCACGCAGGCCACCACGCCGGCCTCCTCGGCCAGCTTCTTCACCAGCTCGATCTCCTTCTCCGTGTCCGTGAGGCGCTTGTTGATGGTCACCACCACCGGCAGGCCGAAGAGCTTCATGTTCTCGATCATCTTGAGGAGGTTACCGGTGCCCTCCTCCAGGGCGGGCATGTTCTCCTTCTTCACCAGCTCCTCGTCGATGGGCTTGCCGGGACGGACCTCAAAGGCACCGCCGTGCATCTTCAGGGCGCGGATGGTGCAGGTGATGACCACGCAGTCCGGGGACTTACCCAGGGCGCGGACCTTTATATTCATCATCTTCTCCGCGCCGCAGTCGGCACCAAAACCGGACTCGGTGACCACGTAGTCGGCGCACTTGAGGGCCACCAAGTCGGCCACCACGGAGTTGTTGCCGTGAGCGATGTTGGCGAAGGGCCCGGCGTGCATGATGCAGGGCTGATGCTCCAGGGTCTGGATAAGGTTAGGCTTGAGGGCTTCCTTGAGGAGTACGGTCATGGCGCCCGCCGCCTTGAGGTCCTCGGCGGTCACCGGCTTGCCGTCGTAGGTATAGGCGACCACGATGCGCCCCAGGCGCTCCCGGAGGTCCCGGAGGTTCTTGGCCAAGGCCAGGATGGCCATGACCTCGGAGGCCACGGTGATGTCGTAACCGGTCTGGCGGGGATACCCGTTCTCGCGGCCTCCCAGGCCGATGACGATGTCCCGCAGGGCGCGGTCGCTGATATCCACCACCCGGCGCCAGGAGATGGTCAGGGGGTCGATGTTCAGGGGATTGCCCAGCAATATGCTGGTGTCGATCATGGCCGCCAGCAGGTTGTTGGCCGCCCCCACGGCGTGGATGTCCCCGGTGAAGTGGAGGTTGAGGTCCTCCATGGGGACCACCTGGGAGTAGCCTCCTCCCGCCGCGCCTCCCTTGATGCCAAACACCGGTCCCAGGGAGGGTTCGCGCAGGGTGAGTATCACGTTCTTGCCGATCTTGCCCAGGGCTTGGGTCAACCCGATGGAGGTCACCGTTTTTCCCTCTCCCAGGGGGGTGGGGGTGATGGCGGTGACGTCGATATATTTAGCGTCCGGGCGGTCCTTCATACGTTCGAGTACCTGTTCGAAGTTGATCTTGGCCTTGTACTTGCCGTAAAGCTCGATCTCGTCCTCCTCCAGCCCCATCTTCTTGGCGATCTCGGTGATGGGGAGCATCTCCGCCGCCTGGGCGATTTCAAGGTCGCTCGGAATCATGCTGCAACTCCTTTCCTCTTCCTCCGGTGACGGTCCCTTCTCCGTTCCCTTGTAGCCTTCCTTTCAACCCTCTTTCCGATTTTAGGCATATTTTTAACCGACGGCTCTCAGCCCCTAAGGCCTGGAGTCCCCGGTGAGTCCTCATCGCGGAAAGCGGTCCCGGTTCTTTTCCTCCCGGACACCGACGGTATTATATCCACTGGTCCCGGCCATTGCAAGGAAGGAAGCGGGCTCGCGGTGAGGGATGCGACGCCCTCCGAGTGCGGTCTCGTGCCGCGTATACGTGCCGCGTATATATCATCCGATAGTGAATATCATCCGGGGGTGATGGAAGGCCGTTCTTTCTCTGGGGTGGCCTCCGATCCCTCGTAGTAGAGGTCCTCCCTCTCCAGGATATCCGCCGGGTAGGCATCCACCATCTCCCATCCCTGCTTCAGGTCCTCTGGGAGGGCGGCGGCGATCATCTCCGCCTGTTCCGCGGGCAGTTCGGCCTTGAGCACGGCCACCACGGCCCTCACCGCCCGGTCCGCCTGGCTCACGGTGTCCAGCCCCGCGGCCTCCTTGACCTTCCTCAGGAACTCCTCCCGCAGCATCCTCATCGCCCCCTCTCTCCGCGGATCCGTCGGGGATGTCTCCTCCTGCACCCGCGACCGCCGCAAATGATCCCCTACTTTAATTCTTTCCGTCATGCTCCCGGGATAATCACTTCCCCACCGTGCCGCCTCCGCCGCCGGTTTCCATGCTCGCCTCCAACCGAGCCGCGCCGGGAGCGGAGGCGATAACCAGACCGATCCCGTATCATCCCTTGCTCATGAATACCCCGGATGATGGGATCCCGGGCGGAAAGGTGCCTCCGGTTCCATAAGCTGTTGGTAAATATCGGTAAATCGAATGCGGCTTATCGATTCCCCGACAGCTCCCGGGCACTTTCGAGCGATGTCCGCCTGGCCCTGATTCAAAGCCGACCCGGGAAAGGAAGCGCCTTCCCGCAGCCGGGCAAGAGCGCGGAGGCCGCCCTTTGACGGGCTTGCCGTACGCCCTTCCCGCTCCTTCCTCGAATCCGGCAAAGAGGCTTTTAGGCTGAGCGCCTGGGGCGCGATCCCCTTTCCCTCGCCACGGCCGTCCAGCCACCGGCTTGGCCCGGGCGCGAGCCGGACGCCGCCGGTCCTCCGGACCTTATCCCCTGGCCGCCACGGGTTCACGTGACTCCCTTCCAGCGGGAGACGATGACCCGGGCCACCTCCTCCTCCCGCCCGAAGAGGAAGTGGTCCGTTCCCTCCAGGAGGTGAAGCTCTCCCCTCAAGCGGGAAGCCAGCTCCTCGAGCTTCTCCCGGGAGGCGAACTGGTCCCGCGCCCCAGCGAGGACGAGTACCTCAGGGGGCAACCTCACCTCCCCGTCTTCCAGAAAATGGAAGAAGTCGAACCCCACCATGGGAGGGCTGATGAGGGCCGCCCGGTGGCAGCGGCCGCTCTTGACCGCCCAGCGCAGGCCCACCCAGGCGCCGAAGGACCATCCGGCCAGGGAGAGGTCCCCGGCGTCCACGTCCTCCCGCTGGACCAGGAAACGGTAGGCCCCCTCCACGTCTTCCGTCTCCCGGAGCCCGCCGGAGGATTCCCCGGCGCTTTCCCCCACCCCCCGGAAGTTGAAGCGCAGGCAGGCCCATCCCTCCCCCACCAGCACCTCGGATATCACCCGGAGGAGGGGTACGTGCATGGAACCTCCCCCTATGGGATGTGGATGGCAGAGGATACAGGCCGGAAAGGGCCCCTCCCCCTCGGGAAGCTCCAGTATCCCTTCCAGCCTCAGCTGCTCCAGGCTTTCGGAATAGAAGGCGATCCTTTCACTTCGCATCTCGGCACCGCCCTTCCTTCCTCTTTCCCCCATCGCCCTTGGTGCACGGTTAAACAGCGGCGGGAACAGCCCGCTCGCTGAAAGCCACTCCGCCCCGCATCGCCGGGGGAAGCAGCGGCCCGTAGTTGGGGGCTTTCCGGCTCGGTACCTTATGACCGATGAGATGCTCCACTCCAAGCCGGTGCACGCTAACCGTACGCCGTGCCCCTTGCCGGCGCTTCACCGAGGTTATCATAACACCGGGTGCCGCTACCCGATCCCCCGTTTTTCCGCTTTGTGGTTTAATAAGCACGTATAGGTGTGTGCTGGAGCACGTATAGGTGTGTGCTGGCAAGGGCCGTGCTCCGGAAGGAGCGGGCCGTGACGGAAACGGGGGAATGATGGACAGCGACGTTATCGTTATCGGGGGCGGATACGCGGGGCTCTCGGCTGGAGCCCTGCTGGCCAAGAAGGGTTACCGGGTGCTGCTCCTGGAGAAATCGAGGTCCCTGGGAGGCAGGGCGGGGTACCAGGAACGCGACGGCTTCCTCCTGGAATACGGCCTGCACGATAACCGCTTCGCCTCGGAGGGGGCGGCGGCAGCCGTCTTCCGCCGCCTGGGCCGGGAGCTCAAGTTCATCGAGCCCGGGGAGCCGGAGCTCTACCGCGACGGGAAATTCCTCCCCCTGCCCAACAACGTGGGGAAGATATTCCGCTCCCCCCTCCTACCTGCGCGGGCCAAGCTCAGCGCCGCCTACTACCTCCTCAGGCTGGTCCTGGGCCGCCCGGAACGCAAGTACCAGCTCTCCCTGGAGGAGCTCACTTCCCGGTGCCGCTCGCCGGAGACCCTGGAGCTCATGCGGGTCCTCTCCGGCATCGGGATCATCGCTCCCGACCTGCGGTACGCCTCCGCCGGAGAGATGGCCGCCTTTCTGCGCAAGGCCCTGCGGGCCAAGGTCAAGGTGGGATATCCCGAGGGAGGGACCCGCCGGATCATCGAGGGCCTGCGGGAGGAGGTGGAGGCCAACGGGCAGATAATGACCTCCACCCAGGTCACCCGGCTGGTCCTGCGCAAGGGCAAGGTCAGCCAGGTGAAGACGGAATCCGCCACCTACTCCGCCCGCGCCGTGGTCAGCGCCATTCCCGTTCAGGGGGTTCCCGATCTTTTCGGGGGAAAGGATCTGCCCATCAAATTCGTGAAGAAGGCCCGGGAACTGGTGCCCACGGCGGGCATTGCCCTGGACCTGGGCCTGAGAGAAAAGGTCAGCGATCGGAGGGGGCTCCTGGTCACCCCCGACCCGGTGACCATGGGGCAGTTCACCTCCAACATCGACCCCTCCACGGCCCCGGAAGGTAAGCAGCTCCTCTCCTGGTTCTATCCCCTTCCCCTGCCCTGGATGAAGAACCCGGACAAGGTGAAGAGGGAGGAGGAGAGGCTGCGGGGGATGCTGGGAAACATGTTCCCCGGGATCTGGGAGGCGGTGGAGTGGGAACGCACCATGCGCCTGAACATGGTGGACGGTTTCCTGCCGCGCCCCGGGCAGACCCGCGAGGACCGGCCGGGCTTCACCCTTCCCGGCCTGGACAACTTCTTCCTCTGCGGGGATACCACCTGCGCGGAGGGCACCGGTGGGGACACGGCCTTCAACTCCGCCCTCCGGGTCTCCGAGCTGGTGGACGAATACCTCCGGGAGGCCAAGGGGAACGAGGAGGAGGGGGAGGGGGAATGAAGAAAGGCGGATTGTCCCCCCTCAACCCGGGAAAGCGGTACTCTTCCGGCCATCCGGTCGCTTGCGCAAGGCGGGTAAAAGCGCGAGTTGTATGAGGGTTTAAATCCGGGAAAGGAGCTCGAGACATGGAAAGACACCCCGACCTGGCCAACGCCGAAGACAGCCTCCTCCTGGTCATCGACCCCCAGGAGAAGCTGGTGCGCATGATCCACAACCGGGAGGAAGTGGTGGGCAACATCTCCCGGCTGCTTCGATTCGCTTCCCTATTCTCCCTGCCGGTGATCCTCACCGAGCATTATCCCCAGGGGCTGGGCTACACCGTGGAGGAGGTCAAGAGGGAACTACCGGAATACCGGCCCCTCCTCAAGCGCATCTTCAGCTGCTTCGGGGTCCCCGATTTCGAGGAGACCGTAAGGCGTGCCGGCAGGAAGCGGCTCCTGGTATGCGGCATCGAGACCCACATCTGCGTCTGCCAGACGGTCCTCGACGCCCTGCACCGCGGCTACCTGGTACAGGTGGTGGCCGACGCGGTAGGCACGCGCCGCTTGGAGGATCACCTCACAGCCCTGGAGAGGATGCGCGGCGCCGGGGCCACGGTCACCACCTCCGAGGCCCTCATCTACGAGATCACCTGCCGGGCCGACGGGGAGGAGTTCAAGAGGGTTCTGGACCTGGTGAAGTGAAGGAAGGTCACGTACCGCTCCTACCGGGAGCGAGTATGAAGGCCGCTTTCCTACTTCCGAGGTACGGACAAGCTTTCTCGAATTCCATGTTGTAGGGGGGAAAGGCCCGTGAGAATCCTGGACCTAGTGAAATGAACCGGAGGCGATTCCGCTACCTGGGCGTTGGGATGGCGGCCGGCTTACTCCTCCTGGGGCTGGGTTTCGGTTTTGGAAATTATTACCTGATAGTCGCGGGCATCATCCTGGTGGGCGGAGCCCTGGCCACCCTTTCCATGCCCCTGCCTCTCCTATGAGTCCGCTCCGGCGGCCCGAGCCCGGGCGAGCTTGGCAAGAATGGCCGGAGGTGCCAGAATATCCACCATGGACCGTGAAGTGGACACCTCGGACCTGCCCCAGGACCACTATCCTCCCCTGGTCCTGACCGGGGAACGCACCCTCCCAGGGGTCCGGGAGGAGAATTACTGGTTCCAGCGCCACCTGGTGGCGTATCGATTCTTGCTCCCCTATGCGGGGGGCAAGCGCGTCCTGGACCTGGGAAGCGGAGAGGGATACGGCACGGATCTCCTGGCCTCCGTTGCCCGGGAAGCGGTGGGGGTGGACCTGGCACCCGAGGCCATCTACCACGCCCGGCGCACCTACCGCCGTCCCAACCTCAGGTTCCTGTACCGGGACATCTACGACCTGGGCCTCGAGGACGGGTCCTTCGATCTAGTCTGTTCCTTGCAAGTGGTGGAGCACCTCCATAACCCGGATCGCTTCATGGAGGAGGCCCGTCGGGTCCTCAAGCCGGGCGGCCTGTGCGTGATTACCACCCCTAACCGCCGGGTTATCTCCCCGGGCCGGGAAACGCCCCTCAATCCCTTCCATATCCGGGAATACGACCACCGCGAGTTCACCGCCTTCATGCGCCGCTATTACCCCCGTTCGGAGGTGAAGGGTATCTTCCACGCCCGGTTCCTCCGCCTCCACGACCGACTGAGCGGCCGCAACTTCTCGCAGTGGTGCCTGGAACTCCCGCCACGCCTGGAGAGGTATTTCTACCGGCCCCTTTTCATCCCCCTCCTGAGCACGAGGGACTTCACGGTCCGCGACCGTTCGCTCGAGGAAGCCCTGGACTTCATAGGCCTGGGATGGAAGGATATGCCGTAAATGGAAAGACGTTCCTTCGCCATCCTCCTGCATTCCCACATGCCCTACGTGCGGCGCGGCGTTGACTGGCCGGTGGGAGAGCAGTGGATACTGGAGGCCTGGGCGGAGTGCTACCTTCCCCTCTGGCAGCTCATCGAGGACATGGCTGCGGGAAGGTGTCCGGGAAAGCTGGCCTTGACCATGACCCCCATCCTCGCCGAGCAGCTGGAGGACGCCTACCTCCAGGAACGCTTCGTGGCCTACCTGAAGAACCGCAGGCGCCAGGCCGAGGAGGAGGTAATGCGCCTGAGTTCCATGGGCGACGAGAGGCGCTCGCGGCTGGCCATCCACTACGCGCGGGAGCTGGAAGACCTGCTGCGCCTCTTCGAGGAGAAATACCGGGGAGGCATGATGTCGGCCCTTCGCCGGGGCATGGAGGCCGGGGTACTGGAGGTTCTGGCCAGCTCGGCCACCCACGCCCACCTTCCCCTCCTCTCCTCGGACGCCTGCCGGGCGGCCCAGGTGGAAATCGGCCTGGAGCAATACTTTCGCTGCTTCGGCCGCCAGCCGGCGGGTTTCTGGCTGCCGGAGTGTTCCTACACACCGCAACTGGACAGGGTCCTGGAGCGCTTCTCGCCTCCCCTGCGCTACGTAGTGCTGGACCACACGGCGCCGGACGGCGCACCACAGCCCGTGCCCACCTGGGAGGCATGCCGCCTGGGGCGTACCTCCCTGGCGGCCTTCCTCCGCGATTCTCTCTCCCATCGGCTGGTGTGGGAACCTGACGGGTATCCTTCCCATGGGGAATACCGGGAATACGTCAAGCGGGACTACCAGGGCCACGGCTTCCAGTACTGGAGGATAACCTCCTCCTCCGCGCGCCTGGAGGACAAGGAGGTCTACGAGCCGGAGGAGGCGTGGGCGCGGGCGCGGGCGGACGCCGAGCATTTCACGGCCCGGATGCGGGAGAGGTGGGACCGACTGGTGAAACCCGAGGGCACGGGCAGACCCCGCCTGGTGCTGGCGGCCTACGACACCGAGCTCTTCGGACACTGGTGGCGCGAGGGCCCCCTCTGGCTGCGAGAGGTGCTGGGCATCCTGGGCCCGGAATGCGAACTCCCGGGGAGGGTGGCGGCCGGACTCCGACCCGAGGGCCTTCCCATCCTCTCCCCCCCATGCACCGCCTGGAACGTGGACGGTACCTTCGCCACCTGGGAGAACGAGGGTACGCGGGACATCTGGGAGGTCACCCGTGTCTCGGAGGAGGCCTTCCTCTCCCGCTTCGGCGGAGACCTGGACGCGGGAAAGAGGAGGGCCCTCCTGCAAGCGGGGCGCGAGCTCCTCCTCATGGAGGCCAGCGACTGGTCCTACATGGTCACCCGGGACACGGCGGCCGGGTATGCCAGGGATCGCTTCTTCACCCATGCTGAGCGGTTCCGGCGCTGCATGGCCATGCTGGACAGCGGCTTGGAGGAGGAAGAGCTCGCCCTGCTGGAGGAGGTGGACAACCCCTTTTCCTGGCTGCGTCCCGGACACTGGGCGGATTATCTGGAATGATTTTCCAGCTCAATTCCGCAGACTTATAAGAACATTTCGGCCTCCGCGCTCACGACCTGAAAACCGCTTCATGGCACGTTTTTCCAAGCTCCGCCCCAGCACTACCCCCCTTCCGCCCCGGAGGCAACAGCCGCCGGGACGGCGTGGCCCCGGGCAACGATTACCAATTACTCCCATTCGTGCGCTTTATTGCCAATGCCCAGGTGGTCTAATAAAATATTTACGCCCTTCTGGAAGGGCGGGCGGAAATGCCGGCGGGACGGCGCCCCGGGAAGGGAGCCGTCACTCGTGTATAAAGGTAGGGGAGATGAAGGTCCTGATCCTCAGCTGGGAATACCCCCCTCGCATCATCGGCGGCCTGGGAACACACGTCCACCAACTGGCGGTGAACCTCGCCCGCCTGGGAATCAACGTCCACGTGGTGACCAAGGACTCGCCCGGGGCGCCGGATTACGAGGAAGCGGAAGGGGTGAAGATCCACCGCGTACCCCTCTATCCACCGGAAATACCGCAGGACGACTGGGTCTCCTGGACCCTGCAGTTCAACGTGGCCCTCCTGGAGAGAACGGTGCCGCTGATCAACGAGAGGATAGGGAGAGTGCACATTCTCCACGCCCACGACTGGTTGGTGGCCCACGCCTCCATAGCCCTCAAGCACGCCTACCGTATCCCCCTGGTGGCTACCATCCACGCCACCGAGTACGGGAGGCACCAGGGCAACCTTCCCGGCCCCATGCAGAGGATAATCCACCAGATCGAGTGGTGGCTGACCTTCGAGAGCGTCCGCACCATCTGCTGCAGCAATTACATGCGCGACGAGGTGGTACGCATCTTCGAGCTTCCCCCGGACAAGGTCACGGTCATCCCCAACGGGATAGAGTACGAGATTTTCAACGTCAACCCGGACCGGGAGCGCATCTTCCGCCAGTTCATCCACCCCGACCGGCGCATGGTCTTCTTCGTGGGCCGCCTGGTCTACGAGAAGGGGGTCCAGACGGTCATCGAGGCCATGCCCATGGTCCTCAAGGAGGTGCCCGACCTGCGCTTCCTGGTGGCCGGCACCGGGCCCCACGCCCGGGCCCTGCAGGCCATGATCGAGGAGCTGGGGCTGGGGGAGAAGATAAAGCTGCTGGGCTTCGTGGACTCCGAGGTGCTGGCCAAGTTCTACAAGTGCGCCGACCTCACCGTGGTGCCCAGCCTCTACGAGCCCTTCGGGATGGTGGTTCTGGAGGCCATGGTCGCCGGGTGCCCGGTCATCGTGGCCGACACCGGGGGCCTCAAGGAAATCGTGGTTCACGAGGAGACCGGGCTGTGCTTCAAGCCCGGCAACCCGGAATCCCTGGCCCAGGCCATGATCCGGGTGCTCAAGGACGAGGAGCTGGCCCGCAGGCTCACCAGCGACGCCCGCCGCTTCATCGGGGAGAAGTACAACTGGGGGCGCATCGCCCGCCAGACGGTGGAGGTTTACGAGCGGTCTATCCGGGAATACGAGTACCGGCCCCGCGTCCTGCACGTCTGTCCTCCCCTCCCCGAGGAACGCGTCCAGGGCGGTTAGACAATCGTGACCGCGCCCGGCACCATGGACCCGCGACTGAAGGAGAGCCTGGACCGCATCTTCCATCCCCGCGCGGCGGCCATCGTGGGGGTCTCCGAACGCCGGGACAATCCCGGGACCCTTCTCCTGCGCTCCTTCCTGGACATGGGGTTCGAGGGGGATCTCTTCCCGGTCAACCCCCGCCACGAAGAGATACTGGGGATGAGGTGCTACCCGGACATCTCCTCCCTTCCCCGCGTTCCCGACCTGGTGATCCTCAGCGTCCCTCCCTCCGCCGTGCCCGCGCTGGTGCGGGAATGCGCCGCGGCCGGGGCGGGAGGCTGCGTGGTCAACACCGCCGGGTTCTCGGAGACCGGCCGCCCTGAGGGCCGGCGCCTGGAGGAGGAGATCCGGGAGGCCCTGCGGGGAAGCGGGCTGCGCCTGGTGGGCCCCAACTGCATGGGTATCTATTCCGCCCGGGGCAAAGTGGCCCTCTTTGCCGGGATGTTCCCGGTGCAGGGGCAAGCCGGCATGATCTCCCAGAGCGGTTCCATCTCCAGCATTAGCTTCCTCACCGGGTTGGAGAGGGGCATCCTCTTCGACAAGATAGTCTCCAGCGGCAACGAGCTGGACCTAAACTGCGCCGACTACCTGGAATACCTGGCCGAGGACCCGGCGGTGGAGATCGTTCTGGCCTACCTCGAGGAGGTGCGCGACGCCCGCCGCTTCCTGGACACGGCATCGAGCATGCGGGGAAGGAAGCCACTGGTGATGATCAAAGGGGGCCTCACCCCCTCCGGGGAGAGGGCGGCGGCCAGCCATACCGCCGCCCTGGGAGGAAGGGCGGAGATCTTCCGGGGGGCGGCCCGCCAGGCGGGGATCGTGCTGGCCGACGACCTGGCCCAAATGCTGGATTTCTCCTCCGCCCTCCTCCACCTCCCTCCTTGTAAGGGGGACCGGGTGGCGGTGGTCAGCGCCCCCGGCGGCCTGGGAGTGAACTCCGCCGACGCCGTGGAGAGGGCGGGACTCTCCATGGCGCGGATCTCCCCGGAGACCCGCGAGGCGCTGGCTTCCTTACTCCCCCGCGAGGGCACCAGCCTTTCCAACCCGGTGGACCTGGGATTCGGGGCGGTGGTCCCCGGGAACTACCGGCGGGTGCTGGAGCTGCTGGACCGGGACCCCGGAGTGGACATCATCCTGGCCGTGGGCAGCGCCCCCGCCTCCCGCGACGGGGACATCGGGCTCCTCCGGGCCATAACCGACGAGGTCTTGGAGGCCAGGCCCAACCTCTCCAAGCCCCTGGTGGTGGTGCTCTTCCCCAGCTCCCTGGTTCAGCCCCAGGCGACGAGGCTGCACCAGGCCGGCGTGCCCGCTTACCTCACCCCCACCGCCGCCTGCCTCTCCCTCCGCCACTACGTGGATTTTCATCGCTCCTCCATCGCGGACCCTGGCTGAGGGAGGATTCGGAACCTACCGCACCACCTCGCGGAGCCTCCGAGCGGCCTCCTCGGGAGGAACCGGGTTGATGAACAGGCCGGAGGCCATCTCGAAGCCCGCGGTCACCGCGAGGCGGGGTATCAATTCCAGGTGCCAGTGATAATAGGCGTGGTCCGCTCCGTCGCAGGGTGCCGAATGAAGCCAAAGGTTATAAGGAGGGTCGCCGAGGAGTTCGGCCATTCCACGGAGCGCCCGGCACAGGGCATCAGCCATTCCCCGCAGCTCGGTCTCCCCGGCCCAGGAGAAATCGTCCCTGTGGCGGAGGGGCACGAACCAGGTCTCGTAGGGCTGCCGGGAGGCGTAAGGGGCCAGGGCGGCGAAGGTCGGGTTCTCCAGGACCATCCTTCCCTCTCGGCGGGCCTCCTCCACCGCCGCGCACAGGGGGCAACCCCGATCGCCGGCCCTCCTCCAGCGTCCCAGCTCCTCCCGCACCGCCCGGGGCACCAGGGGCAGGGCGAAGACCTGGGTATGGGGGTGCTCCAGGGAAGCCCCCGCCTCCCGGCCGTGGTTGAGGATGACGAGCACCTGCTTTATCCGCGGGTGCCCGCACAGTGCGCGGTGGCGGAGCCGGTAGGCGCGCATGAGCCGGTAGGCGGATTCCGGGTCCATGCGGGCCAGGGAGAGGTCATGGCGGGGGGAATGGATGATCACCTCGTGGAAGCCTTGCGCGGGGAGCACCCGGCGTCCTCCCCTCCCCCGCCCCGGGGGAAAGGAGGCTTCCAGCGCGGGGTAAAGGTTGGGGACCACCCGGATATTCCATCCCGGCCCGTCCTTACGCCTGTGCCCGTCGCTCTCCGCCCATACCTCCGGGGGCGTGAGGTGCTCGTTTCCCGGGCAGAAGGGACAGGGTTCTTTTTGGGATCCGGTTCCCCTCCCCCCACCCGGGCGGCGGGAGCGGGCAGGCGCCACGATGGTCCATCCCCCGGCCAGGGCATCGCGCCGCAGTTCCGGATGATCATCTCCCAGCACCATGTCCCTCCCCCGCCGCATCCGCCCCGGGCCTTGCCTCCACCGCCTCGCGGTCCACGGGCCGGGGCCTCCAGCCGATGACCCGCGCTGGCACTCCCCCCACCACCGCGTAAGGAGGTACATCCCGGTTCACCAGGCTCATGGCCCCGATGACCGAGCCCCTTCCCACGGTGACCCCCCGCAGGATGGTCACCTTCTCCCCCACCCAGATGTCCCCCTCCAGGCGGATGGGCTTCTTGGTGATGCCCTGGGAGCGTATGGAGATTACCGGGTCCCAGTAGTTGTGGTCGAAATCCACGATGTACACCGAGTCGGCGAAGAGGCATTCCGGCCCGATGTACACCCCGGCGTAGCAGTTCACCGTGTTGTCCGTTCCGAAGATGGTGTTATCCCCGATGTACAGCTCCCCCTCGTGGCAGCGTATGGCATTGTTCCGGCCTATCCACACCCAGCGCCCGATTCTTATGCGCCCCCCCTTCTTGAGCACCACCTCGTAGCGGCGGGGAAGGAAGATGAAACCCTCCGTCTCCACCCTGGGATGCAGGACCTTGAAGCGCAGGAAACGGTAGAGGAAAACCCAATAGCGCGGGGTGTACATGCGCCTGGAGATCACGAAACGGACGGTGCGGGTGAGCCATCTCCAGCCTCGGGGACGGTCCTCGGCCTCCAGGCCCTGAACCTTCTCCACCTCCCGCACGGCCTCCACGGCCTCCCGGCTGCAGCCCCCCAAGGCGGCCCCCTTTCGCATCACTTCCCGAGGCAGATGATCAGGTTGTAGAACCAGTCGCGGGGAAGATACCGGTAGAGCACGCGGTCCAGGGCGCGGGCCCTCTTGTAGGTGTTGTAGGCCCCCCACCTCCAGCGGTCGGTGATGTTCTCCTCGCTGACGCTCCCCTCCACGGTCCGTATCATCCAGCCGATGAAGCTGGAGCACAGCTCCTCGCACTCGTACCGGACCTCGCGGAAACCCACCTCGCGGGCCAGGGCGCAGAGCTCGCGGGGGCGGAAGTTGTGGATGTCCACCATGAACTCCAGCTCCTGGAGCTCGTGGTCCTCCGGAGACCCCGCGGCGTCGTAGCGGCGCAGCTCCACCCTTCTCTTTCCCAGCCGGCCGCCCAGTCGCGCGTACCACCTTATGCCGAAGGAGGCCAGGTCCTTGGCCACCCGGGCCAGCCGGTGCCCGGCCACCGTGGGTTCACCGGCCACCACGCATTTCCCCCCCGGCTTGAGCACGCGGTGGATCTCCCGGAGGGAAGCCCTCAGGTCGGGGAGGTGGTGGAGCACGGCGTGGCCGATGACCAGGTCGAAGGATTCGTCCTCGTAGGGGAGCTTCTCGGCATCCGCCTGCTGGAGGTGGACCTTGATGCCCAGCCGCTCGGCGTTCTCCCGGCAGACGTCGAGCATGCCCTGGGATATGTCGCATCCCCAGGCCTCGTCCAGGACCCCCGCCAGACCCAGGTTGAGCATGGCGTATCCCGTGCCGCACCCGATCTCCATGACCTTCACCCCGCGGGGGAAAGGTCCTCCCAGGCCCAGCTCGAACTTGGAGAGCACGAAGCGGGCCATGTCGTCGTCGAAGCGGATGGCCCACTTGCGGTCGTATTCCCGGCTGGTCTCGTCGTGGAAGACCAGGTTGGCTTCCTTGACATCCATAGGAAAGATTATATGTGCGGTATCGACGCATAACAACCGGAGCCTACCGGACGGCTCGAGTAAGCGAGAGGGCGGGAGGACCGTTCAACTCGTAAGCGCCGTCCCGCGCGATACGACGTCGGAGTTGTGGTTGTAGAATGGAGGATGAACATACATGTGAAGGATGAACGAGGAGGAACGACGATGAGTAACGCCGGGCGGTCCGGGCGGTGGGCTGCGTCGCTCAAGAGGTGGTGGGCTCCGGGCGACGTGATCCTGGTCCTGGCCGTGGGATTCCTGAGCGTCTTCCTCATCCTGCACGGCGCCAGCCGGGCGGGAGGGTCGAACCTCAAGGTGCGCGTCCTGGCCGACGGCCGGAAGGTGGCCGAACTGGACCTTCCGCAGGGAAAGCGATCCCTGGCCGTGGACGGTTACCAGGGGAAGAGTTACCTGGAGATCGAGGGCTGGAGGGTGCGCATGGTGGACTCCGCCTGCCCGGACAAACTGTGCGTGCGCACGGGATGGATATCCCGTCCCGGGGAGAGCATCGTCTGCCTTCCCAACCGGGTGGTCATCGAGGTGGTGAGCGGCGAAGGTGGCCCCGATGTCGTCAACCGCTGAGCTGAGCCCTCTCCACGGGATACCCCCCTCCGACCGCCGTGCCTACTTGATCAGTCGCCTGGGCCTGCTGGTGACCCTGGGCCTGGTGCTGCAGATCCTTGAGGGCATGCTGCCTCCCATTCTTCCCCTGCCCGGCGCCAAGCTGGGGCTGGCCAACCTGGCCACCCTGGTAGCCCTCTTCGTCCTGGGACCCTGGGAAGCCCTGGTCGTCAACCTGCTCCGCTGCCTTCTGGGCGGGCTGCTGCGGGGAAGTTTTGTGGGCCTGACCATAAGCCTGGCCGCCGGAACGGCCGCCACCCTGGTGATGATGGCCGTATACGTCGCAAGGCCCCCGGGGATGACCCTCACGGGACTGAGCATCGCCGGCGCCGTTTCCCACAACGCCGCACAGCTGGGGGTAGCCGTATGGCTAGTGGGTTTTCCGGGCCTTACACACTACCTTCCCTTCCTCCTCCTCCTGGCCCTGCCCACCGGCTTTCTGGTCGGCGTGCTGGCCCGCAGGTTGCTCCTGTCCCTGGGCCCCCTGTCCTCATTCTCCGCGGTTCCGTCTCGCCGCGCCCGCGGCAGTGGGGACGCCCAACGGGTTAACCTGCAGGGGAGGCCGCCCGCGCTTCCGGCCTCCCTCCAGGCGGAACCAATCCCCAATGAAAGGGAAGGAAGGGCCGGGCGGGAAGGCAAACCGGCCGTCCTCCTGGAAGGGGTTACCATGTGGTTTCCCGGGAGGGAGGATCGCCCAGCCCTCGCCGACCTCAACCTGCGGGTGGAGGAAGGGGAGTTCGTGGCGCTCACGGGGCTCAACGGTTCCGGGAAATCCACCCTCTGCCGCCTGGTGAACGGACTCCTGCTTCCCGGGCGGGGAAGGGTGCTGGTGTACGGACTGGATACCTCGGAGCCGGGCGACCTCCGCGAGATCCGCCGCCGCGTGGGCATGATACTGCAGGATCCCGACCACCAGGTGGTGGGCGCCACCGTGGAGGACGACGTGGCCTTCGGCCCCGAAAACCTGGGGCTTCCCCGCGAGGAGATAGCCCTGCGGGTGGAGGAGGCCCTGCGCCTGGCAGGCGTCGCCCACCTGCGCGACCGCCAGCCGCACCTGCTCTCGCTGGGGGAGAAGAAGAGGGTGGCCCTGGCCGGGGTGCTGGCCATGCGCCCCCGCATCATCCTCTCCGATGAATCCACCTCCATGCTGGACCCCGCGGGCCGGGCTGAGTTCCTGGACCTCCTCCAGCGCTGGCGAGAGGAGTGGATCATCACCCTGCTGCACGTCACCCACCGCCCGGAGGAATTCCTGCTCGCCGACCGCCTGGTGCTTCTGGAGGAGGGAAGGGTGTCCTTCGACGGCCCGCCCCAACTTTTCCTCTCCCGGCCCGAGCTCCGGGACCGCATCGCGGCGAGCGAGCCGGAACCCCTGCTCCTGTCCCGGGAACTGCGTAAGAAAGGATGGACGCTGCCCGAGTACCCCCGCGGCGTGGATGATATCCTGGAGGGCTTATGGGCCTCGCCCTGAGGAACGTCCATTTCTCCTACCATCCCGGTACTCCCCTAGCCAGGGAGGTGCTGCGCGGCGTAGACCTGGAGATCCGGGAAGGCGAGATACTCTTTCTACTGGGTCCAAGCGGTTGCGGAAAATCCACCCTTCTCCTGGTGGCGGCGGGACTGCTCACTCCCCAGCGGGGCACCTTGCTCCTGGACGGGAAGCCTTGTGACGGGGCGGGGGGCGCCCGGGCACGTTTGAGGCAGGAGGTGGGATTGCTCCTTCAGTCGCCGGAGGATCAGCTCTTCGCGGACACAGTGGAAGCGGACGTAGCTTTCGGCCTGCGCCGCGCCGGCCTCTCCCCCCGGGAGGTTAAGGAGAAAACGGCCGCGGCCCTGCGGTCCGTGGGGCTGGAACCCTCCCTTTATTTCCCGCTTTCGCCCTTCGGGCTCAGCCGTGGTGAGATGCGCCGGGTGGCCCTGGCCGGGGTGCTGGTGAGGGAACCCCGGCTGCTCTTCCTCGACGAGCCCTTCTCCGGCCTGGACGGCGAGGGGCGGAAACGGCTCGCCGCCCTCCTGCGCGAGCTGCGCGGCGCCGGCGCGGGCATCCTCTTCGTGACCCACGAATGGGAGGAGGTCGACCTCCTGGCGGACCGGGCGGCGGTGCTCTTCGAGGGGCGCCTGCTCCTGCAGGGGAAAAAGGAAAGGGTGCTCGGGGACCGGGAGGGGCTGCGCCGCGCCGGCCTGGAGCCCCCGCCCCGCGTGGAGCTTCTCCACCGCCTGCGATCCAGGTGCCCCTCCCTTCCCCCCTACGCCCGCGACGCGAAGGAAGCGGCGGAGAAAATCGATGCCTTGATGAGGGGTGATAGGGGATGAGGAACCTTCAGCGCATCCGGATCGGACAGTATTACCCTCTATCCTCTCCCGTGCACCGCCTGGACCCCAGGACCAAGCTGGCCTGCACCCTGGCCCTCCTGATAAGCGCCTTCCTGGTGCGCCGCCCGGGGGGCATGGTCCTCCTCCTGGTCTTCTGCCTAGCCGTCGTTTACCTGGCCAAGCTCCCCCCGGGGCAGACCCTTTCCTCCCTGCGCTCGGTGGCCGTCCTCCTCCTGATCACTGGGGTCGCCCAGCTCCTCTTCTCCCCCGGGCGGGAGATATGGAGATGGGGGCTCCTTTCCGTCACCAATACCGGGCTGGAGAATGGAGTGCTCTACTCCCTGCGGCTGGCCCTGGCCGTCCTGCTCCTGGGCATACTCACCATGACCACCGGACCGGTGGAGATGCTCTCCGGCCTGGAGTCCCTGGCCGCCCCCCTGCACAGGCTGGGCTTTCCTGTCCGGGACATGGCCATGATCCTGACCGCCGCCTTCCGCTTCCTGCCCCTCCTCCTGGGTCGCGCCGGGGACATAGCCCTGGCCCAGGAGGCGCGGGGTGCCGATCTCTCCGGCCGCAATCCCATTAGGCGGGTGTTAAACCTCGTCCCCCTGCTGGTCCCCCTCTTCTCCGCCTGCTTCCGCGACGCCGAGGAGCTGGGTGCCGCCCTGGCCGCCCGGGGTTACCAGGGCGAAGCGAGCCGCACCCACTACCGGGCGATGCGCTTCCGGCGCGCGGACTTGGCCGCCCTCGCGGCAGTAGCGGGGGTAGTGGCCCTCTCCCTGTGGCTTCCAGCCTGAAGAACCGGGATCCGGGCTCAACGCAGGGCTTGGACCAGGAAGTCCTCCCAGGGCACCTGGACCATGAAGTGGTCGTTGAAGTCCTTGATCATCACGTACATCCAGTAGAGGCCGTAGATGCCGCAGGTGACGAGGGTGAGGATCAGGAAGGTGACGAAATCCCGCCGGGGCACGGAAGGCACCGCCTGCCCGGCTTCCGCGGCCAGCCCCAGCTTGGCCAGCGCCCCGCTCATCAGGGTGAAGAACTGGGCCTCCAGGACGTCGTGCTGCACGTAATCCTGCATGAGCAGGTAGTAGAGGATCAGGTAGCCGATCCCGGTGAACATGCAGATGAGAAGCCAGATGGCAGCCCCCCGCTCCACAGCCATGGCGGCCATCTGCATGCGCACCTGCTCCAGCTGGGCAAGTTCCGGGGCAATGAGCTCCTCCCTGCCCTGGGCCCTGGCCCGCAGGGCGGCTACCGCGGCGTCGGCCACCCCGGCCATGCGCCGGAAATGTTCGTCCCTCCTCTGTACCAGCTTGTAGACGATGTACAGGCCGTAGATACCGCAGGTGACGATGGAGAGCAGGATGGCCGTCCCGGGATCGGTGATGAAATCCGTGCTCGCCCGGGCTCCCACCTGGTATTCGAGGGAGTTCCCAGCTTGCACCGCGTAGGGGACATCTTCCATGCTTACTTCTTTCCTCCTTCCCAACACATGAGCCGATCAAACTTCCACGCCGAAGAGCAGCAGTCGGGCCACCCAGGCCGCCGCAAGCAAGACCAATCCTGCTCTCGCCAGGCGCCTCCGGGCCTCTTCCCCTGGCCGGGGCAGCAAAGGTCGTCCGACCACCCACTCCAGGAAAAGCCCCAGGGTGACCACCGTCACCAGGAAATACAATGGTGGGCCCAGCAAGTGGTAACGGAAGGCCTCCGCGAGGCGTCCATGGGAGGCGGCGGCGAAGCTGCGCGACATCCCGCACAGCAGGCAGGGAAGGCCGGTGAGGTGGCGGAAAAGACACCCGGGGGAGAGGCGTTCCACCCACCCCTGCAGGTAGGGATAGAGAAAGGAGGCGGCGAGGACCAGGGTTCCTCCCGCCAGGAACGCCTCATCCTCATCCCGGACGAAGCGGCCGCTCGCCAGCCGTCTGACTTCCGTCGGCGAGCCTCTCCCCGGTTCCTTAACCGGCATTTCACTACATGACATATGTTGCCAGCTCATTTCATTCTTCGCGGTCCTGGAATCCCCGGAGACAGGAGCACTCGCCCGGTGGCCGAACGCCGTCCCTTCTCCAGCTACCGAAAGACAGCTTCCAGGAAATGCGGTTTTTCGTCCTTCCCCTGGCCCCGCTCCCGGTACTCCGTTCCTATTTTCAGGTCCTGCTCCGCAATCCTTTTTTTTATTATTCCCCGGTGGAGCCGAAATCATGTAAACAAAATAGTCCGGGGTCGGAAGGTCGAAGACCAGGCGGAATGTTCAAGGAGATAAATATATGCACCGAGAATTAAGAAGGCAAAGGATGGTGGATGATGAGAAGCCGGCGCCATGGCGAGCAGGATGGTTTCTCCGTCGTGGAGATGATGATGGTCCTCCTGATCATCGGCATCCTCCTGGGCATCGCCTTCGTCTCCTATTCCTTCTCCCTGGACCGCACCAGGCAGACCGCCTGCCGCGCCAACCTCAAGACCATAAGGGAGGCGATCCGTATGTACGAGGCCAAGAACGGAGCCTACCCCCCTTCCCTCCGGGACCTGGCACCCGAGTACTTGGAGGGGGGCTTCGACTTCCGCTGCCCCAGGTCGGGACAGGATTACCTCTACGATCCGTTGGAGGGCGAGGTACGGTGTCCGTATCACCAGGACCTGTGACCTTCGGGAGGAAGGAAAGCCCATGAGATACGCCAAGTTCGAGCGCCTGATACTCCTGGTGATGAGCCTGGCCGTCGCGGCCATGGCGGTGGGAATGGCGGTGCAGAAGACGGACGCCGTGGAGGTCCTGGGTCACTGCCTCATGCTGGTGGTCGTGGTGGCCAGCCTCTACGGGGGCAAGCGAGGGGCCGCCTTCTCCTTCCTCCTCTCCCTCGTCATCTATACCGCTTCCCGCCTGGCGTGGAGGGGGGAATTCCAGGGCGGGGTGCTCGTCCAGCTGATAGGGGCCAAGTTCCTGGTCTACGGGGTACTGGCCTTCCTCTGTTACTACATACGCGTCCAGTTCCGCTACTTCTTCGTGAAGATGGAGGAACAGGACCTGGTGGACGACGAGACCCAGGTGGGGAACGCCCGATTCCTGCACCGGGAGATACGGCACCGCATCCTGGAGCACGAGAGGTACGGGAAACCCTTCTCCCTGGTGATCTTCTCCTTCGATCCCGCCCTTCTCTCCCGGATGAGGAGCAGGGAAGTAAAGATACTCCGGGACATTACGGTCAACGTGCTCAAGAGCGACACCCGCGCCGTGGACGAACTCGCCCGGGTGGAAAACCGACTGGTGGTCCTCCTCCCCAACGTGGGACCGGAAGGGGCTCGGGCCTGCGGCGCCCGCCTGGGGGACAAGATAAACGGGATGCTCACCGGCCGGGAGAAAGAAGGCCCAGCCGAGGTCCGGGTGACCGTCAGCTCCTATCCCGAGGACCGCGAAACAATCGAGGGATTCCTCACCGAACTGGCAAAGGTCCTTTAGTCCACCCACGCCATCCGTCCTCGGAGGCTCGTGCCCGGGACTTCATCTTTGAGGTACATAGGGAGTGCTCGATTCGCTGAACCAGCCTGCCGTCCTCGGAGGCTCGTGTCCGGGGCTTCGCCCAGAGAGAAGAAAAATCTAATCCGTTCCCTTTCGCCCCTCGGTCAGGGAAGGGCCCTTCCCAAACACGGAAATCACACGAGGGTGGATAACCCTCTTCCCCGCCAGCCTGACGCTCCACCAGAAGGAGCCTCCTCCGGCGGCCGCCGCGGTGATAACCGCCGCGCCCTGGTGAACGCTTCCACCAACGGCGAGGAAGAGGAAGTACACGAGCAGGTAAGCGGCGGCCATGGATAGGAGGGGAATCCCGAAGGCCGCAAGGAAGGAGAGGAGCACGGCGCGGTCGGGGATGTCCAGAACCACCTCCTCCCCCTCTTGGGCTCCCGTTTCGTCGTGGGCCGTGAACTCAACCTCCCGGCCGCCGCACCGGGAAAAGATACCGCACGCTCCGCATTCGGCGCATTCCGCTCCCGCCACGCGCACCCGGACCCGCCCGTCCTCGCGGCCGACGACCAGACCCCTGCATTCCATGGGTCAAGTATAAGACCCGGGGTCAAGCTGATATAAGACCCGAGGCGGAGGTCGATTAACCCCCAAAGGAGGATACCTCCATATTGCCCTCCCGAAGCCTTTGTCTGATGGGCCAAGATTAGCCAGGTCGCCCTAGTATGGAAATTCTGCAGGACCAAGGCCGGTGCCTGCCCGATCAATACCGGCAAGTACGGAGTATACTCGTGCTATCCGTCGTTTCTCGGCAACCTTGTTAAAATCTCCGGTACAGGAATCTGCCTGGTCACGGGGAACAGCCATTCGCACCCAGGGAAGCCGAAGTCGGAAATCCAGGCATTGGACGGGCGTTAGCCCGCAACATAGCCATGGACCAAATTTGTTTTTATCAACTTGACGCTGCCGAAACCCAGCCGACCAATATCAACAGCCGATAAACTTGTCTCCTCTTCATCGGGCCCCGCAGCCCAGGCCACAAAGGCCGTATTCCCGCCGTTCACCCCGGTAAGCATCGTCTCCTCCCCACCACCGCGTCCCGCAGCCGGAAGCCTTATGGTCTTCATCCCCGCCGTTTTCCGGACCCCGGACATGTCACCGGTCACCCGACCAGGTATAAACAATTTTCGGGGTCATTAAAAATTTTTTTGGAAATTTCGAAAAAACCCTGGACATCACCTGGGGCAAGGGTTAAATTACAATACGGTTTTATTGTGCTCGGAACAGGCGGTTTTCCCGCGGACATGGAGCATCAATGAGAATCGGGGCAGGGATAAACGCCGGGTTGAGAAAGAGGATCAGGGGTGGAGTCCACCCTCCGGACAACAAGCACCTCACCGCCGATAAACCCATCATCCGCATGGAAGCCCCGGAGCTGGTTACCATCCCCCTCCGCCAGCACATCGGAGCGCCCTGCTCCCCGCGGGTGGACAAGGGAGACCGCGTACTCGTGGGCACGGTGATCGGTGACTCCGAAGCCTTCGTCTCCGCCCCCGTGCATTCCAGCGTCTCGGGAACAGTGCGGGGCATAGCCCCCCATCCCCATCCGGCGGGCGGCGAATCACCGGCAGTGATCATCGAAAACGACGGCCGGTACGAGCGGGATCCCTCCCTTCAGCCGTTGGAATGGGAGAACATGGAGCCCGAGGACATCCGCCGCGCCGTGCGCGAGGCGGGAATGGTGGGGCTGGGAGGGGCCGCCTTTCCCACCCACGTGAAGCTGGCGCCCCCGAAAGAATTCCCCATCGACACGGTAATCCTCAACGGCGCGGAGTGCGAGCCCTTCCTCACCGCCGACTACCGCCTGATGCTCGAACATACCGAGGAGGTGGTGGAAGGGCTGAGGATCATCATGAAGGCCGTGGGGGCCCCCCGGGCTATCATCGCCGTGGAGGACAACAAGCCCCTGGCCGTCCGAAGGTTGGCGGAGGTGGTCCGCGACCCGGCCATCGAGCTGCGCACCCTCAGGACCCGCTACCCGCAGGGCGCGGAGAAGGTGCTCATCACCAACCTGCTGGGCAGGGAGGTCCCCTCCGGGGGGTTGCCCATGCACGTGGGGGTGGTGGTGAACAACGTGGGGACGGCACGGGCCATCACCAGTTACTTCCGGACCGGCCTGCCCCTGGTGGAGAGGGTGGTCACGGTGACCGGCTCGGTGATCCGGGAACCCTCCAACCTCCTGGTTCCCCTGGGTACCAGCTTCGCCGCCGCCGTGGAGGCCTGCGGCGGGTTCATGTCCCACCCGGCCAAGGTTATCATGGGCGGACCCATGATGGGCCTGGCCCAATATACACTGGAGGTTCCGGTGGTCAAGGGAACCTCGGGCATCCTGGCCCTCTCGGACGAGGAAGCGGCGTACGAGATCCCCCGGGAACCGGTGTGCATCCGCTGCGGCCGCTGCGTGGAGGCCTGTCCCATGAACCTGGTCCCCACCTACCTGGCAGCCTTTTCCCACCGCGAGAAATGGGACGAGGCGAGGCGGCTGAACATCAACGACTGCATCGAGTGCGGATGCTGCACTTACACCTGTCCCACGCGTAACCCCATCGTGCAGCTCATAAAGTTCGGAAAGGCGGAACTGGCCCGCCTGAAGGCCGCCGAGGAAAGGCGAGCCCGGGAAAGGGAAGCCGCCGGCCAGCAGGGAGGTTGAAATGGAGACCTCCAGATTCATAATATCCACTTCCCCTCACATCCGGGACCCCATAACCACCCGGAAGATCATGTGCCAGGTGATCATCGCCCTGGCCCCGGTGACCTTGTATTCGGTCATCATCCACGGCATTCACGGCTTTTACGTCATCCTCTCCTCCATCGCCGGGGCGCTCCTGGGCGAACTGGCGGTGCAGAAGGCCAGGCGCCTCCCAGTGACCCTGGACGACTGCAGCGCCCTGCTCACCGGCCTGCTCCTGGCCCTCACCCTTCCTCCACGGGTCAACTGGTGGATAGCCCTGGTGGCCGGGCTGGTGGCCACCGTGCTGGGAAAACAGGTCTTCGGCGGACTGGGCCACAACCTCTTCAATCCCGCCCTGGTGGGAAGGGCAGTGGCCTTCGTCTCCTGGGCCGCCTACATGACGGCGGGGTACGTAAAATCGGCGGCCATCGGCATTGCCAACACCTCGGCACACAAGGCCATCGAGAAGGCGGTGGACGTGGCCGGAGGAGCCTCCCCGCTGGCGGCCATGAAGATCGTTTACGACCCCTCCCTCAGCCCCGTCGGGCCTGGCGGAGTTCCCCACGGTATCCAGGCTTCTTCCTACTACAAGCCCCTTCTTTTCGCCAATCCCTGGGGATGTTTGGGGGAGGTCTCGGCCCTGCTCCTCATCCTGGGAGGCGTTTACCTGGTGTTCATGCGCATCATCGACTGGAGGATACCGGTCATCTACGTGAGCACGGTGGCCGCGCTCACCGCCCTTACCGGCAGGGACCCCCTCTTCTACACCCTGGCGGGTGGGTTACTCATCGGGGCCATTTTCATGGCCACCGACTACACTACCAGCCCCCTGGCCCCGCGCGGAAAGGTGATCTACGCCCTGGGGCTGGGCCTGGTGACCTGGCTCCTGCGTTTCTGGTCCAACAATCCGGAGGGCGTGATGTTCGCCATCCTCTTCATGAACGGGCTGGTACCCATAATCGACCGCTACATCCTGCCCCGCACCTACGGTAAGGTCCCCAGGACCAAGGAGGCGAGCGGATCATGATGCGCCACGTCCTCAATCTCGGCCTGCGCCTCTTCCTGGTCTGCGCGGTGGCCGCGGCCGGACTGGGGTTCACCTACACCGTGGTCAAGGACCGCATTGCCCAGGAGGAGGCCAAGCGGCGGGCCAGGGCGGCGGAGGCGGTGCTTTCCTCCATACAGGCTCAACCCCGGGAGAGCGAGGAACTGACGGCGCTGCTGCAACCCGCTTTCCCTGACCTCCTGACCGTCTTCGAGGGCCTGGACGAGGCCGGCCGGCGTGCCGGTTACGCCTTCGTACTCAAGAGCAAGGGCTATAACTTCATCACCATGGCCGTAGGGGTGGACATGGAGGGGAAGGTCACCGGCATCAAGGCGGTGAGCAACGAGGAGACCCCGGGGCTGGGGGCGGTGGCCCTGGACTCGGAGGAATATCTCTCCAATTTCCAGGGCAAGGGCCCAGAGCCCCTGACCCTCAAGGTGGACGTGGACGCCTGGACGGGAGCCACCTTCACCTCCAAGGGCATCACCAACGGGGTGAACAAGGCCCTGGAGATGTGGAGAAAACTGCAGGAGGGGGGTGAGGATTGACCGTGGAGGAGAAGAAGAGGACCCTCTGGGGCGAGTTGCGCAAGGGCTTCATCACCACCAACCCCCTCCTGGTGCTCATGGTGGGGCTGTGTTCCGCATTGGCCATCTCCACCCGGGTGGAGAACTGCATCTTCATGGGGCTGGCGGTCATCTTCGTGCTCACCTGTTCCAACGTTATCATCTCTCTGATTCGCAACTTCATCCCCGACCAGGTGCGCATCCCCATCTACATCGTGGTCATCGCCTCCTTCGTGACCATCGTGGACCTTACCCTGAAGACCATCCCGGCGGTCTACGAAAGGCTGGGGGTGTGGATACCCCTCATCGTGGTCAACTGCATTATCCTGGCCCGGGCAGAGGGATACGCATCCAGCGCCAAAGTATCTCACGCCTTCATGGACGGGCTGGGCATAGGGATGGGTTACACCTCCGTGCTGCTCATCATGAGCGTCTTCCGGGAACTCTTCGGGACCGGGAAGATAGTGCTCTTCGAGAAGAAGGTCATCGACCTGCATATCAAGGCGGTGCCAATGATACTGATCATGTTCCCCGGCGCCTTCATCACCTACGCCTTGCTTTCCGCCCTGCTGCAATGGTACCAGGCGCGGAAAAAACCCGGAGCCGAGGAGGGATAGTCGTGAACGAGGCCTGGAGATACTTCCTTCTCTTCTTCGGCGCCTCCGTGGTGGCCAACATCCTGCTCATCCGCTTCATCGCCCTGTGCCCCTTCTTCGGGGTCTCCACCAGCCTGGAGACCTCCCTGGGGATGAGCATCTCGGTCATCTTCGTCATGACCATGGCCACCTCGGTGAGCTGGATAGCCTGGAATTACGTCCTTGAGCCGTTGGGGGTGGGGGAGTTCCTATACATCCCCTCCTTCATCCTCATCATCGCCAGCCTGGTGCAATTTGTGGAGATGGTGATCAAAAAGACCAGCCCTCCTCTCTACCGGGCCATGGGCATCTACCTGCCCCTGATCACCACCAACTGCGCCGTCCTGGCCGCGGCCACGGAAAGCGTCAAGCCGGGTTTCTTCACCAAACTCAACGTGGCTTACCACTATGGGTTCCCCGAGGCGCTGGTCTACACCATAGGCGTGGCCGTGGGCTTCTCCCTGGTGCTCATCTTCTTCGCCGCCATGCGGGAGAGGCTGGAGCTGGCCCCCATTCCCAAGTTTTTCCGCGGGGTGCCCATCGCCTTCATCACCGCTGCCCTCTTCTCCCTGGCCTTCATGGGCTTCGCAGGGATGTTCAACCTTTGAGGGGTGAGACATGGACTGGTCCCTGGTGTGGAAAGCGATAATCAGCCTGGCGGGCTTCGGCATCCTGTTGGGAGCTGTTCTAGCCGTGGCCTCCAGGCGCTTCCACGTGGAAACCGATCCCCGGATGGCGGAGATCCTGGAGATCCTCCCCGGCTCCAACTGCGGGGCCTGCGGCCTTCCCAGCTGCGAGGCGGCCGCCGAGGCGGTGGCCAAAGGCGAGGTCCCGGTCAGCGTCTGCCGGGCTGGGGGCCCGGACGTGACCATCGCCGTGGGAAGGATCATGGGCCTGGAGGTGGAAGCCGGGGTGGCCCTGGTGGCCCACATCCACTGCCGTGGCGGGAAATCCCTCTCCCCCCAGCGCGCCTTCTACCAGGGGGTGAATTCCTGCCGCGCCGCCCACCTGCTGGGAGGGGGTAAGGCCTGTCCCTTCGGGTGCCTGGGACTCCAGGACTGCGCCGACGTCTGCCCGGTGAGCGCCATCGCCTTCGACGAGGAGGGCATCCGCCGGGTTAACGTGCACAAGTGCACGGGATGCGGGCTGTGCGCCGACGTATGTCCCCGTGACCTCATAGAGATAGTTCCCGCCGCGGCCAAGGTCTTCGTGCGCTGCAAGAGCCGGTACACGGGGAAGAAGGCCACCTCGGTGTGCAAGGTGGCGTGCATAGGCTGCCGGCGCTGCGAGAAGGCCTGCCAGGTGGACGCCATACGCGTGGAGAACGGCTTCGCCTCCATCGACTACACGAAATGCACCAACTGTGGCGATTGTGCCGCGGTCTGCCCCACTGACTCCATACAGGTGTGGGTGGAAAGGGCGGGGCACTCGGAGGGCGGGGAGTTCGTGGTCCCGGAGAAGAAAAAGCGGCAGGAGAAGGAAAAGGACAAGAAAGAGGAGTCGACTTCTTCTCGGGCAGGGGAAGACGAGGCGGAAGTAGACTCCTCCTGACCAGTGAGGTTGAATAACACCCACCCGTCATCCCTGCAGCCAATTCAGGGTGGGGACCAGGAAGGGATATTCCTCGCTCAGGGCCGTGAAATCAGGTCCCGCCAGGACCCCCCATTCGCGAACCCAGGGCAGGCGGTTGTCGTAGGCCACCTCCACCTTACAGCCGCTTGCCACCCCGGAATCGGCTAAAATGCGCTCCGCCACACCCTCCGCGAGGCGTTGAAAGAGCTCGTGGGGCTCATCCTCACCGCCCCCCAGGTTCGCGGGCAGGAAGAGACCCAGGAGCCCGGGAGCACGGAAGACGGCGATGGCCGGATGGTAGACCAGGGCGAAAAGGCGGCTGCGGAAGCGGAAGACATGGTGGCCGCTGTGCGGAAGGCAGTAGGTGCCCTCCTGCCTCTCCCCGCGCTCGCAGGGAGGAAAGACTTCCTCTACCGTCTCCCGCAGGATGACGTCCAGCGCCCCGCAGGTCCGCTCCCAGGAAGTCCCACCCGAAAAGGATATCTCGGCGAAGAGGGAACCCCGCATGGGAAGCGGCTGCACCCTCTCCATCTCCAGGGGCTCCAGGAAATGGACCAACCCGCGGGCCGCGTAAGCCGTATATGCCTCCTCGCCCATTCCGGCCAGGCGGCGCATGGCCTCCCGCTCGAGCCGCAGGAGCCGGGCGCGCAGTCGCACCAATCCCCAATTCCCGTGGTCCCCGGCGTGGAGAAGGACCGGGAGGCGGGGAAAATCGCGGGTGAGCACGTCCCTCACGTGGGCGGGGAAGTCGGGGCGGTCGAAATCCTTCTTGCGGGGTGAGTAGAGGAAGCCGATCCTCCTTCCATCCGGGAGCTCGGGCAGGCGGCTTACCGGCAGGTAATGGGGTGAGGCCTGGGGAGGCGGCTCCCCCCGGCGCAGGGCGGCCCGCATCTCCCCCATCACGTAGGCCGGGTAGTAGGCTCGGGGCTGGTAGATGGCGGCATAGGGGCTGAGCATCCCTTCCGCCTCCACCGTATCCCCCTCGCGCAGTATCTCCCTGAAGATGCCCTCCTTTATTCCCTGCACCTCCAGGCCGGAGAAGGTTTCTCCCCGGCGGTCATTGCCCTCCGCCGAGGCATGCTCGGAGAGGGCGTAGCATATGGAAAACTTTCCCATCTCCTCGGCCAGGAGGTTCCGTTTCCTCCCCGCGGGCGTGCGGTACCTTTCCTCCATGCTCCCCATTATAGCCAGGCGGGCGGTAAACGACCTTCACCCGTTGCCCGCACCCCCTTCCTGGGCAGGCCGCCATGGACCGCCGCCCACCCCGTGGACCTGGACATTCCTTAACCCCATTTCCCCACGGCACCTGCCTGCTGCCGGGGACTCCCTCCCTTGGACTCCTCATCCCTTTTCTCCAGGGCGTGGACCCGGGTCACGGCCCATGTACCGTGGACGGTTAACCATTGCTGCTCTCATGCTCTCGTGCCCGGCCTCCAAGGCCTGAGCCCGGGGAAACGGCCCATACCCCTTCTTTATCGTGACCGGCTCCGCCGGTGACAAGTGATAAGATATTTCCGGCGCACGCGTACGAGAGGGCGGGACGAAAGGGGGTTCTGCCTTGACTGAAGCATACGATGTTACCATCTACGGCGCCGGCATGTCCGGACTGGTGGCGGCCATCGACCTGGCGCGCCGCGGTTACCGGGTGGTGGTACACGACCGCGAAGGGGATTACGGGGGGGACAGCATCTACAACCCCTCCACCCATACCACCTCCATCGACGTGGAACGTACCTCCGAGTACATCGGAATCGATCTCTCGCCAGTGTTCCATCCCCTTCTACGCTGTCCCTTCTACTTCCACGAGGCCGTCTTCCATCCACCCCTGGAGGTCCTGGACATGTACACCGTGGAGCGGGGCAACCGCCCCACCAGCCTGGACACCCTGCTTTACGGCGAGGCCCGGAAGCTGGGGGTGGAGTTCCGCTTCAACTCTCCCCTCCGGAAGGAGGACCTGCCCGGGCTTCCCGAGAACACCATCATCGCCTGCGGCCTCACCCCCAGCGTCTACGAGATGCTGGACCTTCCCTACCTGCGCTGGTACGGCTGGATATCCCGTGGGGAGATCGGCTTCAGCAACCTCTCCTGGATCTGGGTGGACGAGGTAGTCTCGGAATACGGTTATCTTAGTTCCTGCAACAACTACTACTTCGATCTCCTCTTTTCCAATCGCCACATCGACCGGAAGGCCCTGGCCAAGTACCGGGATTTCATGGTCCGCCACGAGGGGGTGGAGCACGACAACTGGACCTACGTGTCGGGCGCGGTCCCCCTGGCCAGCCCCGATAATCCCCGTCTCTTCCACCACGGCCTCATCCTCTGCGGGACCATCAGCGGGGCCATGGACCCCTTCTTCTGGTTCGGCATCCTGGGGGCGCTGGTGACGGGAAAGGTGGCAGCCATGGCCGTGTACGACCGCTCCAAAGCCGTCGAGGAGTTCAATCGCTTCAACCGCCATTACCGGCGCGGGTATAACTTCAAGAACCGGGTGTGGTACCGGATACGGCCCCACGTGAACTGGCTGGAATGGCAGATGAGCCTGGTAGGCCCCACGCGGATGAAGAAGCTGGCCGCCCTCTACTTCAGCCGTTTCCGGGCCCCCTTCAACCTTCCCGGCTTCGCCCGTCTCGGTGTCTACTGACCACCGCGAATACGCAGGGCAGCGATGGGGTCCAGCACAAAGACCCTGCCTTCCCCCAGCAAGATTCAGGGGTCAGTCCCTTTCCCTTTCTCTTTCCCAGCAACAGCAAGTGACTGACCCCAATCTATTGCGTGGAGAAGAGCGAGACCGTTACCCGGCGGCTTATTTTCTCAATATACCCCCAGGGGTATCATAATTCAAGACCTGACCCCTTTGATGAGGTCGCCCACGCGGGGAGGCATGGCGTTGTACACCTCGTCCACGCGAAGGGCGTAGCGTCTCCTCCCCGCGGCCAGGAGCTCCCCCTTCACCTTGTAGGACTTGGCGTCCATGGTCACCAGGGCCATGGCCGCGGGACAGGGAGTGCGCACCTCCGATAGCTCCCGGTTGTAGGACGCGGCCCTGAAGAACAGCAGGCCCGGTCCCTTCTCCACCACCGGGAGCACCGGTATCACCCGGGGGTAGCCGTCCTCCCCCATCACCGCCAGGGCTTTGATGGAGGTTAACATGGTAAATTTTTCCTTAACCAATCGGGGCATGTCCACCCCCTGCGGTAGCCCGTCCCGACCGCACAGCCTCAGGCGCACCAGGTCCAGGGGGATGGAGAGGAAGGAGGCCCGGCGCACCGGGCCCTGGTCCCGCACGTCGATGACTCCCGCCGACCTCACCCCGGAATAGGCGTTGTAGCGCATGAGGGGGGAGGAGTCGATGGTCTCCTTGTAAGGACCGGTGCGCTCGAATCCCCGGAAGTCCCCGGTGAGGGTGACCATCTCCAGCTTGGTGTTCACGCAGGCCATACCCACCCTGGGGTTGTTTGCCAGGTATTCCCTGCTCCTCCACATGAGGAACTCCCCGAAGATAAGGCGGTCCCGGCGATCGTCCGGTGACGGTTGCAGGGTGACGATGAGAGCCACGTTGGGGCGGCCCTCTGGGTCCACGGTGGCCAGGAACTTGGCCGCCATCTCTTCGGCGAAAAGCCCGCGCGCCTCGGGCGAGAGTTCCACCCTAACTCACCCCCTTCTCCTTCGCCGTGGCTCCCGACCAGCGGGCCACGGCCAACCCCTCCTCACTGGCCGCCTTTGCCAGCCTCTCCATCTTCTCCTCGGGGATGAGTCCCCGTCCCGCCAGGGTGAAGATTAGGTCCAGGCGCCGGTACTTGGCGTCGCAGGTGTTGTTGAAGGCCAGCAGGTCGTACCTCTCCACCGTGGGCAGCTGGTCCCGGATGAAGCGGGCGATGCGCCGCACGTTCTCCTCCGCGTCGGTGTAGCCGGGGATGACCGGGGTGCGCACCCACATGGGCTTCCCCGTGGCCGCCACCCGGCATGCGTTTTCCAGCACCAGGTCCAGGGGGACGCCGGTGTATTCCAGGTGGGCATCCGGGTCCATGACCTTGATGTCGTATAGAACCAGGTCGGCCAGGTCCACCAGGGGTTCCAATCTCTTCCAGGCCATGCCCCCGCAGGTGTCCAGGGCCAGGTGGATGCCCTCCGCCTTGAGCGCCTCCATGAGCGCCCGCGAGAACTCCTCCTGCAGGGCGGGCTCGCCTCCGGACAGAGTCACCCCTCCCCCAGACTTTTCGTAGAACACGCGGTCCCGCAACACCTCCGCGGCCACCTCCTCCACCGTCCTCTCCCTCCCTATGACCTCCAGCGCGGCGGCGGGGCAGGCCTCCTCGCACAGGCCGCAGGCGTCGCACCTCTCCCGGTCGATGACCATGCCCTCCGGGGTCAGGGTAAGTGCGCGGTGGGGACAGACCCGCAGGCAATCGCGTGCGCCGATGCAACGCACGTCGTACCACACCAGCTGGGGTCGCCGGTCCAATCCCTCCGGATTATGACACCAGGGGCAGCGCATGGGGCATCCCTTGAGGAAGACGGTGGTGCGGATGCCCGGGCCGTCCTCCGTGGAGTAGCGTTGCACGTTGAAGACCACGCCGCAGATCTTGCCGGGCTCAGAGGCGGTGGGATTCCCGGGCAATGATCTCATCCTGTATCTCCTTTCCCAGCATGACGAAGTAGGCATTGTAACCCGTGACCCGCACCAGCAGGTTACGGTACTCCTCCGGGCGGCGCTGTGCCTCCCGCAGGGTGTCCGGGTCGATGACGTTGACCTGCAGGGCGGTTCCTCCCTTCTCCCCGTAGGCCCGCAGGAAGGCCATGAGCTTCTCGATATGCTCCGCGTCCCGCAGCAGGGAAGGGCTGAAGCTTATGGTGTGGGAGGCCCCGTTGGGGGCCGTCTCCAGGCCCAGCTTTCCCACCGACAGGGTCACCGCCGTGGGGCCGTTGCGGTCCGCCCCGTCCACCGGCCCGATGGCGTTGGAGAGGTAGGTGCCCCTTTTCCTCCCATCGGGAGTGGCGGCGGTGGAGGGAGCGAAGGATATCCAGTAGTTCCAGGAGAGGTAGCCTCCGCGGTACCTCCTCCCGGTGGCCGGTGAGGTGCGCTTGAAGACCTCCTCCGTCCAGGTGCGGGAGAGCCAGCGGGCCACCTCGTCCGCGTAATCGTCGTCGTTCCCGTACTTGGGGGCCTTGTTCAGAAGGGTCAGGCGGAGGGCCTCGTGCCCCTCGAAGTTGTCCTCCAGGGCCTTCTTCAGTTCACCGAGGTTCACCTTGCGGTCCTCGAAGACCAATTTCTTCACCGCGGTGAGGGAATCGGCGGTGGTAGCGAAAGCCACCCCCTCCACGGTGATGTAGTTGTGGCGCGCCCCACCCTGGGTGATGTCCCTCCCCTTCTCCGCGCAGCCGCCCACCAGGGCGGAGAGGTAGGGAGTGGGCTCGTACTCCGCCCGGATGCGGTCCGCCTCGTCGCTGATGTCCAGCACGTAATCAAGGAGGGCCTTGAGCTGCACCTCGAAGGCCCGGCGGAACTCCTCCCAGGTGGAAAACTTTTCCACGGGCCCGGTGTCCGGCCCGATGCGCTTGCTGGTGGCCGCGTCCCGGCCGCGGAAGAAGACCATCTCCACCGCCTTGGCCAAGTTGACGTTGACATCCACGGTTCCCGAGCGGTCGTCCCCCTGCAGGGTGTTCTCCAGGCAGCCCACGGGGGCGTAATCCCACAGGCGCTCCTTGGGCAGGCCCTGCCACTCCAGGCCGCGCATGGCGTTCTCGTCGAAGTTCATCAGGAAGGGGGAACCTTGAGCCCGGGCGATCATCTCCGCCACCCGCTGCAGCAGGGGTTCTGGGGTCTTGGAATGCAACCGGATGTTGGGCTTGGGTTCCAGCATGTTCATCTCCTCGATGACCTCCAGAAGCAGCCAGGTGAGCTCGTTGGAGGCGTCGTTGCCCTCGGCATCGATGCCCCCCAGGGTCATGAGCTGCCCGAAACCCGAGTTGATGCCCTGGTTGCTGAGCACCCGGCACTGGAAGTCGTAGGCGTAGTTGTGCTTCACCCAGTAGCACTGCAGGATCTCCTTGGCCTGCTCCCGGGTCAGCCGGCCGCTATCCAGATCCTTCCGATAGTAGGGGTACATGTACTGGTCGAAGCGCCCGTGGGAGAGCCCTGCCCCGGGATAGGACTCGGCGGCCATGACCAGCATGTGGGTGAACCAGATGGATTGCACCGCCTCGTGGAAGGTCTCCGCAGGCTCCCAGGGGACCTTGCGGCAGATGCGGGCGATCTCCCGTAGCTCCATTGCCCGGGCCTCGTCCTTCTCCTCGCCCGCCAGCCTTTCCGCCTCCTCGGCGTAGCGCAGGGCAAGCTCACGCGCTCCCTCGCAGGCGATGATCAAGGCCTCCAGGAAATCCCGGTAGGAGGGGTCGTCGGACTCCCCGCGCCTGCGCTCCAGCTCCTCGCAGATGCCGCGCAGGCCCTCGCGGAGCACCCGCGGATAGTCGGGAATGAGATGCCCGGGAACGGCGCCGGTATTGCCGATGCCCAGCTCGTTTATCTCCGCGCACCGCTTCCACCACCGGTCCACAGCCTTCTTCCACCGCTTTCCCTCCTTCTTGTTGTGGCACTTGGAGAGGGCGGTGTTGAACTGGCCTCCCACGATAAGTTCGCCCTCCAGGATGTTCACCGGCAGGTAACGGCGCAGTACTTCACGGAAGAAGATCGCCCGGCGCAGTATGAGAGGTTTATCCCAGAATCCCTCCGGAAGCTCGACCTTGCGGGCCAGAACCTTGAGGGATTCCGCGAAGTCCCCCATGAAGGGGACCATCTCGGGTATGATGCCCCAGTTCACCGGGGACCACACCTCGTCCCATTCCGTTCCGGTGGTGAAGGGAAGCACCTCGTTGCGGAAATAGGGCCGCTTCTCGAGGGAATAGTATTCCTCCCGCAGCCTCCTCACCCGCGGGGACAGGTTATCCGAGGGCCGCCAGATGCGGTCCGGGCTCACTACTTCGCTTTCCCTCACCTTCCTCACCTCCCACGGCGCCGCCGGTCCTTGCGCCGGCATCGACCGGTATCCCGCTTGTTAATCGATAACAACCCTATGATAACCCATGCCCGGCACGCGGCGTTGACCCGGATTAAGGTCGAAGGGCCGCGGAAGATTTCCGCGGCGCGGAAGACAGCTCCGTCCCGGGGTCCTCGCCGGATTGCGCACGGGGAACCGGGGAAATTCCGCCGCCGGTCGAGGAGGGAACCGCCGATCCATGCACGGCATGCGGCATTGACCTGGATTAAAGTCGTGTAATCAGAGAAGGTTCTGCAATTGCCAGTCGAGGATGGACTTGCCCACCTCGAGGAGGCGCAGGTCGTTGAGCATGCGGTTGGCGTTGTCATCCAGGGGAATGCGGGCCTCCTCCACCAGGAGGCGCATGGATTCCACCCATTCGGGCAGTGCCTTGCCGAAGAAGAGCAGCAGCTCCAGGCGCTCCCTTCCGTCCTCCGTGTCCCCGAAAGTGAGCTCCAGGAGGCGCTTTCCGAGCACCCGGAAGGCGGTGAGTTCCACCTTCCTCTGTGCCAGCGGCGCACGCACGTCGGGCGGGATGGAGGCGGGGTCCAGCGGAGAGACCAGCAGGTGGTGCCAGCGCTCGAGGAAGGCCACGATGACCGGGATGACGGCCGTCCTCTCCCAGAGGAAAAGGGACCTGGAAATACGCTCGTGTCCCCATCCCTCCTCGCCCACCAGCCGGTCCCCGGGAACCCGGACCTCCTCCAAGATAACCTTTCCATGGGGAGAGGTGGCAAGAAATCCCAGCTCCACTTCCTCCACCTTCACTCCGTCGTTTTTCTCCACCAGGAAGGCGGAGAGACCCCTTTTCCCGGCCGCGGGGTCGGTGGCGGCGAGAACCAGGAAGATCCCCGCCGAGGGGGCGTTGGTCACCGGGCCCTTCTCGCCGCTTATGACGTAGCCTTCTTCCCGGCGTTCCGCCCGGGCGCGCATGCGGGAGGGGTTGGCGCCGGAACCCGGTTCGGAGATCGCCGCCGCGCCGATTTGTTCCCCGCTGCACAGAAGGGGGAGGTAACGCTTCTTGAGGCTTTCCGAACCGAAGGTCTGCAGGGGGTAAGCGCAGAGCATGACGTGGTCCAGGACGCTTAAGGCCAAGCCGAGATCGTAACCCTCCGCCGCCAGGATGGCCAGGCTCTCCACGAACTCCTCCACCCCGCCACCTTCACCCCCGTAGCGGCGCTTGATGGGCGCCCCGAGGATGCCCAGATCCGCCAGTTTTTTCCAGAGCCTCTTATCCAGGCCGCTTCCGGCCGCTCTCTTCTCCACGCTGGTTAAGACCCTGGTGCGGGCGAAGGTCCTCAGCTCCTTGGCGATCATCCCGCCTCCCGTTATAATCTAAATCTTCAGCCTGCGAATCCGTACTTAAGCCGCTTCCCTCGCTCCGTGCCGCCGTCTTCCGTTTTCCGGCATCATTCTTTATCCCCATGATAATCCGCGCCGTAATCCGTCGCAAACCTCCCCGTCCCGGGAGCGGGAAAGGAAAGCGGGCCAGGAACCCAAGATTACCGTGGGGATTTCCCTCAACCACGATGGATGGAGCAAAGCAAGGCCATCGCCATGATTACTCCGTCCAAGCCTCGAAGTGACCGGTGAGCCGGTGAATCCCAACCCGACGTATGATTGGAAACATCGCTCTTGGAGGGCGTTACTCGAGTCGACGACCCTCTCCCCGGCCACAGTTGGAGAAATCAATAAACGCGGGTGCGCCTGGACCCCGGGGATAAGGCGTGCCCGGGGCGCTTCATGGGCGTATCCCGATCGGTCCACCTGATAGGTCACGGGAAACCGGTGGTCTTTTAGGTGGTGAGAAATCCGCGTGCCCCGGGAACTTTCGGGGGTTCAGGCGCGGATGGCGTCGTTAAGTTGGCGGGCGTAATCGACCAACTCCTCCATGGTGGGGAAATCCTCGCTGGCGAAGCAGAATTCCTCCGACCAGGGGTTGAGGCGCAGGGATTCCCGCTCCTCCTCGGAGAAGGTGCGCAGGAAGAGGTTATAGAGCTCGGTGCCCCGGAAGACCACCAGGGGGAAGAAGGTGGCTTCCCGGATGCCCTCCTCCCGCAGGATCTCCACCGTGCGTTCCAGGCTCTTCCGGCTCTCGCCCGGAAGGCCGGCGATAAAGGTCAGGATGGGAGTCAGCCCGTGTTCCCGGGCCGCCCGCGCCGCGGAGAGAATCTCCTCCCGCGTGGTGCGCTTCTTCACCACCTCCCGCAGGACGCGGTCATCGAAGGATTCCGCCCCCAGGGCCACGGTCCGGAAGTTGCTCTCCCGGAGGCCCCGCAGCACCTCCGGCGTTAGGGAATCAGCGCGGGTCTGGATGTGGTAGGCGTAGGGGACCTCCCGGACCGTCTCCAGCAGGGCCCGCAGGCGAGGGCGGTTAAGGGCGAAGGTGGCATCCCCGAAGTAGAAGGAGCGCTCCCCCTCCGTGAAATGCTCCCAGCAGTAATCGAGAACCTCCCGCACGTAAGCCGGGGAATGGAAGCGGGTGCGGCGCTTCCACACCGCGGGGTCCAAGCAGAAGGTGCATTGTTCGGGGCATCCCCGCGAGGTAAGAAAGCCGGCGCCGGGGATGTAATCGTCGAAGGGGTTCAGGGACTTGAGGAGGCGGTGGCGGTCGGCGATGCGGAATTCCCCGGAGACGGTGTAGATGTGGGGAAAGCGGTCCAGGTCGCGTTCCCTCTCCCGGTCCGGGTTATGGATGATCCTTCCATCTCCGTCCCGCCAGGTAAGGCCGTCGATGCGGGAAAAATCCCTCTCCCCCCGAAGCAAAGCCCGCAAAAGCTCCAGGGTGGTCCACTCTCCCTCTCCTCGGACCACGAAGTCCGCCGCCCCATCCTCCATGATCTCCTGAGAGTGCAGGGTGGCGTAGATGCCGCCGGTCACCAGGACAGCCTCGGGGAGCATCTCCCGCAGCCGGTGCAGCATCTCCCGGGCATGGAGCGCGATGTAGTAGATGGAGATGGGAAAGAGAACCACCCGGGGTTGGAGGTCTCGCAGGGAATCTTCCAAGTTCTTCCTCATGAGCGCCAGGGCCTCCTCCCCGCCCACGGGAGCGGTGGAGCGGAAGTCGTCGGGAAGACCCTCCTCCCGCTCCCGGAACCAGGATTCCTCCCGGAAGACGTCGGCTACCAGGTTGAGGACCCGCGGTTCCCAGCCATGCTTCTTGAGGAAGGCGGCGATGTACATGGCCCCGTATTCCGGGACCAGCAGGGCCTTGTTGCGGATAGCCGCATAGCGCACCTGCCAGAGGGGATGGGGCTTGGTCTCCAGGAGCCCGTACCCCCAGGCGTCGGAGATGATCACCGGGTTAAGGCTGTCTTTCTCCATGCGCAAAACTTGATTGGTTTACGCGGGGCGCGGTTCCCTTGCCGAGCAAGCCGGGCTCCCACCTTGGTTCTTTCCGTATCTTCAAACCTTCCGGAGGGATATGTCAAACTGCATCGCTTCTCTTCCATCCTTTTCCCTCTCCATACGGAGTTAATAATAAACCAGTTTCCCGAGCGGCACCAAATGGCCGAACGCCAGCAATTTGAGCGGCGCACGAGCGCCTTACCGTCACCGCCCGGTGCCCTTTCAAGTCGTGAAATACGTAAAAAATCGACCTTTGCCACCTCACGGAATACCAGGTACCAGGAATTGAGTTGACGGCGCCGTGCCTGGTCGGCGCGACCGAAAGGCCTCGGAGCGAGCCTTGCGCCCGGGGGAGCGACGGGCATGACACCTAGCCGCTACGGCCAAGATCAGGGCCAAGGTGTCACCCTCAGCCCAGGATGCGCTCCACGCAGAGGATGGCCGAGCGAGCCGCCCCCTCGATGGCCAGGCCACGTCCCAGGTAGGTGTCCCCGGCGAAGTAGAGGCCGTACACGCCCGGGGCCTGAACGTCAGGCTTGAAATCCCCGGTGAGCCCCGGCTTGCGGGCCAGGCCGTCGCAACCCGCGGTGTAATAGGGGATGGCGAACTCCACCTCCCCGTCCTCGAAGCGGTACATCTCCTTGACGTCCTCCCAGTGGGCCTCCAGCAGGCGGTCCCGGCTGAACTTGTCCTCCACTTCCTCCGGCTCCACCACGTTGTCGGTGACCAGGAGGTAGCGGTCGGGCGGGGCCACGCCGGGGTCGAAGGCGGTGGGAGCGAAGGCCTGGAAGGGAAGCCCGGTGCGCGGGGAACGCAGGGCGGACATGAAAACCGTGCGCTCGTAAAGCGGTCTGCGGGTGGCGATGATGTAACCCAAAAGGCCGGTGCGCTCCCCGCGGATGTCCTCGATACGCTTCAGCCACCAGGAGGGAAGCGGGGAGTAGCGCCGGTCGAAGTCCAGGACTTTGTCCAGGTGCCAGATGGGAAGGGCCAGCACCACCAGGGGGGCGGTGACCAGGTCGGTGGAGGGGACGCGCCATTCCCGGGCGATGGGGCTTCCACCCTCCCGGGCCACCTTCACCCCGATTACCTTGCGCCCCTCGAAGACCACCATCTCCACCCTGCGGCCCAGCTCCAGCCGGCCTCCCATTTCCTGGAAGGCAACCGCCAGGGGGTTGATTATCCCACCCATGCCTCCCCGGGGATAGGCGGCGATGAGCACCGCGCGTCCCTTGCGCAGGGCTTCCCGGGCGATGTACAGGCACTCCCCCGCGGACTGCTCGCGGGTGTCGGGAATGGTGGTCATGATCATGCTCATGTTCTCCCACACCTCGCGCAGGCTGCCGGAGATGCCCTTCTCGTCCAGCCACTGGTCGAAGGAGCGGTTGTCCCAGGCCCGGAAGTCTTCCTCCTCCATGGCCGCCACCCCCTTCATGACCTCGATGAAGAGGGCCTTCTCCTCGTCCGTGAGGCGGATGAAGGACTGCATGTCCCGCCACTCCCCGTCCTGGTAGAGGTCCAGGGTGGTGGAAAAGGAGGCCCACTCGAACTCCACCCCCACCCTGGTCCCCAGCTGGTGGCAGTACCCCTTGTCCCCCATCTCGATGAGGTGCAGGCCGGTGTCCACCCGGTAGCCTCCCGGCAGGTCGTAGGACTGCATGCGGCCTCCCGGCCGGGGATACGTCTCCAAAAGGAGGGTCCTCTTCCCCGCCTGCTGCAGCTGGGTGGCCACCCCCAGCCCAGCGATACCCGCACCCACCACGATGGCGTCGTAGTCGCTCATTCCACTCCCTCCCTTTCAACACCTCCCCCTCCCGGAATGGCGTAACTCCCGTAAGGGCGATCGATGGTCCTCGGCCGCCGCTTTTGCGGCACATGCTCATCCTCCGGCCATGCGAGAAAGGAGGAATATCTCGTCCCCGTCGCGCAAGGGGGTGTCCGCGCCGGAAGAGGGCTCCCCCTTGCGCATGGCCACGATGAGGGGATGAAACCTCTCGTTCTCCGCGTCCCACATCTGGGCCGGCATGCGCGAGGCGTATTCCCTTCCCACCATCTTCAGCAGGTCTCCCAGGCGGGAACCCTCCGGCAGCTCGAATTCCTTTTCCTTGTCACCCAGGTGATGCCGTATCAAGCCCGTGAAACGCACCCTCACCCGCATCGGCATTCCCCCAATAACTCGACCTTCCGGCCAAATAGGCCTAGCCGAGCTGTTTTCCGATCCCGCGTCAGCTCTTCAATAAATTAACCCGTGGGGTCTTTCTCTTCCAAGTCTTTCCTTGCACATCGAAGGTTAAGGGGGCCGGGGATGACTGCCGGCCTCGCGTGGTTACCTCCCCTTCAGAGCTTGCCCAGGAGGAGGCGGCTGATGATCAGCTTCTGGATCTCCGAGGTGCCCGCCCCGATGGTCCCCAGCTTGGCGTCCCGCAGAGTCCTCTCCACCGGGTACTCGCGGATGTACCCGTAGCCGCCGAAGATCTGCACCGCCTCGCTGGCCACCCGGAAGGCGGCCTCGGTGACGAAGAGCTTGCACACGCAGGCCTCCATCATGGCCGGGATGCCCTGGTCCTTCATCCAGGCCACCCGGTAGACAAGCAGCCGCGCGGCGTCCAGCAGGCACTTCATCTCGGCTATCTTGAAGGCCACCGCCTGGAACTTGCCGATGGGCTTCCCGAACTGCTTGCGTTCCCGGGCGTATTCCACGCAGCGCTCGATGTTGGCCTCCATGCCTCCCACCGCCGGGGCCACCATGATGGCGCGCTCCCATTCCAGGGTGGCCTTGCCCACTCCATAGAAGCCTTCGCCTTCGGCCCCCAGGAGGTTCTCCGCCGGGACGCGGCAGTCGGTGAAGACCAGCTCGGCGGTGGGGGAGGTGCGGTTGCCCATCTTGTCCAGCTCCTTGCTCACCTCGAAACCGCCGAACTCCTTCTCCACAATGAAGGCGCTGATGCCCGCGCCGCCCTTCTCCTTGTCCGTCACCGCCATAACGATGCACAGGTCGGCAATAGGGCCGTTGGTGATGAACATCTTAGTTCCGTTGATGACGTAGTAGTCGCCGTCGCGCACCGCGGTGGTCTTAATGGAGGCGGCATCGGAGCCGGCGTCGGGCTCGGTAAGCCCAAAGCAGCTTATCTTCTCCCCGCTGCAGATGGACGGGAGGTACTTCTTCTTCTGCTCCTCCGTCCCCATCACCCATATGGGCACGGCCCCGATTATGGTGTGGGCGCCCCAGGAGAGGGACATCCCGGCGTCGCCGCCCCCGGCCCCGAAGGCGTCCATGGCGATGGCCGTGTCCAGGGCGCCGGCGCCGGAGCCGCCGTACTCCTCAGGGAAGGGCAGGCCGAGCAGGCCCATGTCTGCCATTTTCTTCCATCCCTCCCAGAAGAATTCCCCCTTGCGGTCGTATTCCTCGGTGTAGGGGGCGATCTCCTTGGCGGCGAATTCCTTGACCTCCTTGAAGAAGGCCTTCTGTTCCGGAGAGAGCTCGAAGTCCATCCTCTACCTCCTTTTTCCTCATCCGTTGCTCTCTTGCGAGGCCCTCCCTCTTACCTCTCATGACGGGGGCGGCGGAGGTTCGCCGGTCCGGGAGGACCCTGCGGGCCCCCGTCGCCGGCCGCCTAATATACTAACATCACTTCCGGCCGGGTTCATCACCCCGTCCTCAGCGCCCCAGCAGGGAACGGGCCATGACGATGCGCTGGATCTGGTTGGTCCCGTCCCAGATCTGGTTTATCTTGGCGTCCCGCATGAGCTTCTCCACCGGGTAATCGCGCATGTAGCCGTAGCCGCCGAAGACCTGCACCACGTCGGTGGTCACCCGCATGGCCATGTCCGAGCAGAAGGTCTTGGCCATGGCCGCCTCCCGGGTGAAGGGCATCCCCTGCGTCTCCAGCCAGGCGGCCTTGTAGTACATGAGCCTGCCCGCCTCGATGTCCATGTCCATGTCCGCCAGCATGAACTGGATGGCCTGGTTCTCGATGATGGGGCGTCCGAACTGCACCCGCTGCCGGGCGTAATCCACCGCCGCTTCCAGGGCGGCCCGGGCGATGCCCACCGAGTTGGAGGCCACGGACACGCGGGCCTTGTCCAGGGTGATCATGGCGATCTTGAAGCCCTGTCCCTCCTCTCCCAGGCGATCCTCCACCGGCACCCGGCAGTCGGAGAGGATGACCTCCGAGGTCACCGAGGCGCGCACCCCCATCTTGCGCTCCTTCTTGCCCCCGGAGAGACCTGGCGTCCCCTTGGGCACCAGGAAGCAGGAGAGGCCCCGGGTACCCCTGGAGGGGTCGGTGGAGGCGTACACGGTGTGCAGGTCGGCGATGCCCCCGTTGGAGATGAAGCACTTGCTGCCGTTGATCACGTAATAATCCCCGTCCCGGACGGCGGTGGACTTCACCGCCCCGGCGTCCGAGCCGGCCTCCGGCTCGGTGAGGGCCATGGCCGCCAGGGAGGGGCGGGAGGTGAGGTCGGTGAGATACTTCCGCTTCTGTTCCTCGCTTCCGGCCACCAAAAGAGGGGTCACCCCCAGGTTGTTGGCCCCCAGGATGGTGGCGAATCCACAGCACCCCCAGGCCAGCTCCTCATTCACGATGCAGGCGGTGAGGAAGTCCATGCCCTGCCCCCCGTACTCCTCGGGCACGTAGGTGTAGGTAAGGCCGGCCCGGAAGGCCTTTTCCACGAACCACTCTGGGTATTCCTCCCGCTCGTCGTACTCCGCGGCCACCGGCCGGATCTCCCGCTCCGCGAACTCATGGGCCACCTTGCGGACGGCCTCCTGCTCCTCGGTCAATTGGAAGGAAATCACCTCTGGCACCTCCCTCGCTCGCATTTTCCCTGCGACCTACCTGCCCTTGAAGGCGGGCTTGCGCTTCTCGATAAAGGCCCGCATGCCCTCCTTCTGGTCCTCGGTGGAAAAGAGAAGGCTGAAGCACTTGCGCTCGTAGGCCAGGCCGGTATAGAGGTCGGTGTTCATCCCCTCGTTCACGCAGGCCTTGGCGCAGGCCAGGGCCACGGCCCCGTTGCGGATGCAGCGCCGGGCAAGTTCCCTGGCCTCGTCCATGAGCCTGTCCACCGGGACCACCTTGTTCACCAGCCCCATCTCCCGGCAGGCCTGGGCGTCGAAGAAGGAGCCGGTGAAGATCATCTCCTTGGCCCGGTGGGGCCCGATCAGGCGGGGCAGGCGCTGGGTCCCCCCCGCCCCGGGGATGATGCCCAGGGTGATCTCCGGCATGCCGAAGACGGCGGTCTCCGAGGCCACGATCATGTCGCAGACCAGGGCCAGCTCGCATCCCCCTCCCAGGGCGTAGCCGCTGACGGCGGCGATCACCGGCTTGGGAATGCGCTCGATCTTCTCGAACCCGGAGAGGTCGGCTCCGTAGGCGTTGAGCATGTCCGGGGCGTACTTTCCGGCCATCTCCTTGATGTCACCACCGGCGGCGAAGACCTCCTCCCCGCCGGTGACGATCACCGCCCGCACGGAATCGTCCCGCGCCAGCATGTCCGCCGCCCGGCCCAGCTCGGCGATGAGCTCCAGGTTGAGGGCGTTCCTGGCCTCCGGGCGGTTCAGCCGCAGCACAGCTATGCCCTCCTCGTCACGTTCCACCAGAAGGTACCTGAATTCCGCGGTCTCAGTGCCCATCTCGCCTCCTCGTTCCTTTCCCTTCATGCCCGCGCCTGCCGGCGGCGAGGCCCTCTCCGCCGCCGTCCATCGGCAGGTCACCCGAAGCCCACGGCATCCGCGCTCATTTCGCCCCCCGCCTCATCCCTCCTCCGGCACGCGAGAAGATCACCTCTCGACGGCAACGTGGGCGCCTTCGCGCCTCTCTCCAACGCCGGGAGGAAACAGGAGGTCGAGGAAATATTTTCCACATACATCGCTCACTCCCTTCGGCGACGGGAGGAATATACCGGTGGACGATCTACACCTCGGTTTCCCGCCCCCGGGCGCGATAAACGCGCCGGATATATGGAAAACGAAATCGCTGAACGCGCGTGAAGCGGAAACGGCGACCGGCCGATGGAAAGGGCCGCCCCTCAAGATGCCGTAGAATCGGGCATCCCGAAGGTGCTGCCGCCCGGATGCCGAACCCGGTGGGCTTGCCGGCGACCGGAACCCCGCGATGCCCACCCTGAAGCCTATGCCCGTCCTCTCCCGGTATGACCGGCGATATCCCAGAGAAGATCTTCACTCGAAGAGGTCTTCCTCTTCTCCGCCCTCCCCCTCCCCGCCTTCCCAGTCGGAATCGCTCCCCGGAGCCTTGGACTCATTCTCCGTGGCTCCGGCCCTCTCTTCGGCGGCCCTTCCTTCATCCACGCCGGTGGACATTTCCTGCGAGACCCTCTTCTCTGCGAAGCGGCGCATGCTGCGCGCCGGATCGCCGCTCGCGAAGCAGGTGGAAAAGGATTCCAGTTCGAGCTCCATGCCCCGGGTGAGATCCAGGTCCAGGGAACGATTCAGGCAGCGCTTGGCCAGGTAGATGGCCGTCCTTCCTCCCTGGGACACCTTCTCCACCCATTCCCGCACCCGGGAGACCAGTTCCTCCTCCCCCACCACCTGGTTCACTAGCCCCCACGCCGCGGCCGTCTCCGCGTCCACCACACGCCCGGCGAGAAGCATCTCGCGAGCCCTTCGCAGCCCCACCAGGCGGGCCAGCCTCTGGGTCCCGCCCCCGGAGGGGATCATTCCCAGCCGGACCTCGGGAAATGCAAAGCGCGCTCCCGGGGTGGCCAGGGCCAGGTCGCAGGCCAGGCAGATCTCCAGCCCCAGCCCCATGGCCACGCCGTTCACCGCGGCGATGGTGGGCAGGGAGAGCTCGGCTATGCGGTCGGTGATCATCTGGGCCTCCCGGGCGCGCCGTCGCGCCGCCAGCGGCGTGGCACCCTCCAGTTCGCTCAGTTCCATCCCCGCGCAGAAGGCGTTCCCTCGGCCGGTGAAGACCACCGCCCGGACCTCGCCGCGGGATTCGAGGGCATTCAGGCAGGCCCAGAGGTCTCGGGCCGAACCCGGTTGCAGGGCGTTGAGCCTCTCCGGACGGTTGAAATATATCCATCCGGCGCCGTCGACCACCTCCCAGGCGATGGAGCCCCGTTCCTCCATCTCAGCCCCCTTCAAAAGCTTGGAAAGATGCCCTTTCCTCTCTCGGATGGTGAAACCCCATGGGCGCGCGCCCCCCGGCGTCACTCTCCGGCCACTACAGGACGGAGCCTGCAGCTTACGGCGGCTAACCTGCTTGCCGCCGGAATAATCATAAGGGTCCG
>JASEFK010000002.1:47346-308667 GCA_030019255.1 Actinomycetota bacterium
GCCCGGTCTTGCGTCCCAGCAGCCCGGCGGCCACCATGCGGCGCACCAGCGGCGGATCACAGCTTCCAGTAGCTCTCCTGCTTGCCGCTGGAATAATCGTAATAACCCCGCCCGGTCTTGCGTCCCAGCAGCCCGGCGGCCACCATGCGGCGCACCAGCGGCGGAGGATAGTACTTGGGATCCCCGGTGTCGTTGTAGATGGCTAGGCAAGCGTTCATGAGCACGTCAATGCCGGTCATGTCCGCCAGCTCCAGGGGACCCATGGGCAGGTTGTAACCCAGGCGCATGGCCTTGTCGATGTCCTCGGGGGTGGCCACCCCGGCTTCCAGCATCCTGGCCGCCTCCATGCCCATGGGAAGGTAGAGGCGGTTGGCGATGAAACCGGCATGGTCCTTGAGCACCCGTACCGTCTCCTTGCCCACCGACTGCGCCCACTTCTCGGCGATGTCCATGGTCTCCTCGGAGGTCTGCAGCCCCCGGATTATCTCGCAGAGGCGCATCAGGGGCACCGGGCTGAAGAAGTGGGTCCCCACCACCTTGTCCGGCCTCTTGGTGGCCGCGGCGATGGAGGATATGGGGATGGCCGAGGTGTTGGTGGCCAGGATGGTATGGGGCGGGCATATCTCGTCCAGCTGGGAGAAGACTTGCCTCTTGACCTCCAGGTCCTCGAAGACCGCCTCCACCACCAGGTCGCAGTCGGAGGCTTCCTTGAGGTCGGTGGTGGTGGCCAGGTTGGCCAGGGCGGCATCGTACTGCTCCTGGGTTATTTTCTCCTTGGAGAGGAACTTGCCCAGGGAGCTCTTGATGGCTTCCATCCCTTTCGAGGTGCGTTCCTCGTCCACGTCGTGCATCTTCACCTGGTAACCGGCGAAGGCGGTCACCTGGGCGATGCCGCTACCCATCAGGCCGGAGCCGACGACGAAAACCTTCCTGATCTCCATTGCTGCTGACCTCCCGTGCTACTTCCTTTCCCTGCCGTTTTCCCCGCCGTGATCCAACTGTCGCGAACCCGTTCCGGATAGCCCAATCCCCATCCCGGAATAAGCGGCCGCCACGTGCCTTGGTATCCGCTGCGTGATGGCGCAGAAACTTTTTCCAAACCTCCGCTGTTGCAGCCGCTTTCCCAGTATATCACAACCTGAGCCTGATCCTTTTTGTCCGCCTGGAGGCCATTCTCCCCCGGAGGTAATTCGTGCAGGTGACCAGAAAAAGAATGGCGGCAGCCGTGATCTCAGCTCCCCTTCTCCGGAGCATGAGATCCTCGAGCTTTCGGATCAGCTCCTTCCCCCCGGAGAGCAGGCTCCCGGTATCGCCCCGTCCGTGGGAAAAGGTCCCCGCTTGGGCACGTGCCGACTTCACCCACTCCTCTAGGTTCTTCACACGTTCCATCGGGGACTCGCTCCCCCTTTCTTCCGTTTTCCGGACACCGATCCCCTCCCTGTCCCACCGCCGTACGGGAGCACCGGGACCCGGTGCCGCCACCTCGCGCGATCGGACCGGCAAAGGCCTCCCCTCCGGGGAGACTCAATCCGCGAACAGGGGCACGTGGCGGAAGGAACCCACGTCGAAAAGCCCCCGGTCGGTCATCTTCAGCTCCGGTATCACCGGCAAGGCCAGGAAGGACAGGGCCATGAAAGGCTCCCTCAGGGGACACCCCAGCCCCCTGGCCGCCTCCCGAAGCTCCCTGACCCTTGCCGCCACCTCCTCCAGGGGCAGGGTGGACATCAGGCCGGCCACATCCAGGGGAAGTTCGGCGATAACTTCGCCTCCCGTGACCACCGCCTGGCCCCCTCCCATGGCCTCCACCCGGCGGACGGCGGTCAGTATATCCCGGTCGTCCACTCCCACGGCCACCAGGTTGTGGGAATCGTGGGCCACGGTGGAGGCCAGAGCGCCCTCTCGCAACCCAAAGCCGCGCACCAGTCCCAATCCCAGGTTGCCGGTCCCCCGGTGCCTCTCGAAGACGCAGGCTTTAAGGAGGTCCCGGCCCGTATCGGACACCACCATCCCGTTCTCCACCCTGGGCGCCTCCAGGAGTGATCCGGTGACTATCTGGTCGGGGACCAGGTCAATGACCCGCACCCTCTTCCCTTCCGCGGGGATGTCCAGGGAAGGGAGTTTATCCCAGGCAATGTTCATGGCGCCGGGCGCCGGGGTCACCGGGCGCCGCGGCCCTGAATAGACGCCTTCCTCGGCCACCAGGCTTCCGCGCTTGAACACCTTGAGGACCCGGAAGCTTCTCAGGTCCTCGAGGATCACCAGGTCCGCCCACCACCCGGGAGCTATCCCTCCCCTCCGCGCCAGCCGGAAGCGCCGCGCCGGGTTCAGGGTGACCAGCCGCAGGGCGGTCACCGGGTCCAGTCCCAGTTCCACCGCCCGGCGCAGCACGGCGTCGAGGTGGCCGTTCACCAGGAGATCCTCCGGCTGCTTGTCGTCCGTGACCAGCAGGCAGCGAGCCTGGGTGCGGGAATCCACCAGGGGGAGAAGGGCCTCCAGGTTCCTGGCCGTGGAACCTTCCCGGATGTAGACGTACATGCCCTTTTCCATTTTTTCCCTGGCCTCTTCCAGCTCCACGCACTCGTGATCAGATTCCACCCCCGCTGCCAGGTAGGCGTCCAGCTCCTTCCCGCGCAGTCCGGGAGCGTGCCCGTCCACGGGAAGGCCCCGGAAGGCCTCCAGCTTGGCCCACACCGAGGGGTCGCCGTGGATGACGCCGGGGAAGTTCATCATCTCCCCCAGGCCGATGACCGAGTCGTACTCCCGCAGGGGAAGCAGGTCGCTGACCTCAAGGACGGCGCCCGCCGTCTCCATGGGGGTGGCGGGAACGCAAGAGGGGAGCATGACCAGGACGTCCAGGGGCAGATCCTCGGCCAGGCGCAGCATATAGGAAAGACCTTCCGCTCCCAGCACATTGGCTACCTCGTGGTAATCGGTGACCACTGCCGTGGTCCCCCGCGGCACCACGGCGCGGGCGAACTCCGGAAGGGCGATCATGGAGGACTCGATGTGCACGTGCCCGTCGATGAAGCCGGGGCAGAGGAAGGCCCCCTTCAGGTCCAGAACCTCGCGGGCCGGCCTCTCCCCGAAGCCAGCTATCCTGCCCCCGGCCACGGCCACCGGGTACTCTCCTATCTCCCCGGTGAAGACGTTGACCACCCGGCCTCCCACCAGGAGAAGGTCGGCCTCTCCCTCGCCTCTGGCCACCTCCAGGAACCTTTCCTCCATCAATTGACCCTCCTTCGCCCTCCGGAAGCCTTAAGGCCGCCACGGGCCGCAGCCTTACCGACTCCCCGAATTCGGATCCCTGCACGTTGATACCCGCCCCCGAAGTACCCGGGAGGGGCGTAAAACGGTCACCATGTCTACCCGGAGGATATCAGGAAATCCCCCTGTCGCCTGAGAGTTAAACGAATCCCGCCCGGTCCTTCAACTTTCCTTTGCGCTTTAACGGGCGAGCCTCAGATGACCGGTTCCTCCTCCAGCTCCCCCGGCTTGCGCAGGCCCTCCGCCGGGTAGGTGCGCATCTCCAGGATGACCTTGAGGGATCCGTCGCGCATGGCGTACTCGAAGGCCTGCAGTCCCATCTCCAGGGGAAAGCGCCGGTCGATCAGGTCCTGCACGTTGATGAGCCCGCGCATCAGGGCGCGGATGGCCGGTTGGAAGGGACCGCACCGGGAGCCAATGACCTGGACCTCGTCCACCACCAGGCGGGAGATGTCCAGGTCCACCCTTTCCACGAAGGTACTCTTCTGGATGATGATGCCCGCCGGTTTGACCAACTCCCGGGCCAGCCGGAAACCCTCCGGGCGGCCAGTGCATTCCACCACCAGGTCGAACTGCTCGTCCGTTCGGTACTCGTCCTCCAGCGCAGTTCGGATTCCGAGGCGGTCCAGTATTTTCAGCTTATGGGGGTAGCGCCCGATAGCCACCAGGGAACATCCTGTCAGGCGCATGACCTGGGCGGCCAGAAGTCCCAGCTTACCGTCCCCCAGCACCGCAACCTTCAGCCTGGGGGTTACGTGCACCTGCTCGGTGATGCGGAAACAGGCCGCCAGGGGCTCCACGAAGACGGCCGTGTACAGGGGCATGGTGTCCGGGACCAGGTGCAGGTTGGCCAGGGGAAGCACCACATACTCGGCGAAGGTTCCGTCCCTGCCGCTGATGCCCAGGGTGGTGCGCTGGGGACAGTGACGGGCCCTTCCCTCGATGCACATGGGACAGACCCCGCAGGAACAGTTTATCTCCCCCACCACCCTCTTCCCCACCCACTGGGGATTGTCGCTCTTCTCCACCACACCGACGAACTCGTGCCCCAGGACTCCCTTGAAATCCATGTAACCTCTGACTATCTCCAGGTCGGTATGGCATATGCCGGCGGCCATCACCTTGATCAGGGCCTCGCCCGGTCCAGGCTCGGGAACCGGGAGGTCATCCCGCAGTCTCAGTTCTCCGTCGAAATACAGGCCGAGCATGGCGCCACCTTCCTCCGAACCTCTCCTTCCCCACGTTTCTTATAATCATGATAACCCATGGCAAGGGCGCGGTGGCTGAAATTCGGCGCCCTCTTCACGGAACGCATCCCCCTCACCGTTTCAGGAGACAATAACCGGGTAAGAATATCTCCTCCCCATACCTTCCGTAACGGCGGAACCCCGCGCCGGGCCAAGGAAACGGCGCACCCGGCGAAGGCCTTCTCCCGGCGGGTAAACCGGGCTGTTTTGGCAGTTTTTCCTTTTCCTTCCATGGCTTCACGGACTTGGCGAGGGCCTTCACTGCCCCTATACTCAGTGGAGGCCTGGGGGAAGGCCACGGGCGGAAAAGCCGGGTTTTTCCGCGCCACTCCTTCTTCCAAGACTCTGCGTATTTGATGAGGGCCTTCACTGCCCCTATACTCAGGGTAAAGGCTTCGGGGAAGAACGTGAAGGAGGGGGTACGGCCATGATCATCGACAGCCACGTGCATCTGGTGGGCGAGGGTTGGATCGACCGCAGCTTCTTCATCGGTATGGCCAGGGTGGCAACCATCCCCGTTGGCCGGGCCACGGGCGAATACCCCGACCCGGAGGCCCTGGTGGACAACTTGATACCCGTCCTCGCCGATACCACGGGGGAGAAGACGGTGGCCAACATGGACGCCGCCGGGGTGGACAAGGCCTGTATCTTCGCCGTGGATTACGGCCTCCAGGCCGGCGAGCCCGCGGTGTCCATGGAAGAGCAGAACCGCATGATCGCCGAGGCGGCCAGACGTTTTCCGGACCGCTTCATCCCCTTCTTCACCATCGACCCCCGGCGTCCGGGAGCGCTGGACCTCTTCCGGCGCGGCGTAGAGGAATGGGGCATGAAGGGACTGAAGCTCCACCCTACCGCGGGTTATTATCCCCATGACCCGGTAGTTTATCCCTTTTACGAGAAATGCCTGGAGTACGGGATCCCGGTCCTCTTCCACACCGGAAGCCAGCCGGCTCCCATGAAGTTCCGCTTCACCCAGCCCATCCACGTGGACGACGTGGCCGCCGATTTCCCGGACCTACCCATCATCATGGCCCACGTCGCCCATCAACTTTGGGAAGAAGCCCTCATGGTGGCCGGCATCAAGACCAACGTCTACTTCGATTTCTCCGGCTGGCAAATAATCTTCAACAGCCACCCCGAGAGGTTCTACCACATGCTGCGCACGGTGTTGGACGAGATAGGCCCCTGGAGGGTCTTCTTCGGCACCGACGGTCCCTACCTCAACGTCCTCTGCCCCTGGGACCGCTGGGTCAAGGCGGTGACCGAGCCCGACCTCAGCTGCTGCCCCGAGGTGTCCTTCACCCCGGAGGAGATCGAGATCATCATGGGGAAGGCCTTCGCCCGCCTGCTCAAACTGGAGTGACCGCCTCCGGCTCCGCGCCTTCCTCCTCCTCCCATTCGGCGTGGGGGTGGGGCCTGCCCCTGCTGATGAGGGTGATCACGGAGGGCAGCACCAGGAGGCTGGCCACCAGGGAAACCACCAGGGACACCGCGGTGATAAGCCCGAAACGGCGGATGGGGGCCATCTTGGACAGGGAGATGATCAGGAAGGCCCCGGCGGTGGAGACCACGCTGGCCAGGAGGGGCTTTCCCACCCGGACCACGGAGATGTCCAGGGCCTGGGCCACGCCCACCTCGCGGGGCGCATACTCCTCCAGGAAACGATGGGTCACGTGGATGCCGTAGTCGATTCCCATTCCTATGATCATGGAGGCCACCAGAACGGTCATCATGTCCAGGGTCCATCCCATGAGGGCCAGGAAACCCAGCTCCGCGGCCACCCCGGCTATGAGCACGGTGAGGGTAGCCAGCCCATAGGTCAGGGAACGGAAGATGACCACCAGCACCAGGCCGGAGAGGAGAAGGGCCAGGATGGCGGTGCGAATCTGGGTGGGCACCAGGTTGCCCAGCATGGCCACGGTCATGGGGGTGATGCCGCCCAGCCTGTAACCTACCTCCAGGGAGCCGAAACATTCCTCCGCGGCCTCCCGCAGCACGCGGTCCTTGTCCATCATCTCCCGGTTGTCCTTGGCCCCCTCGCTGAAGATACTGATCAGGGCGGCGCGGTGGTCGGCGGATATCAGGTTGCCTTCCTGGGGGCCGAAGAGCTCGGCGATGGCGGCGAGATCCTCCTCCGCCTCCTGCGACGTGGCGGGGAGCGCGGTCGCCGGGTCTTCTCCGGACTTCGCCTTCCCCGTTTCCGCGCGGAAATCCTGTATCAGCTCGGCCAGGCTGGAACTTCCGTTGGTAGTGAAGTAAGGGGTGGAAGCTATTTCCTCCTGGAAGCGCCGCATGGCCAGGAGGACCTGGGGATCGAGCACGTCCCCGGTGATCAGCAGCACGTCCTGCTGCACGCCCCCGAAGATGCGCTCCTGCCGGTACTGGGCCTGAAGAGAAGGTATGTCCTGGGGAGCCAGGGCGCGCAGGTCGGGGGTGGTGGTGAGGCGGAAGGTACCCAGCACGCATGCCAGGACGAGCAGGACGTATATGGTAATCACGGCCCGCGGCCGGTCCTGGGAGATACCGGAAATTCTTTCCATCAGGCGGTCATAGCGCGAAGTCCCCCCGGCGGCGAAAATGGCCACCCCGCGCGGAGCCCTCGATCTTCCTCGGCGCAACCTGCGGTTCTCGCGCAGTACCATGAGGGCGGGGAGGAGGGTGACACTCATTACGAAACACACCGCGATGCCCACCCCGCCCATGAAACCGAACTGCTGCAGCGCGTCGAAGTCGGAGAAACCGAAGGAGGCGAAGCCGAAGAAGGTGGTGATGCAGGCCAGGAAGATGGCCACGCCCACGGTGACCACCGCCCTGTAAACGGCCTCCCTCTGGTCCCTGCGGATGCCGAACTCCTCGTAGAAACGGCTCATCATGTACACCAGGTTGCCCAGGCTGATACCCAGGACCAGGGGCCCCAGGACAGCCGAGACCATGGTGTAGGGTATGCGCAGCCACCCCATCAATCCGTAGATCCAGACCGCGGAGACCACGATTACCAGCAGGGGCAGGAAAACGTCCGTGAGCCTCTGGAAGGTGAGGTAGAGGAGGGCCATGAGCACCAACACGGCGATGAGGGCCAGGAGCCAAGTGCTCTGCATGACGTAGTTCTCCAGGTCGCGGTCGATGGAGGGATCGCCACTCAAGGTCACCGAGGCCGGGGGCTGCCCGTCCTCGAAATAGGAGTGGAAGAAGCCCTCGAAGCGGTGGGCCGCCTCCCGGGTGCCCTTCGTGTCCAGGTCGGGATTGACCTTTATCCATATGGCGGCGTAACGATTGTCCTCGGAGAGAAGGGCCGAACCTTCCTTTTCCACCGTCCACTTGCGGGCTACCGGGTTGGCCAGGTATTGCTCCACCCCCTTCTCCAGGACCTCCTCGAAGGGGAGGGTCCTTCCCGGATCGGAGGGGTCGGGGACCAGGGTGCCTTCGCCGAAGCGGATGATGGTGGAGATGTCCTTTACCATGGGCCCGTACTGCTTGCGGGCCTCGTTCATCATGTTGCGGGCGAAGCCGGAGAGGAAATGTTCCACGCTCACGAAGTATTCCTCGCCCACCTCCTCGGCCATGTTCTCTTCAAGGAGAAGAAATTTCTTGATCATGGGGTAGGTGAGCATATAATCGCTCTCCACCATGGGAACCTCGGTGTTGATCCCGCCGAAAAGGCGGTCCACGTCCTTGATGGTCCGGGAGGCCTCGTACTTGGTGGGTATGAGGTCCTTCTGCCCCGCCCTGACCTCGATGAAACCCATGCCCGCGGCCACAGGAATGGTAACGGCGATGCAGGCCAGTACCACCCACCCCGCATGGTCGCGGCACAAGCGCGCGAAAAACTTCACCCCTCCTCCTTCCCTGGGAGCGGACACCTTACCCGCCCGGGCGCGGAGAACCATTCCGCATTCCGCCCGCGATCTTCATTATATTCATTTTTTTCTACCCCCTTTTGTCGCAACCCTTCCCGCCCTTTGCCCGGTTCGGCCTGTACCGGGATATCACGGGGTTTTCCCTCCACGTGGAGGCTCACCCCCTTTCCTTCCGCTATCCATGCCCATGGCGACGGTTTTTCTTGTCTTCGGAGACTCGCCGAAAAAGACACCGGGCCGATGGCCGGAGCGAAGTTTTTCCCGAACGTGGAAGCTCATCCCAAGCTTTTCCGCTATCTCTGACTTCCGGCCCCCCGTCGGCTTCCTCCGGTAGCCACATTTGGTCCACCGGTGCTGATAAAAAGCGGGTCGGTGTTATGCTCATGCTTAACACGGATGCGTGGTTTGCCACCCCACGGCAGATCTCGAGGAAGGGAGGATATGGCCTACATCCTGGCAAGGCCGGCGGCCCGTTACCGGGAGGAAACCCTGGTTCCACTGGTCTCCGCCATGCTGGACCGCAGCGGAATCGACTGGCCCGGAAAGACGGTCCTGGTCAAACCCAACCTGCTGGGCCCCTTTCACCCCGATTCAGGAGTCGTTACCCACCCGCTCCTGGTGAAGGCCGTGCGGGATGAGCTCCGCCGACGTGGCTGCCACGTCCTGGTGGGCGACAACCCCGGGGTGCGGGGCTACGGCATGGTGGCGCGCATGGCCCGGGTAACCGGGATGGACCTGGCAGCGGGTGAAGACTTCGTGAACCTCAGCCTGCGTCCCCGCACGGTGAGGCTCGAATCCCGTTACGTGGACCGGGTCTCCGTATGCTCCGAGGTCTTCGAGGTGGACCACTGGATATCGATGCCCAAGTTCAAGACCCACCTCTCCACGGTGATCACCGGGGCCATAAAGAACAGCTACGGTCTCCTGGTGGGCGGGGAGAAGGCCCGCCTCCATTCCGTGGCCCCCAGTCCCAAGCGGTTCGGAGAACTCCTGGTGGACATCTACGCCATTCGCCCTCCGGACCTGGTGATCATGGACGCGGTGACCGGAATGGAGGGCAACGGGCCCTCCGGCGGGTCCCTGCGGCAGGTGGGTCTCCTACTCTCCTCCGACAGCGGCGGAGCCATGGACCTGGCCGTATGTCACCTGATGGGCGTGGAGCCACGGAAAGTCCCCTCCCAGAGGTACGCCGAAGAGAGGGGGCTGGCCCCCTCCCGCCTGGAGGATGTGGAGGCGGAGGGCGATCTCACGCCCATCCCCGGCTTCCGGCTTCCCTCCACCCTGGCGCGCCTCGATCCGGGCGGAATCCTGCAGCGGACCGTCTTCCGCCGCCTTTCCCGCCCCCGTCTCGGCGTGGACCGCGGGAAATGCACCGCCTGTGCCTCCTGCCTGCGGGGGTGTCCCGCAGGAGCCATAACCCTGAAGGATTACCCCCGTTTCGACACCGAACGCTGCATCGGCTGTTACTGCTGCTACGAGCTGTGCCCGCAGGGGGCGGTGAAGGTGGGGCGGCTGGTGGACTTCCTCCGCCGGTAGCTCCGAGGAACCCCAGGGCGTAAAATCGACTTGAGCGCTCGTCGGTGCCGGCAGGCCGGGAAACCCGACGGCGCAGACCGGAGTCCGGGCCCGAATACGCGGGGGGTAGATAAGCAAAAGCAGTGAGCCCGGGGGCGGGAGCAGGGAGTAAGGGAAATGACCATCCTCACGGACCTCTACGACCGTGAACTGGTGAGACATCCGGAATACGTGCTGCTCAATTTCGAGGAGCGAACCTACACCAACCTGGAGATCTACCAGGAAGTCTGCAGGATAGGGCACGCCCTTCTGGAGCTGGGCCTGGAGCCCGGCCAGGTCCTGCTGGTCCACATGGAGAACGTGCCGGAATTCTCCCACCTCTTCGGGGCCTGCGCCAAAACGGGGATCATCTTCTGTCCCACCATGTTCCTGATCAGCGCGGAGGAGCTCTCCTGGATGGCCGAGCACTCGGAGGCCGCCTACGTGGCGACCACCCCCAACCTCCTGGAGAAGGTCCGCCTGGCCTGCCCGCGCCTCTTCGAACGGGGAAGGGTCATCCTCTGCGAGGGGGAGGAGAAAGGCCTCCTTAACCTCCAGGAGATGATCCGGGAGCAGCCGGAGACCCTGGAGACCAGGCCGGACCTCTCCGATGACGACGTGGCTGCCATCCTCTACACCTCGGGGACCACGGGGAGGCCCAAGGGAGTCATGCTCACCCACCGCAACCTGGGGAGCAACGCCTATTCGGTAGTGGAGACCAACCGGGTTACCCCGGACGAGGTGGCCCTCTCCGCCCTGCCGCTGTCCCATTCCTACGGGCTAACCGTATCCCTGCTTCCCGGCATCAGGGGGCTTTCCTGCGTGCTCATGCGCTGGTTCGACGCCGAGGAGGTATTCCGCTGCACGGAGAGGTACCACATCCGTTCCATCACCGGGGTTCCCACCATGTTCATCCAGCTCCTCAACCACCCGCACGCCCACCGCTACAACGTGCGCAGCTGGAAACGCCTGCAGAGCGGCGCCGCCCCCCTCCCGGAGCAAATCCTGATGGCCTTCAAGGAGAAGTTCGGGGTCTACATCTACGAGGGCTACGGGCTCACCGAGGCCTCGCCGGTGGTATCCTGCCAGCGCCCGGATATCCCGATGAAGCCGGGCTCCGTAGGTCCCCCCATCCACGGGGTGGAGGTGAGCATCCGGGACAACTTCGAACGGGAACTACCCTCCGGAAGCCCGGGGGAGATCTGCGTCCGGGGTCCCAATGTGATGAAGGGTTATTTCAAGGAGCCGGCGGAGACGGAGAGAGCCCTCCGCGGGGGATGGCTACACACCGGGGACATCGGGTACCTGGACGAGGACGGCTACCTGTATATCGTGGAGCGCAAGAAGGACCTCATCATCACCGGGGGGTTCAACCTCTATCCCTCGGAGGTGGAACAGGTCCTGGAGCGGCATCCCGCCGTCCGGGAGGCAGCGGTGGTGGGCGAGCCGGACCCGGTGCGCGGGGAGGTGGTGCACGCCTTCGTGGTCCTCGAGCCGGACAGGGGCGCCAGCGAGGGTGAGCTGATAGAATTCGCCAGAAAACACCTTGTTTACTACAAGGTCCCCCACCGCATCACCTTCCTCCCGGAGCTCCCCAGGACTATCCTGGGAAAACCTTCCAGGAAGGAGCTCAGGGACCGCTTACTGCGCCGCTGACGGGTTACGCCACCCGGTGCCCGGCCGCCGATCACATCAAGGACATGCCGCGTTCCTCGGAAACACGACGGCGCAGCTCTCGAAAGAGGGGCTCCCCGGGAACCCGCTCCCCCCTCTCCACCTCCGCAAGCAGGAAATGCAGGGCGCTGAGGAGAGGGGTCCTGGCACCGCAGCGTGCGGCCTCGCGCAGCAGGAACCCCGTCAGGTAATCCCGCTCCGTCGTCCTACCGGCCCTTACATCGCGGAGCATGGGGGGAGGGAGCCGATCCCACACCGCATCCTCCCAGGGATTCTCGACAAACGGTAACTTCAGGCCCAGGGAAGTCGCCACTCCCGTGCTTTCCTCGACCGCCTCCTCAAGCCAGGTTCCGATACCCTCCCGGTTCCGGAGATCGCGGGGGGCGACACCCCCAAGGGCACACAGGGCGCTAACCGGGGCTACGGAGCGCAGCCGGCAAAAGGTGGCCTTCCGCAGGTCACGCGTCACCTCCACGTTGCCGGGGAACCCGTCCTGCAGGGCACCCATGAGGACTGCCAATCCCGGGGGTTCGGCACCCCCTTCCCCGGGAGCGGCAGACCCCACGACCAGGGAACGGCAACCCTCCACCTCCACCGTCCCGTCTACGGCCTCGGCGGCGGAGACCCAGGCCAGAGCGGCGCAGGCCCTCTCCCCGCCCACCAATTCCACCAGCTCCTCCCATGCGTTTCCCTCCTGCAGGGAGAGGTAGAAGGTGTCCCGGTGCACGAAGGGGCTCAGCGGGCGCAGGGCCTCGGCGGTGACGTGGGCCTTCACTGCCAGTATGAAAACATCGAAGGGCGCGCCGCCCTCCGAGGGGTGCCTGACCTCCGGCCGGCTCTCCCCCTCCAGGACCCCCCGGAGGCGGAGGCCCTCCGTCGCCAGCGAGGCGAGTCGTTCCTCGCGGGTCTCGTAGAGGACCACCTCCGCTCCCGAGGCGGCCAGGATGTGGGCGGCCAGGCCTCCCATGGCTCCCGCTCCCACCACCGCCACCCGCATGGTAATTATTTCCTTTCCCTTCCGGCCGTAACCGCACTTACCGATCCGGAAAGGCATCTGCCTTCATCGGCGTCGAGGACAGGATACGCGCGGCCGTGCCTCCCGCCGCTCCCGCTCCCACTACCGCACGGAAGATATCCCATCCAGCACACCGCGCGGCCTTCCTCGTTAAAAAGACACGGCAGGGTACCCGTCCGGGCCGGCGACCCCACCCTCTCTCACCGCGTGGCCTCCCCGGTGTTCGAGTTTCCGGTGCTGCCCAGCCCGGGGTTCTCCGGGCCCACCGGAGGTCCCTGCTCGGGAGGCGGCAACGGCACCGGCTTGGAGGTCCAGATGAAGACCGGCGTCCCCACGTTCACGTGGTCGAAGAGCTCGATGATGGCCCAGTTGGCCATGCGGATGCATCCGTGGGAATGGAGCCCGGGCACCAGGTTCTTGGTGCCGTGGATGAGGACCGTGCCCCCGGCGGCGCTGGTCACCAGGGCCCTGGCCCCGAGGGGATTATCGGGTCCCGGCTCGATGCGCGGAGGCATGTTCTTGGACCACTCCGTGTTGGGGTTTATCCACACCGGGTTGGCCTCCTTGCGGATGATGTAGAACTTTCCCAGGGGGGTGGGGTACTTGGGCTCGCCGGTGGCCACGTAATAGGTCTTTATGAGGGTATCCTTGTTGTACCACTTGAGGGTGTTGCCCATGATATCCACCACCAGGACGGTCTGCACGTCCTCGCTCTTGAGGGAGGGGGACGTCACTACCACCACCGGCTCCACCACCCTCTCGCGGGAAAGCAGGGCTTCCTCCACCACCCGCAGGGTGGCCTCCACGTCCATGCGCAGGCCGTCCCGGGAGGGATGGAAGGTGAGCTTTCCGGTGTTGAAGTTAAAATCCAGGGAGGCGTTCCTCACCTCGCAGTAGATCTCCGCAGCGACGGCGTTCAGCTTCCTGGTCAAAAGGTCCCGGTCCATCGAATATTCCAGCCCGATGTTGATGTCCAGGGGTCGGTTGAAGGCCCTGCGCAGGGCGCGCTCGAAGACCGACCTCTCCCATCCCGCCCGGTAGGCCAGGTCCACCAGGGCCTCCACGTCCACGTGGAGGTTGAGCTCCTGGGGATCGATGACCCACTTCCGCCCCCGGAAGCTCAGGGTGAGGGGGGTCATGAGGGGAGCCACGACTTCCTCGCGCACCCTCTCCACTGCCTCCTCGCGGCTCATGCCGGTCACGTCCACCCCCAGGACGGTGGTGTTGGGGAACATCTCCCCCCGGTGGCGGGAATCGGCCAGGACCGTCACCGTGGAGGCGGCCAACAGGAAGACGGCCAGGGCCGAAAGAAGGAGGAGCGCCCAGCGCGCAATCCCGCTCCTGGGCCTGAGGAGCGAGAGCAGCTTCTCCCAGTTGCTCATCCTCTCCCTCGCCAATCCTCCCTACCTCCTTTCCCGGCGTTTATCGGGATTTATGACGCTTCCCCCTCATACCGGGTTCCTGCGCCCACCTCCCGCCGGGCGCACCGGACCTCGCAACTTCAAGGCTCCGCCACTCGATCCCTGCGGCCACGGTTGAGGGGATTTCCCTGACCCGGGGACCCTCCGCGCCGGTCGGCCGGCGCTCCTCACCAGCGATCCACGAATTGCTGGAAATAACTTAGGAAGTTGTACTCGGAGAGCACCCTCTGCCTCTCCTCGTGCAGGCTCCTTATGTACTGCATGTCCCGCCACTCCCCCTTCATCCCCTCGGCCTCGATGAGGGTCACGATCTCCAGGTTTCGCCGGCGAAGCTCCTCGAGGCGCGGGTAGTATCCCGGGATGTCCATGGCCAGGAGCTCCTCCCCGCGAAAGCGGGAGAGGGAGAGGCACTTGCGGCAGCGGAAACACCCCTCCTCGGGCATCTCTTCCAGGAGCGCGTTGCACAGGGGGCAGCGGCGCTCCGGCGATGGTTCTTCCAATTCCGCTCCCTCTTAACTTTCCGCGTCACCTTGAGGATAACCTGCCTATCCCCAACCTGCCTATCCTCATGCAAACATTATCCTATGCGCCTCGCGGGGGCACAATGACTCCCTCCGGTTCTACCTACCTTGCCGGGATGACGGGCCTTATCGTGCCGGGATGAGGGTGCGGCTTCTAAAGTTTTTTCACACCCCATGGCACCTGCTTGAGCGCTCCGGCATCCTCCCCCGACCTTGCCGGACTGGAGGTAGGATAAAAGATGCGGGAGGCAGGTTCCTCCCGCATCCGAAGCCCCGTTGGGCACCGATTAACCAGCGGGCAGCTTATTCCTCCTCCGCCTGTTCCGGTGCCGGGCCTCCGCCCAGGAGCAGGCCCACGATGAGGATGAGGGCGCCCACGATGAGCAGGGCCCACGGAATATAGACCTTGACCAGGTTTATCTTTCCGGCTCCGTCCTTGGTGTCCTCCACCGCGGCCTTCACCGTGTCCTGGGTGGAAGCGTACTCGTAAGAGAATACCTTCCTTGCCTCGCCCATCTGCTCCTGCAGCCCGGCCAGCTGGGCGATGGCCGGACCCAGGCGGGGATCGCTAACGTACTTGGCCAGGACGGCCTGGAGACCGGAAAGCCCCTCCACGTCCAGCTTGTAGGTGAGGCTCTCCGCGCTCTTGTAGATGTCGACGGGGGTGCCGGTCTTGGGATCCACGGACATCTCCTGCTCCGCAGTCCAGTAGTACTTGAGGGGTATCTCCCCCTGCAGCGCCTGCTGGAGGGCCTGCAGATCCTCGGGCCGCATGGCCTGCACGGCCAGGGCCAGGAAGGCGTCCACGTCCACGCCCGCCGCCTTGAGGAGGGGCTTGAGCTCCTCGAAGCTGGTGGAGGCGGGAAGGCCCATGCCCTGGACGTAGTCTCCAACCACCTCCTTGTCCTCGAAGGCCAGTTTGAAGTTGTAGACGGTTATTCCCTCCTTGTCCTCCTCGCTGACGAACTCCACCTCCACCGCCTCGCCGATCTCGTTCTTCCACAGCCTGTAGGTCTCGTCCTTGGAGGTGTCGAAGGGGAAGAGCGGGTAGTAGGCTCCCTCGCGGTCAACGACGTTGTCGGGAGTCCAGGCGTAGGCACGGTCGTCCCTCACGTTCTCCAGGGTCTTGCGGTCCAGCACGTAGACGAACTCCTGGGCCGGCTGGGCCATGCCCCCTATCTTCAGCTCGATGGTCTCCTTGAGGGGGCCGGTGGAGGAATCGAACTCCTCCGCCAGGGAGACTATTTTCTGGGTAACCTCCAAGGGAAGCTTCACTTCCTCTCCCTCCGCCAGCGGCTTATGGGTCATGGGGTCCACGTACCAGGTTATCTCCCCCTCGTACTTGTTCTCCACGTCCACGTCGTCCGGCAGCTTCACCAGGGCGTTCACGGCGATGGCCCACCAGAGGATGGCCGCCAGGATGAGAACGATCCCCAGCACGATAAGTATCTTGCTCACCGCTCCCTTCATCACTACCTCCTTGCCAAGTCCTTCCGTTCCCGCGAATTTCATTTCAGGTTTAATATTCTACCCCGCACCGCGGCTAACCTTCGCCGAAAATCCTTTCGCTCAACCGCATCCCTCCCGTTACGCTCGGCACCTCGACTCCCTCTCTTCACCATATCGCACCCGGCCCCGGCTAACTCTCACCCCTCGCGCGCGCTCCCCCATCCACATCCCTCTCCTGCGACGCGTTCCCTCGTTAGACTCTCGCGCCTCGTGCCATCCTTGCTCTCCTCTTCCTTTCCTTCTCCCCTTTCACCTCCCTCCCCTTTCGGGACGCCCTCTTCAAGTATTATCACCTCTGCATCCCCGGCGCATAACCGCTGGAGACGTGCTCGCCGACCCAACCTTTGTAGTACCGGAAGTATACGGGCCTCTCCGCAACCACCTCCCCCCCGGCGTGAAGGGATACGGATATCCCCTCCTGGTAGGGGACCATGGAGTTCAACTTCAGGGTGGTCCGGGTGCGAGCAGGCAGTATGACTTTCTCCTCGAGGAGCTCGCCGCCTTCGGTATATATCCATATCTCCGCCTGGCAGTCCTGGCCGCCGGGGTTTTGGATGCACAGCCAATTCTCGAATCCGGGCCCCGTGTAGCCCTCGGCGAAGTACCAGTGGCGCGAGGGCGATCTCACCCCGACGGCTACGTCCCCGCCCCGACACCAGTTGGAATAATCGTGATAGATGGCCCTCTCGGCCACAAGGGGGCCTTCGCCCTGTACCAGAAGGGACAACTCCAGGCCGCTTCCCGCCCGGCGGTTCACGTCCAGCGTCCTCCGGGAATAGGGCGGAATGTATTCCTCGTCGGTGATGTTCACTCCCCCGGAGGTCTGGTAGGTTATGGCGGCGCGGTTGACGTAGGGGTTGGGGTTGTAGAGGCACAGGTACTCCTGGAAGCCGGGACCCGTGTAGCCCTCGGCGAAGTACCAGGTCTGGGAGGGATTGGTGGTCCCCGAGGAGACGTGGCCCCCAGCCCACCTGCCGGCGTAGAGGAAGTACATGGGTCGCTCGGCCACGATATTTCGATCGGAACTCACCCTGACGGACACCTCCTGCCCGGGACCCACGCTGCGGTTGACGTCCAGGGTGCGGCGCCTCCCAGCCGGCACCACCAGATCCTCCTCGGCCAGCAGGCCACCCTGGCAGTAGTATTCCACGGTGACCCGGGCGTCCTCACCGCCGGGGTTGAGAAGGCACAGGTACTCCTGGAAGCCGGGACCCGTGTAGCCCTCGGCGAAGTACCAGGTCCGGGAGGGATTGGTGATCCCCGAGGAGACGTGGCCCCCAGCCCACCTGCCGGCGTAGAGGAAGTACATGGGACGTTCCACCGCCAGGGGAAGGGGAGACTCCACGCTTATCCCTAACTCCCGTCCCTCCCCCACTTCCCTGGCCACCTGGATGGTGACGCGGGCCTCCGCCTCCGCCCGGTATGAACGGACCATGGTATCGCCCTCGACGAAATGGTAGGAGACGGTGAAGTCCACCGCCTCCCGGTTGGGGTTGAGGACGGTGAGCCACTCATCGAACCCAGCGGCGGTGGTCCCCTCGGCGAAATACCATTTTTTGGCAGCATTAGCCACCACCAGGTCGCGGGAGACCGTGGCCGTCCCACCGTTGAGGTAATAGGCCTCCGCCCTTAAGCGGTACGTGCCGTCGCTCAGGGCGGAGGTATCCACGGTGAAGTCATAGGGCGGCGCGCTGCGGCTGCCCAGCAGCTGTTCCTCCAGGCGGAGGTCCACGCGCTGCAGGCTATCCGATCCCACCACCTGCAGGGAAACCTCCACCGGACCGCTGCACGGGCGATTCTCGGGAGGCTGGATGAAGCTTACCCGGGAGGGCATGCGTATGCCGCGGAAGATGGCCTGGGCCTCCCGGGCCAGGTAGGCGTCGTCCCTCAGGAGCTGCTCTTGCTGGGGGTTGGAGATGAAGGAGGCCTCGGTGAGGATAGCGGGCATGGTGGTGTTTTTCAGGACGCCGAATTTCTCCGTTCTTTTTACCCCCCGATTGGGCAGGCCAAATTCTGCAAGGAGTTCCGCCTGTACAGCGTTGGCCAACTTGAGAGATTCTTCGCTTGCGTACTGGTAAACCCAAGTCTCCGTTCCGTTGACCTCGGGTTGGTTATCAATCGAGTTGTGGTGGACGCTGATGAAACGGTCCGCCCCCCAGGCGTTGGCCATCTGCCAGCGCTGGGTGATGCTCACGGTGACATCGCTCTCCCGGGTCATGAGCACCTGGGCACCCTCGGCCACCAGGAGGTCGCGCAGCCTGAGGGCCACCTTGAGGTTGACGTCCTTCTCCAGGAGGCCGGTGGGGCCCTCGGCCCCGGGATCGCTCCCGCCGTGGCCTGGGTCGATGCAGAACTTCCAGCCGCTCAGGCTTCCCGCCCTGGCCCTGCCCCCTCCCGGCGGGAAGCCGATGGCGGCCAGGAATGCGGCCGTCAGGAGAAGGAGGAAGGGCACCCGGAGCCCGCGTCCCCACCGTGCTGCTCCGTGCCCGGAACGGCTTTCCTTAGGGAGATATCCCTCCATAAGACCGGCAACGCCTCCTTTTACGTGCCTCGCTATGCTTATTCGACGGTGGCATGGCCATACCTTGAACGCCGCTTTCAGGTGGGTTGCCGATGCGGGGCGCCGGCTAACTCAGTTTCCCAACTGCCGGTTACCTCGGCCTTCCAGCTCTGAGAGGAAGCGCGAGGCATCCCGGTCGCCGGGGTTTATGCGCAGTACCTCCCGGAAGTCCTCCTCCGCCCCGCCCATATCTCCCCTCCTCCTGCGGGCCAGGCCCCGCGCCAGGTAGGCGGGGTAATAATCGCGGTTTAAGATAAGGGCCCGGTCCCAGTCGTCCACCGCCTCACCCCAGGCGTTGAGCAGGGCGTAGCACACCCCCCTCTCGAAATAGGCCTCCGCCGAACCCGGCTCCAGGCTGATGGCCCGGGTATAGTTCCTTATGGCCTGGTTGTAGAGGGGGTTGTCGTCGTACTTTATCTTGTGCCTGTAGGCCCTGCCCGCGAGGATATAGAGTTCCGGGAGGTCGGGGCGCAGCTTGGCCAGTCGCTTGAGGTCCCGGAGGGCTGCGCTGTAATACCCCCACTTCATGAGCATCTCGGCGCGGCGCAGGAGGGCAGCGTCATTCAGGGGATCCTCCTCCAGGGCCCGGTTCAGGTCCCGCAGAGCCGCCTGGTCCTCCTCGGCGCGGCGGCGTTCCTCGCGGTCCGCCTCTCCCTCCAGGAGAACGGAGAGCAGCGCCGCCACGGCCCGGGAGCGCACCAGCCCCATATGGGTGCAGGGCCATCCCGGACGCAGGTTCTCGGCCCCCTCCAGAAGGCAGCTGGTCCAGGGGATGACCGCGGCGTCCAGGGGAGTGCAAACCGAGTAGTAAGGAGGGCTTTCCTCCCCCCAGGTCTCCCGGTAGGCCTCGGCGAGGTTCCTTAGGAAAGCGCTGCGCGGGAGCATCTGCCGGGCGGCCTTGAAGGGGAAAAAGAGGTAGAAGGTAAGGGAACCGCGGTTGGGGGTGCCCAGCATGACCAGGCGGTAGAGGAATTCGGCTCCGCCCAGGCCCTCCACCATGAACCTGGCCACCAGGCCCCCCAGGCCCTGGCCGATAAGAGCCACCCTATCGGCGCCGGAGAGAACGCGGAGCTCGTCCACCTTGTCCAGCAGCACCTTGGCACTCCAGCGTATGTCCCCGGAGTTGAAATTGGGCATCCGGAGCGTGTAGACGGCGAAGTCCAGGTTGCGCAGGCGCCGCCGCAGCGCCGCGGAGAGTACGTAGAGGCGGAGGAAACCGGGGACGTAGAGGACGGGGTATCTCCCGCGGCGGGAAGGGTCGATGCTCTCCACCGTTTCCGGCTGCCGCGCCGCGCCGCATTCCCGCCTGCCGACGACCCTCACTTCCAAGGAAGCCAAGTAAGCGCCCCTCCCGCTTCATCCTCTACGCGAGGAACTTCAACCCGATCATTCGACATGGTCCGCTCAGCCTTGAATATCACGGTCCTCACTTCGACAAGCTGACCGAAAATCGAAACTTCGCAGGATGAAACCCGGCGTTTGCCCGGCCAAAGCCGGCAAGTATACGGAAGATATGCGTCATTCCGCCGTTTCTCGGTCGCCATGAAGAGTTCTCGACCCTGCGCCCGAAACCTTGTTTCCACCGATTACCTCAGCCGAAAACCCCAGGCCATTCCGCTCGATACGAACACAATGAATTATGCAGGCGATTTACCAACAACTACCAGTTAAACTCCCGCGTTCTCCACTACATGAACCCTCGTTTTCTCAGCACCGGAGTCTTACCCCCTCCTCTCCGGCGGACCGGAGTCGAATGCCTCCTTCTCACCTGGCCCACAGGGGAGGTATGCGGGCCGTGGTACACAGCACCTCTCCGCGCCCTCCAGGATGCGCACGTCCGGTGGATAGGCGGGAAGCAGCTCCGGGGTGTAGTTCCTCCGGAAGGGCTCCCGGTCCCCTACGACCTCTATGTTCTCCAGGTCGACGCACCCCAGGCCCTCTTCGGCGGCCAGCCTTAGGTGTTCCACCTCCCGGGGATCGATGCCCAGGAGGTCGGCCCCCACCGCGTCCACGCCCAGGGTATCCTCCCCACCGATGAAGACGCCGAGTTCCTCCACGCATTCCCCGGCCAGCCCCTCCGGGGCGTAATGGCCGTGATTGAGGGCATGCAGGCCCTCGATGACCGTGAAATGCGGCCTCACCAGCATGAAGATGTCGGCGAACTTGCGGTGGAGGTTCCAGTTGTGGTCCCGGATACGGTCGGCCTGCATGATCAACCCGAACTGGTTCTTGACCCCCAGGGTCACCGTGCCCATGGATTGGGGAGCCACCACTACCCTCGGCATGGTCATCCCTTCCTTGCCCGTGCCGTCCATATCCTGCGCATCGCCTCCCACCCGGCCAGCTGGGGTATCCGTCTTCCCCCATTTCCTATACCGCTCCCCGCCACCGGGACGACACGGCAGAAGGGAAAGGCGTTAGAACCACGCTTCCCGTATATCCTCAGGCTCCCAAGCGGGGTGCACTTCCCGCGTCGCACTTCCTTCAGAGGTGGGCCACGGCGGAGAGCTCCACCCGGAAACCTCCCGGGAGGTCCACCCCGGCCACGCTGCGCGCCGGGTAGGGGCGTGGGACGATCTCCTCGTAGACCTCGTTGAAGGCGGCCAACTCGCCGATGTCCTTCAGGTAGACATGAACCATGAGCAACTTGTCCAGGCCGCTGCCCGCCTCGCGCAGGGCAGCCTCAAGGTTGCGCAGGACCACCATGGCCTCTCCCCGGACGTCCCCCTTGACCTCGTGCCCGTCGCCCCTCACCGCCAGGAGACCGGAAACGAACACCAGTCCTTCCCAGGTGACGAACAGGGAATAAGGTCCCCTCGGGGAGGGAAGCGCGGAGCTGTTATCCGCAACACCGGCATTCTTCATCTTCTCTACCCCCGTCAAGGGAAGTATACCAGAACGGCGGCTTCCCTCCTTGCCGCATCTTCCACCGGGTCGATCAACGGTGCAATATGCTTGTCGTTCCGCTTAACTTCCCTGCCTGACAGGACAATAGGATGCTCGTTCGAGCTTCCTCGACCCGTACGGCGCTTGTCCGAACGACGGGTAACGCCTCGCAGTCCGGTCTTTCCACGCGGAGGCGGACCCGCTCCCATCGGAGTGGGGAAAGACGGGAAGGAGGCAAGCGCAAGCGGGTGCAGGTGGTGCGACAACGCTCTAGTGGTCCGGCTCCGGGGGCGCGCCGGCTCCGGCGGCCTTCTCCACGATCCTGATTATGGTGGGCCGGTAGGCGGAGGAGGCCCGGGAGCGGGGGGAATATATCCTGGCCAGAAGGAGGTAGGAAAGGACCAGGAAACCGAACCCGAACAACAGTCCCAGGGGGACATCCCAGGAGCCCCCCAGGACCAGCGCGCCCAGAACCCCTCCCGCCCCCAGGCCCAGGAGAAAGGCCAGCAGGGGAACGCCGTAAAGCAAGTAGGCCGCCTTGAGAGCGACCCTTATGGGAACCTCCACCTCCACCCGGTCTCCCTTCCTCGCTCCCCCCGGGTTCCGGGCCTCCACCACCATGGTGTCCTCTCCCGCCGCCACGCAGCAGGACCCGCACCCCTCGCACATGCGCCCACGGGGAAAGGCCACCTCGGCCAGGTTCCCCTTGACCTTTATCACCGTTCCCAGCTCGCGGCGGGAGCGGCGCGGCGAGGTGCCCGCCAGGTTGCTCCAGTGGGCCAGCGCATAATCCTCCAGCTCGTCATCCCTGTCCCTCATTCCGAACACCTACCCTTTCACGGCTTGTTGCTCCCGTTCACGGCCCGGAGAGGAACACGTCTCCACGCTCTCCGCGGGAGCAGCGCGGCGAAACACCCGCCTTTTCCCGCCTCTTCCCGGCATCACACCCGGGAGGCGGAGGCCGCCGCTCCTCATTTTTCCAGGCGAGCAGCGTACTTCTCCGGGTCGCGGTCGAACTCCTCCTTGCAGGCGTGGTTACAGAAATAGACCGTCTTTCCCCGGTACTCCGAGGTGGCCGCGGCGTCCTTCTTGCGTATCTTCATGCCGCAGACCGGGTCCACCACCTTGCCGAACATTTCCTCCACCTCCCCTGTCTTAATCTTAGGTGGCTGCCGCCACCTCCTCCCGTCCCTTCCGCCGAGGGTCGCGGAACCTCCTCAGGCGCAGTGAATTCCCCACCACGGACACGGAACTGAAGGCCATGGCCCCGGCGGCAAATATGGGGTTGAGCAGGATTCCCCATGCCGGGTAGAGCACGCCAGCGGCCAAGGGTATGCCGACGACGTTGTAGAAGAAGGCCCAGAAGAGGTTCTCCTTGATGGTGCGCAGGGTGGCCCGGGAGAGGCGTACCGCGGTGGCCACCTTGCGCAGGTCTCCAGAGATGAGGGTGATGTCCGAGGTCTCCAGGGCCACGTCGGTGCCCGTCCCCATGGCTATCCCCAGGTCCGCCCGGGCCAGGGCGGGTGCGTCGTTGATGCCGTCCCCCACCATGGCCACCACGTGACCCTCCTCCTGCAGGCGGGCTATCTCCGCCGCCTTCTCCGCGGGCAGCACCTCCGCGATCACCCTGTGGATGCCCGCCTTTCGGGCCACGGCCTCCGCCGTGGAGCGCCGGTCGCCGCTGAGCATGGCCACCTCGATGCCCAGTCCCCTCAGCTCGGCCACCGCCTCCGCGGCCATGGGTTTCAACTCGTCCGCCACCGCCACCAGCCCCAGGAGCTCGTCATCCGAGGCCAGGAAGACCACCGTCTTCCCCTCCCCGGAGAGAGCCTCCTCCGCTGCCTGCAGGGGCGTGACGTCCACCCCGCTGCGGCGCATGAACTCGGCGTTACCCAAGCGGATGACCCTTCCCCGCCAGCGCGCTTCCACGCCCATGCCGGGGTAGGCCCGGAAGTCATCCACCTCTCCGGGCGCTAGGCCACGTCTCTCGGCCTCCCCGACGATGGTCTGGGCCAGGGGGTGTTCGCTCCCGCTCTCCACGGCGGCCGCCGGGAGGAGGACCTCCTCCTCCCCCCTGCCCTCCACCGGAATCACGTCCGTGACCTCCGGCCGTCCCCAAGTGAGGGTACCGGTCTTGTCGAAGACCACCATGTCCAGGCGTCCCGCCCTCTCCAGGACCTCGCCTCCCTTGATGAGGATGCCCATCTCCGCGCCCTTTCCCGTCCCCACCATGATGGCCGTGGGCGTGGCCAAGCCCAGGGCGCAGGGGCAGGCGATGACCAGGACGGCTACGAAGTTGAGGAGGGCGAAGTTGAAGGAGGGCTCCGGGCCGGTCAGCAGCCAGGCCAGGAAGGTAACCACGGCCACGCCGATGACCGCGGGGACGAAGACCGCCGCCACCCGGTCGGCCAGGCGCTGGATGGGGGCCTTGCTCCCCTGGGCCTCCTCAACCAGGCGCACAATCTGGGCCAGGACGGTGTCGCTCCCTACCCGGGTGACGCGGAAGCGGAAGAAACCGGTGGTGTTCAGGGTGGCCCCGGTCACCTCGTCGCCGGGCCCCTTCTCCACCGGCAGGGATTCGCCGGTGAGCATGGACTCGTCCACGCTGCTCCGCCCCTCCTCCACCACCCCGTCCACGGGAATTTTTTCCCCGGGACGCACCGCCACCAGGTCCCCCACCCTCACCGCCTCCACGGGGATCTCCACCTCCCTTCCCTCCCTCACCACCCTGGCGGTCCGCGCCTGCAAGCTCATGAGCCTACGGATGGCCTCCGAGGTCCGCCCCCTGGCCCTGGCCTCTAGGAACCTTCCCAGCAGGATGAGGGCGATGATGGTTGCCGAGGCGTCATAATACACGGCCAGCTCGAGACCGGCCCCGCTGATGAAGGAGGGGAAGAAGGTGGCCGTCACGCTGTAAAAATAGGCTGCGGTAGTGCCCACGGCGATGAGGGTGTTCATGTCCGCGGTGCCGTGTCGCGTGGCCCTCAGGGCGGCGCGGTAGAAGGTGAGGCCCGGCCAGAACTGTACCGGCGTGGCCAGGGCGAAAAGGATGAGGAAGCGGGCCCTCTCGGTAAGGGAGGACAGGCCGGGGAGATGCATTCCCAACATGGAGAGGACCAGGATGAGGGCGGCGGAGGCCGCACTGTAGATGAGCTTCACCCGCAGGAGGCGGGTCTCCCTCTCCCTTCTCCGCCGCTCGCGGTCCAGGGCCTCCTCCCCCTCCCCGGCGGGAAGGAGGCGGTAGCCGGCTGCCTCCACAGCCCGGGCCATCTTATCAAAGTCGGCACTCTGCGGGTCGAAGAGCACCGTGGCTCGCTCCGTGGCCAGGTTGACCTCCGCGCTCACCACCCCTTCCACCCCGGAGAGGGCCTTCTCCACGCGGGCCACGCAGGAGGCGCAGGTCATGCCCTCCACCCCGAAGACAGCCCTATCCAGCCCAGCCTCGTAACCCAGGCCTCTGATGGCCTCCACGATCTCCTCCAACCCCACCTGCTCGGGCCGATAGGAGACGGTGGCTTTTTCCGAGGCCAGGTTGACCGCGGCCTCCGTGACCCCGGGCATCTCCCGGAGGGCCTTCTCCACCCGGGAGGCGCAGGAGGCGCAGGTCATGCCCCCTACCCGCACCACCACCCTCCCGGGGGACCTTCCCGGACTGTTCTCCCGTCCCTCCTCCCCGTCCGGCATCCTGGCAACTTCTTCCTTGTCCATGCTTTTCATCCATCCCTCGTTCCCACGTAGACTCCGGTAATTCCGGTGACACACCGGCCTCACTTCCATTATCCCACCGGAAGCCGTCGGTTAAGCTGATCCGGTTCATCGCTCCTTCGCCGATGCGAAAAGGGCATACGGCGGCCCGGACTCGAGTCGTCCCACCGCGGTCGGCGGAAGGAAGGGCCTGGTACCCCGCCGCCGCGGAACCACGACACGGAAACACGAAGCGCAGGGATTGCCGCGGTTAAGCGGGAGGGAAATGGGCACGGATGTTCTATACTGTAACCGGCGCACGAAAGGGTAAATCTTCGGGTCGCCGCGAAACCACGGCACGGAAACACGAAGCGCAGGGATTGCCGCGGGACGAGCGGGAAGAAAGCGTGCATGGAGGAGGAACCGCTGGAGGAGAAGGGGCTTTCCGTTAGCCGGTCCAGGATGCGCCGCGGCCTGGTGGCGGCGGTATCCATCTCCACGGCGACCCTGGTGGTCATCTTCCTGAGCACCATGGGCAGGGAGATCCCCGCCGCCCTCTCCCGGCTCTCCCCCTTCTACCTGGTGCTGGCGGTAGCCCTTTCCCTGGGGCGCTGGCTGTGGTCCGCCCTGCGCATGCGCATACTGGTGCGGGCCGTGGACGGGGACGTCCCCTTCCCCCATCTGCTGAAGACGGTCTACGGCGGTTACTTCACCGGCATGGTAACCCCCTGGAGGGCCGGCGGGGTCACCGGGGAGGCCCTCTTCCTCTACCAATACGGCCTTGGAGCGGGAGAGGCAGCCGCCGTGGTCTCCTTCGGCGCCTGCGTGTCCGCGCTTCTCCTCATGCTAAGCTTCCCCCCGGCCATCTGGCTGGCCCAGGAGCAGTTCCAATTTTCCTTCACCGTGAAGGGCTTCCTCTTTTCCGCCCTGGCCGTGGGGCTGCTTTTCCTGGCCCTGGTCCTGTTCTCCCTCCTTCACCCCCAGGCGGCCCTGGACCGGGTGCTTCTGCGCTTATCCCCGTCCTTCCTCCGGCGGCGCGATGGATACCGACGCCTCCTGGCGCGTCTAGGGGAGGAGGTGCGCTCCTTCTCCTCCTCCCTGCGGCGGATGGTCTTCCTGGGAAAGGCCAGGCTGGCGGCGGTGACCGCGCTCACCTTCCTCTTCTGGCTCACCGGTTTCCTGGCTGTACCCTTCGCCCTGGTGGGACTGGGATACGGTTCCTATTTCTGGAAATCCATGGTCGCCCAGCTGGTGGTGCAGATCCTCATGCCCTTCGTGCCCACTCCCGGGGGGAGCGGACTGGGGGAGGTAGGCTTCCTCTACGTCTACAGCCGCGTCCTCCCCGATGCCGGACTGGCGGGCCTCCTCACCCTCATCTGGAGGTTTGTCGATTTCTACCTGGGCATCCTGGTGGGTGGAACGGCCTTCCTGCTCATCCTGAAGGACGTCGAGCGCCATCCGCGGGAGCCGATGAAGGTCTGACCGTGTCGAGGGCAGGGAGGTATAGGGTTTGGCAGCAGACAGGAAGAACGTGGAAATAGCCCTGTTGCCCCTGGGCATCACCGTTAAGGGGGCACGGGATGAGATCATCCTCCACTCCCTTGTTCGGGAGAGGGTGGAAGTGGCGAGCACCTGCGGTGGCCGCGGGACCTGCGGAAGATGTCGTTTCCATATCCTGGAAGGAAATGCCACCCCGCCCACGGACGCGGAACGGGAGCTGCTTTCGGGGGAAGAGCTGCGGCGAGGGGTGCGACTGGCCTGCCAGGCCCGGGCTGCGGGAAACCTCAAGATCTACCTACCCGCCTCATCCCTGGTCCGCGAACAGCGCCTGCTGGTGGAGGGCGCCTGGGAGGTACCGCCGCTCGACCCGCCGGTCAAGGTGGTGCGGGCGAGGCTGCCGGCGCTTTCCTCAAGAGGTCACCACCGTTCGGATCTCGCCCTCCTTCTGTCCGGAATAGACGAGGCGGGACGGGCGGCCGGAGTCAAGGCGGACCTCGAGGGTCTGAAGGAGATGTCCGCCCTTCTGCGATCCGGGAAGCTGGAGGTTCAAGCAGTCTTACGCGAAGGGGAGCTGCTGGGGGCGGCCCATCCTGGGGCGGGGGTCCTCGGAGTGGCCGTGGACCTGGGGACCACCACGGTGGCCATCTTCGCCCATGACCTGGTCACCGGAAGGGCGATTTCGTCCTTCGGCTTTCCGAACCCGCAGGCGCCCTACGGAGAGGACGTCATCACCCGGATGCAGCACGCCCTGGAGGACCGGAGGAGAGGAGAAGAGCTGGCCCGCCTGGTAAGGGAAAGCTTGGACGAGGCCCTCGCCGGGATGCTCTCCGGCGCCGGCTATTCCCCCCGGGACATCTTCGAGATAGTCCTGGTGGGCAACACGGCCATGCACCACCTCTTCCTGGGCCTCCCGGTGGAGGGGCTGGCCCGCAGTCCCTACCTCCCGGTCACCGACCTCCCCCTGGAGATCAAGGCCCGGGACCTCGGCCTCTCCTTGCATCCCGGCGCGGGGGTCTACCTCCCCCCGCCCGTGGCCGGCTACGTGGGTTCCGACTACCTGGCCGCGGTTTGCGCGACCCGGCTCGCGGAACGCGAAGGCCCTTGCCTGCTCCTGGACATCGGGACCAACACCGAGGTCTCCCTGCAGGTGGGCGGGAGGGTGCTTTGCTGTTCCTGCGCCTCGGGTCCCGCCTTCGAGGGCATGGGGATAAGCCAGGGGATGCGCGCCGGGGAAGGGGCGGTGGAGAGGGTGGTGGTGAGCGCCGCCGGGGAGCTGGAAGTCATTACCATCGGCGACGCCCCACCCGTAGGTATCTGCGGTTCGGGCATCCTCTCCGCCCTAGCCGCCCTCCTGAAGGTGGGGGCCCTGGAGGACAGCGGCCGCCTGCGCCCGGAACATCCCGGGGTGATCGAAAAGGGCGGGGAAGCGGCCTTCTGGCTGGTCCCTCCGGGGAAAGGCGGCGAGGGAGGCGTGGCCGTTACCCAGTCGGACATCCGGGAGATACAGAAAGCCAAGGGGGCCATTCGCGCCGGGGTAGAGGCCCTGTTTGCTGAGGCCGGGGTATCCCATTCCCAGGTGAAGGAGGTTCTCCTGGCCGGCGCCTTCGGGAGTTACCTGGACCCCCTGGACGTCCTGTCCACCTCCATGCTCCCTCCCTTTCCCCTGGAGAACATACGCCAGGTGGGAAACGCCGCCGGGGCCGGAGCCCGGTCCATGCTCCTCTCCGGAGATTTCCGGCGGAGGGCGGAGGAGCTCGCCGGGAACCTCGAATACCTGGAGCTCTCCGCCTACCCTCCCCTGGCCCGCCTCTTTGCCGCCTCCATGTACCTCACCGAGGAAGCGGTGTCCAGGGCCCGGGCCCGCCTGAGGACGTAACCTCGAGCCCGAACCCTCCGTTCACTCACCCTTCGCGCCGCCCGGACCCTCACATCCGGTTGAAAGCGGGCTTAGGCCAGGTAATCCTCCAGCTTGTACACGTTCTCCGCGTCGGGGGAGAACTGGTCCCGCAACACCCGGTCCAGGTGCTTCTCCGAGGGGCTCTTGGGTATCTCGTCCACCACCTGCAGGTAGCTGGGTATGGAATTTCTTTCCAGGCCCTCGGCCGCCTTCCTGAACACCGACGCGGGATCGATGGACTTCCCCGGGAAGGGCGCCACCGCGGCCACCAGGTCGCTCTCCCCGGGCGCCCCCGAGGCGGCGGGGATCCCGTATACGCAGACCTCGGAAACGTCGGGGTGCTCCCCGATGACCTTTTCCACCAGGTCGGGCTTGATGAAATCCCCGGCGCGGCGCAAGGCTCCGCCCTTGCGGTAGTCGAAGAAGAACCAGCCCTCCTCGTCGCGGTGGACCATGTCCCCGGAGCGCAGCCAGCCCCCGCGCATCTTCTCCGCCGAGGCCTCCGGTTTCTTGTAGTAGTCCACCTTGGTCTGGGTGAGCATGCGGCAGATGAGCTCCCCGGTGACGCCCGAAGGCACCTCGTTGTCCTCCTCGTCCACCACCCTCATCTCCACCAGGCCGGGGATGGGCTTGCCGAAGGAACCAATGGGTCCCTCGCCGATGGGCTTGTAGGCGAAACCCCCCTCGATGGCCCCGTACCATTCCAGTATCTGCACCCCGAAGCGGCGCTCGAAGTCCTCCCAGATGGCCCGGGGCGTGCCGGCGGAGATGACCATGCGCACCGGGTTGTCGGCGTCGTCGGGGCGCGGGGGCTCGTTGTAGATGCCGGACATCATCCCCCCCAGGAGGGAGAAGGTGGTGCACCCGTAGCGGCGGCAGATGTCCCAGATGCGGCTCTTGGTGAAGCGCTGGCTGATCACCGCCGGTATGCCCATGGTCAGGGCCGGGAAGAGGGTTACCGCCTGGGCGTTGCCGTGGGCCAGGGAAAGCCCGGTGTAGAGGATGTCGTCATCCCGGTACCCCCACACCAGGTAACCCAGCAGGCAGTACATGGCGTTGCGCCGCGAATCCAGGGTCACCCCCTTGGGGTTCCCGGTGACCCCGGAGGTGTAGATTATCTGCACCGGGGCGGCGGGGTCGTCCACCCGGTCCTCCAGGTCGGCCACCCGTGGCTGGTCCAGCATCTCGTTCACCGTGGGATACCTCGAAGTCAGGGCGGGATCGGCATCCGGTTTGAGGTTGAGGTAGATCTTCCTCAGGTTGGGGATACCCTTGGCCGCTTCCTCCACCTCGGGGAGGAGGTCGGCGGTGGTGATCACGGCCACGGCGTCGGAATCGGACAGCTGGTAGGCCAGCTTTTCCCTTTTGGCCCGAGGGTCGATGGGCACCAGGATGGTGCCCAGCATGGTGCAGGCGGCCATGGCGTAGACGAACTCGGGATGGTTGCGCATGACCAGGGCGATCTTGTCTCCCCGGGCGTAACCCTCCCGGCGGAAAGCGTGGGCCAGGCGCAGGGAGTTGGCGTAGAGCCTTGCGTAGGTGAGTTTCTCATCCGGGTACTGACCCCCGTTCTCGAAGATGAGGCCCACCCGGTTGGGGTTATCCTCCGCCCGCAGCTCCAGGAGCCTGGAGAGGAGGCCCTTATGCTCCGGGAAGCGCGACCGCATCACCGCCCGGAGGGCGCCCGAGACCACGTCGCGGTGGGAGAGGAGCTGCGCCAGCATGTACAGGCGGGGGTCCCGTTCCTCCAGCTTTCTCAGGAACTCCGACCTGGTCTCCACGGCCATTTCACCACCCCCTTCGACGCATCCAGCCTCAGACACCGTCTTTTCTTCAGGTTATCCTTCGACTTTTCCATTCTAATACGACATCCACCGCGGTCATTGGGGGCCCAATTGACCCCGATGGTTCGCGGTTCCTTCCCTTGTGGCGGAGGAACCTGCAACGTAAGCGACGTCAACCCATCGGCTTTCTCTGCGATACCCCTGTGGGTATCAAATTTCAAGACCTGACCCCTTTAAGGCATTTCCTGCCAGGTCTTGCCGCCCTTGCGCCAGGTTATGCGGGGCAACTCCCGCTTGACCATGGAGTCGGCGTTCACCCGCGGGTAGCCCAGGACGATGGCCGATACCGGGACGTAGGGCCACTTGATGCCCAGGTAGCGCTTGAGGTGGGGGAGCATCTTGGCCCCCACGGCGGCGAATCCCATCCAGCAGGTGACCAGCCCCAGGCTGTGCGCTGCCAAGACCATATTCTGTCCACAGATTCCGATATCCAAGTCCATGTTGTTGATTCCCCGCTTGTCCCCGAGGAGGTAGATGAGGCAGGGGGCTCCCAGGAAGACGTCCTTGGGCTTGAGGATGGCTCTCCCCCCCGTTATGGCCCTCTGGTCCATGAGCGGAGGAGCGGCGATGGAACCCAAGGACAGAAGCGTTCTCACCAATCGATTCTTCTCCCCATAGAAGTATAGACGCACTAGCAGCCGATACAATGGGTCTATCATATTAGCTATCTTGTCCATCTCCTCCCGGTCGTTGATGATAATGAAGCTCCAAGGCTGGTTGTTCCCGTGCGAGGGCGCGAAGCGGCCGGCCTCCACCACCCGGCGCACCAGCTCGTCGGGAACGGGTTTCCTGGAGAAGATGCGGTTGCTACGCCGCTTGTAGATGACCTCCTCCACCGGGGTGAGCCCCTCTATCCCCTCCACCTCGGGTATCTTCGGATACCCGTCGTCGGGGTGGAGGAGCATGGTCTTGAAGAGGCCCTTTTCCACGTTGTAGAAACCCTGCATCTGGATGGCGTCCTTCTCGCAATGGGCCACGCAGGCGGAACAGGACATGCAGACCACGCCCTCGATCTTTCTGGCCTTTCCTTCCACCACCTCAAGACAGGCACATGGGCAGGCCTGGACACAGTTTCCGCACCCGGTGCATTTCTCCTCGTCCACCACGATCCTTGAAAGCGACCACACCTCCGGGTGGGCAGGCAGGTAGGTGTAGGAATATTTATCCAGTGCCAACCTCTTCTACCTCCTTCCTCGAATCGGACCTCCGCTGGAAATACCGGGCTAGGTTCCACCGCGTTCCATGCTCTTTCGTGTCGGTCCGCTATCACGCTTTCAACCCGCACCCGGGTTATCCCGCCTTACCGGTTGACGCCTCAGGTACCCGTCTCCACCATGTCCAGGAGGCGCAGCAGCTGCTCCTCCTCGGGGCGGGGGAACATCTGGCAGTACTTGGCGTCCCGCATCAACCTCTCCATGCCGTAGTCGCGCATGTAGCCGTAGCCGCCGTGTATCTGCACCCCGTCCATGGCCGCCTGGCAGGCATTGGCCCCCGCCCTCCTCCAGGCGATGATGGCCGGGCCCAGCTCCTCCACGCTGCAGGCCCGGCGGATGACCGCCCGGCCCTCCTCCATGGCGCAGAGCATGCGGGCCAGCATGAGGCGCATGGCCTGGTGCTCGATGATCAGCTTCCCCGCCTGGTACCTCTGGCGGGCGTACTCGTAGGCCTTCTGGAAGGCCTTGCGCACGATGCCGTTGGCCACCGCCGCCAGGCCCAGGTAGAGGGTCCTCTCCGTGGCCGCCAGCGCTTCCTTCTCCGACTTGTCCAGCACGTAAACGGGTTCCGCGGATTTCATGTCCAGGGTGGCGAAGTTGCTCACCCTCCATCCCAGGGGATAGGGGTCGATCCGGGTCTCCACGCCGGGCGCGCCCGTCCGCACGTAAGCAGCCTTCCGCCCTTCCCCGGAGCCCGGGAAGAGCAGCGCCACGGTGCCCTCCAGAACATTGAAGACGAACGGAGCGCTCCCGTTTATCTTCCCGTCCTCCAGGGCGGCCTCCCCGGCGGTGGCCACGGTGCACAGGGGCCTCCCCTTGGTAAACTCCTCCACCAGGTCCTTGCGGTCCACGTAGATCAGGGGGACCAGGGCGGCGTTGTGGAAGAGCAGGGCGGCGGCGAACCCCGCGCATTCCACGGCGCTCTCCTCCAGGGCCACGCACAGGGAGTAGAGGTCCACCCCCTCGCCCCCCAGCTGCTCGGGTACCAGGGCGGCCAGCATGCCCATCTCCCCGGCCTTCTCCACCGCCTTCCAGAGGAGTGGAGAGTCCACGGTCTTCTCCAGGTCGTCGGCCACGGGGGCCAGCTCGGCGGCGGCGAAGTGGAGGGCGTTGCTCCGCAGCACCGCGTACTGCTTGGACTCCTTGGCCCAGGGAACCCCGATCATGCCATCACCCCCTTCTTGAACGGGCGGGGGACTTCCACCCGCAGGGTCTCCTCGAAGCGGATGTTGTTCACCACCAAGCGGTTGAGCTGGTTGGTGCCCTCGTAGATCTGGGTGAGCTTGGCGTCGCGGTAGCACTTCTCCACCCAGCGGCGCTCCTCGGAATCCTCCGGGCCCATGATGCTGAGGGCCCGGGAGCACAGCTCCATGGCATTGTCGGCGCAGGAGAACTTAGCCAGGGAGGCCGTCTCCAGGAGCTGGGTCATGTCCTCGTCCTTGAGATAGTAGCGGAGGATGGCGTTGATCATGGCCTTCCCGTAATAGGAATTGAGGAAGTTGCGCATGAGGGGCATGGTGCGCAGGGAGGAAGGCAGACCCAGGGTGAGGTTCATGATGGGGTTGTCCAAGGCCTTTCCGAAGATGGCATCCCCGAGCATGGCGTTGCTCATGTACAGGCCGCGGTTCTCCTGGACCATGCCCCACATATCCGCCAGGTTCATGCGTATGCGGTCCTCGTCGATGGGACGCTTGCCGTTTCGTTTGGTCCTGGCCCAGGCCAGGAAATGCTGGAGGGCTCCCCGGGCGATGCCGGTGGCGATGGAACCCACCGGGCCCCGTGAGGCGGCCATGATCATGAGGATGCCGTTGCCCATGCCGTCCCCCTCGTAGCCCAGGACGTGGGAATCGGGGACGAAGACGTCCTCGAAGAGGAGCTCCGCGGCGTGACTGGCCCGCTGTCCCATCTTGAGCTCCACACGGGGAGTGGAAAATCCTTCCATGCCCCTCTCCACCAGGAAGGTGGTCCAGGTCTGCAGGGGCCGGTTGCGGTCCAGGGCGGCGCACACGGTGAAGTACTTGGCCTCGCTCCCGTCGGAGATGAAGCACTTCCGTCCGTTGAGCACGTAGCCGCCCTTGACCTTCTTGGCCTCCAGGGAGAGCCTGGCCTTCTCCAGGTACTCCGGCTCCTCCACGTCGGTCCCCGCCGAGGGCTCGGTGATGGCATAGGCCATGGTCACCGGCTGCTCCTTGAGCTCCCCCTCCACGATCTCCTTGAGCACCGTGTCCCAGTGGGCCAGGGCCCCGGAAGTGATCAACGGGGCCACCCCAAGGCTGTGGGCCCCCACGGCCAGGGCGATGCCTGAGCACCCGGAGCACAGTTCATCCATGAGCAGGGAGGTGTTGGTGACCATGAACTCGCCCGCTACTCCCCCCAGCTGCCTGGGGATGAAGATGGATAGAAAACGGTATTTGCAGGCCCGGCGCATGATCTCCCAGTCGAAGTACTCCGGCTCCCTCTCCATGCGCATGTCCAGCTCCAGGGCGCGGGGCACGGCGAAGGTGCGGTTGAATTCCTCCGCCTTCTCAATGAGGGCGATGGTCTCCCGTATCCCCTTCTTCCGCCCGCTCTCCCACAGCATGCGCAGGATGGGGAAGTCGCGGAAAAGCCTCTTTCCCGTCTCGCTCAACTCCTGACCGATCATCTTACCCCCTTCCTTTCCGGGTTCCCGATCCGAAGCGCAACTATCCCATGCCTGAATACGATCCAGCATCGCTTCGCCCACGTGCCCGCGCATCCTCCGACACGCGCCCCAGCCTCATCCCCCACGGGTTATACGGCACGCGCCCACCCGTTCCCCAAAATCCGGTCCCCGGAAACGGATGTCCCACGGACCTCCGCCTCTCAGGCCTGGCAGTCCTCCGGCCCCCAGACACTCTCCGCGTCCGGCGAGAACTGGCCCCTGAGCACCCGGTCCAGGTACTTCTCCGAGGCGCTCTTGGGGATCTCGTCCACCACCTGGATATAGCTGGGAACGGCTTCCTTCAGACCTGGTAGTCCTCCAGCCGGTACACGTTCTCCGCGTCCGGCGAGAACTGGTCCCTGAGCACCCGGTCCAGGTACTTCTCCGAGGCGCTCTTGGGGATCTCGTCCACCACCTGGATATAGCTGGGAACGGCGTTCCTCTCCAGCCCCTCGGCAGCCTTCTTGAAGATGGACGCCGGATCTATGGTCCTCCCCTCGAAGGGGGCCACGGCGGCCACCAGGTCGCTCTCCCCCGGGGCCCCCGAGGCGGCGGGGATGCCGTACACGCAGACCTCGGAGACGTCGGGATGCTCCCCGATGACCTTCTCCACGTAGGAGGGGATGATGAACTCCCCCTGGCGGCGCAGCCCGCCCCCCTCCTTGCGGTAGTCGAAGAACAGCCAGCCCTCCTCGTCCCGGTGCACCATGTCCCCGGTGCGCAACCAGCCGCCCCGCGTCTTCTTCTCCGAGTCCTCCGGGCGGCCGTGGTACTCAACCTCCGGCTTTTGGTTCACGGCGCGCATGAGCAACTCCCCAGTGACCCCGGGCGGCACCTCGTTGTCGTTCTCGTCCACGATCTTGTATTCCATGAGACCCTCGATGGGCTTCCCGAAGGAGCCTATGGGCCCCTGGTCGATGGGCTTATAGGCGAAACCGCCCTCCACCGCGCCGTACCACTCCAGGATCTTGACGTTGAAGCGCTTCTCGAAATCCTCCCAGATGGCGATGGGGGTGCCGGCGGAGATGACCACCTCCACCGGGTTGTCGGCGTCGTCCGGGCGCGGCGGTTCATTGTAGATGCCGGACATCATCCCGCCCAGGAGGGAGAAGGTGGTGCACCCGTAACGGCGGCAGATGTCCCAGATGCGGCTCTTGGTGAAGCGCTGGCTGATGACGGCGCGGATGCCCAGGGCGATGGCGGACATGAGGGTCACCGCCTGGGCGTTGCCATGGGTCAGGGAAAGGCCGGTGTAGAGGATGGAGTCCTCCTTGTACCCCCACACCATCTTGGCCAGGGCGGTGTACATCAGGGTCCGGGTGGCCTTGACCACCACCCCCTTGGGATTCCCCGTCACCCCGGAGGTGTAGATGATCTCCATGGGAAGGGTGGGATCGTCCACCCGGTCCTCCAGCTCGTAGATGTCCGGGCCGTCCACCAGCTCGTTTATGGTAGGGTATCTGGAGGCCAGGGAAAGGTCCGCGTCCGGCTTGAGGTTCAGCCAGATGCGCTCGATGCCCGGTATGTCCTTCGCCAGGGCCTCCACCTCCGGGAGCAGGTCCGCCGTGGTGACCACCGCCTTGGCCTTGCAGTCCCCCAGCATGTAGGCCAGCTTCTCCCCCTTGGAGCGCGGGTCGATGGGCACGAAGACGAAGCCCAGCAGGTTGGTAGCCCCCATAAGGTAGACCATCTCCGGGTGGTTGCGCATCACCGTGGCCACCACGTCTCCCTTGCCGATGCCGCTCTCCCGCAGGCCCTTGGCCACCTTGAAGGTGTTGGTTACCAGCTGCCGGTAGGTGAGCGGCTCGTCCCGGTAGAGACCCCCGTTCTCGAAGATGAGCCCCACGAACTCGGGCTTCTCTTCCATGCGCATCTCCAACTGGTGGAACATGAGCGCCGGGTTCTTTTCGGTCATGTTCATCACCTCATCTCTTCCCGAGCCTTCGTCTCCCGACTCTTACACCTGCCCTCCGCCGGTTCCGCCTCCATCCGTGGAACGCCCTGCAAGAGGGGCCGCCTCACAAGAAGGTCACAACCTCTCATCCTTTCCGCCACCGCCCTCCCTCCGGATACGGGAAATCCCTCCGCTGCACGTCCGGCGCCGATTTTCTCCCCGCTTTGCCCCACATCTGTCGGAGGAACTTGAGGCCGCGGTGCCCGTTTGCCGGGCTGATGCCTGCTTTCGGTGAGCACGATGCGGTTTTTGAAGTCCTGCCCTCAACCCTGCATCCATGACGGAATTCGAGCCGAACGGAGGTGGACGATCACGGAAACCGACCTTTACCCTCTCCCCGTTTCCGCCTGGAACATCCGGACAGCAGCCCCCGCGGCCGTCCCCGCAAGGAGATTTTACCCTCTCCCGAACCTCCCCGCTAACCCACCTTGCCGGAATACGCTTTTACATACCCGAGTATGTTATTATCTTTTTAATATTATCGGGAGCGCCTGTCAAGCGGAAGGCGAAAAAGAGGGGATGCTTTCTCCGATAAATAGACGGAGGGCCCGAAGGAAACTCGGAGGTTCATCGCCCTTCCGCCCCGCTGCTGGAACGGGACCTGGAAAACGGTGATGTGAACCAACATTCGCGCCCAAGGGAGGGAGCGACGTGAGGGCCAACGCCCCGGCGTCATCTCCACCGCGGCGAAAGCGGGACCGGTCGAAGGGAGGGAGACCTCAAGCCGTGAAGGAAAGGAAGGAACTCAGCCGCAGGGAAAGGGGATTGCGTACCCGCCAACGCATCTACAAGACGGCCATCGACCTCTTCGCCCGCAAGGGCTACGAGAACGTCAGCGTGGACGAGATCTGCCGCCGCCTGGGGATGACCAAGGGAGCCTTTTACGCCCACTTCCGCTCCAAGGACCAGATCATCCTGGAGGAGTTCATGAACATGGACCGCCACTACGCGGTGGTGGCGGAAAGTCTCCCCGTCGAAGCGAACAGCCTGGACAAGCTGCGCACCTTCAACCGGGAGGCCATCCGGCTCATGTCCGACCTGGGGGTCACCCTCATGAAGGTGCTCTATCACTCCCAGATCGCGCCCCACATGCGGGAACCCTACCTGGTCAACCCGGGAAGGAACCTCTACCGGATAACCAACCGGCTCATCCGGGAGGGGCAGGAGCGGGGAGAGATACGCTCAGACCTTCCCCCCGAGGAGCTGACCACCGTGCTCATCAACGCCTTCCGTGGCCAGCTCTACCACTGGTGTCTCACCGACGGCTCCTTCGACCTCCTGGAGGCCTGTGAGCGCCTCATGGAGCTGATACTACGCGGCATCCGGGCATGAGTCCCCTTCCAGCCCCGTGGCCCGATCCTCGAACAGCTATGGATCTTCTCCATGCGCTACAACCCGGCGCGCCGCTCCTTCCCTTTATCCCTTTTCGGAAACCAAGCCTCCACCCGCGGCGCGGAAAGAGGTATCTCCACCCGGTCCACATTCTCGAGGATGTGAACGCGTGACGGGCTTGGTGATAAGCGCCGCCCCTTGGGGCAGTGGTCTACCGGTCCACCCTCTCGAGTATGTGTATGCACATGGCCGCCTCGCCGGTGCCGATGAAGCCGCCTCCATTCTCGGAGAGGGCGATGCGCGCCCCTTCCACCTGTCGTTTGCCGGCCTCCCAGCGCAGCTGGGTCACCAGCTCGTGGATCTGAGCGATTCCCGAGGCGCCGATGGGGTGCCCGCGGCACTCCAGGCCACCGCTGGTGTTTACGGGCAACTTCCCACCCAGCTTGGTGGCCCCGGACTCGGCGAAGGGTCCCCCCTCCCCCTCCCCGCAGAAGCCCAGTTCCTCGGTCTGCAGGAGCTCCCCGAAGGCGGTGGCGTCGTGGACCTCGGCCACGTCGATGTCCTCCGGACCCACCCCGGCCTTCTCGTAGGCCTCGGCGCTGAGGCGCTTGCCGATGAGGTCCATCTCTCCTCCTTCAGGGAGGGAACCCGAGGTCAGGACGGAGGCCAGGATCCTGACCGGTCGGGCCCCGGTCATGCGCCTCAGGGCCCTTTCGGAGCAGAGGATGGCCGCTGAGGCCCCGTCACCCATGGGCGCGCACATGGCCCGGGTCAGCGGATAGGCCACCAGGCGGTCGGCCAGCACCTCCTCCACGGTCATGTTCACCTGGTACTGGGCCAGTGGGTTGAGGCTGGCGTGATAGTGGTTCTTGGCGGCGATGACCGCCAGCTGCCTCTGCGTGGTACCATATTTTTCCATGTGCATACGGGCGGCCATGGCGTAAATATCCATGAAGGGAGAGCGTCCTCCCCCGCCTCCCTCCGCCTTAATCTCACCCCGGGTCGCGGCCTCTTCCGCCTTCTTCCGCTCGTCGGCCTGGAAGGCCTCGATAACCGCCCGGATGAACTCCACGTCGGCGTTGGACATGAACATCTCGAACATGGCCTGCTTGTTCTCGGGGTTGTACATCTTCTCCACCCCGATGGCCAGGGCGATATCGTACTGGCCGGCCTTGATGCCCAGGTAGGCCCCGTGCAGGGCGCTGGTGGCCCCGGCGCAGGCGTTCTCCACGTTCATCACCGGTATCCCCTGGATGCCCAGGGGGGTGAGGGCCACCTGGCCGCGGATGCTGTGCTGCCCGGTGACGATCCCCCAAAAGGAGTTAGAGAACCAGGCCGCCTGGATGTCCTTCTTCTCCACCGGGCAGTCCTTGAGCAGGACGTCGATGACCTCGGCGGTCATCTGCTTGATGCTCTTCTCCGGGTACTTCCCGAAGCGGATCATGCCCACGCCCACGATATATACGTCGTCTCCCATCCCTTCCTCCTTCGTTCCTCCCTCTCCACGCGGACCCGTTTAAAAAGGGTGAAGCGCGCTGACCTCGCCGGCAACATGATTTAAACATACCGGAGTATGTAACTCAACCCCGCCTTCCCCGGCCGGCGCGCCGATCTCCGAACGGATTCCCGGATAAGCGAAGGAACCCTTTTTCGCCGTCCTCTCCCGCTCCTTTCGTAACGGCGTGCCCGCCGTCACAACCACGGGGGCGTTGCCGCTTATCCCTCCGCGGCCTTGCCCCTCTGGGCGGGGGGAGAGGAGGAGGAGATCATGCCCCCGGCGATGAGCAGGTTCTCCATGAGCAGCACCTGGTTGCGATCCTCCAGGCGCAGGGCGTCGGCCAGGCTCAGGCAGTTCAGGGCGGCGTTGAGGGCATCCTTGGTCAGGCGCAGCCCCAGCAGCGATTTCTCCAGCATCATGCGCGCCATCTCCCTGGCCCGCGGCATGAGTTCCTCCCGGGTACACACCTCGTTGACCAGGCCCATGCGGTAGGCCTCCTCGGCGCCGATCACCCTTCCGGTAAGGAGGAGTTCCGCCGCCCTGCCCCATCCTACGAGGCGCCAGAGGAGGAAGCTGGACCCCATGTCCGCGCCCCCCAGCCCGATGTTGATGTAAGAGGCGCAGAACCTGGCCTCTGGAGCCGCCAGTCGTACGTCGGCGGCCATGGCGAAGCTGAACCCCGCTCCCATGGCCGCGCCGTTCACCGCGGCTATCACCGGCTGGGGACAGGCGCGCATGAGCTCGATGAGGCCGGAGAAGCGCCTCTGACCCTTCCACATGTTTTGCCCGGTCACCCCCTCGCTGAGGAACCCCCCTCCGGAGTCGGCGGCTTCCTTGAGGTCCAGGCCGGAACAGAACCCCTTCTCGCCCTCACCGGTCAGGATTAGTACCCGGCAGTCGTCGCGGTTCTACATCTCCCTCCAAAAGGCGTTAAGCTCCTCGAGCATCACGGAGTTCACCGCGTTGGCCCTATCCGGGCGGTTGAAGGTCAGGATTCCCAGCTCCCCCTCTAGCTCGAAGCGCAAGGTCTCGAATTCCATGGCTCCCTCCCTTTTCCTGGTACTACCATCGCCCTTTCGGTTCCCTCATTCCCCACACTGCTGCCCGGGTTACCGCCAAAAGGCAGGGGTTGGTTATCTATGGCTCCTTTCCCTTTCCTCGAACCTGCGCCGCCATCTTCCACATCATCCGCTCCAGGCGACCCGGAATACAGGGTGCACCGGAAGATGCCGTGATGGTCGAGCTCCAGGTCCCTCTATTCAGCCGATCCCAGGGTCTTCCACCGAACGGCTCACTCCTCGAGGCGCAGGTCTAGGTCGCCACTGAGCCTGATGATCCGGATCCGCGTACCCTCTTCGGTTTCCTCCGCCATCACCGACCTTATGACCCCGCTTTCCTCCCCCTTCACCCAGGCGACCTCCCGGTCGTCGCTCTCCAGGGGTGCGCCCATCTTCTCCCGGTACCACCGGACCACGGCCTGGTAATCGTCGGAGGTTACGTATTCCGCCTGGTGGCTGAGGAGCGCCCTCTCCCCCTGTACCGTGCGCGAGACCAGGGCACTTCCGGGCACCAGTTCGGCCCCCGGGTAAACGGGCGTGCCCAAGGACTCCTCCTCGGGATCGAACTTCCAGACCTCCACCTGGGACTCGGTGCCCTCGCCGTGCAGTATCACTGCGCTCCCCTCGCTTCCTTCCCCGCTTCTCTCCACGCTTATCCGCGGACCCGTGGACCCTTCCCCTTTCCTTCCGCAACCGAGAGCCGTGGCCGCCAGCGTTGCCAGGAGCAGGACAGCCGCCAATCTCCATCCCCACTTACCCAAGAACATCCCTCCCTCGCCCAGGACTCTTCCGGATCACGACTTCCCCGCCAACAAAACCTTCGCCGGTCTCGACTTGCGGGGACGGCCTCCCCGCCGGCCGCCTCCGCCGCGGCGGGCTCCGCCCGCAAGGGTATCTTATCATCCCCCGCCCCCGATGCAGGGAAGGAGCCGGGGCAGCCTCCGTCTACTCTCCTATCGTTCACCCCGCCAGGCGGTATTGGTGATGCCGCCCGTCCCGATGTTCCAGCCACCCAACGGATTCGGGTAAGCCAGGATGAGGAAGAGCAAGAATAAGTATCGTGATTCGGAATAAGGGAAGAGAAGCGGGGTCCTGGATAGCAGATCCGTAATAAGGGAAGAGAAGCGGATCACGGATGTCAAGCACATCCCGCCGTTTTTGGATTAAAATTAAACCTGGTGCCAACTCGATCCGGACCGTACCGGCGACGAACAGGCTCCACGAAGGCAAATTACGCTCGGGTGAGAGCCGGATTTTCTTCCGGCAAAGGATCAGGCCCCTTGTAGAAAGGGTGGGGTAGACCCGGGGAGGGGCAGTGGCGAAATTCATCATCACCGCAGCAGAGGCCGCGCTCATTCTTGCCCTTGCCCTGGCCGTGGCCTCCGCCAGGAAGCGAACCCGGGCGCACACTTACTTCTCCCTCTTCCTGGTCACGGTCTCCCTGTGGCTCCTGTCCGGTTTCATGGACCGCCTCTTCGCCCAACCCTCGGTGCTCTTTGTCACCACCCAGTACCGTTTCGCCTACGCCGTCGCCTCCCTGGCGGTGTCCTTTTTCTTCCTCTTCGGACTGGACTTCTACAGGGGGCTGCGGCGCGGCGGAGTTCTGGACCTGTCCGTCCTCTCCTCCGGGTTCCTCCTCTTCCTGGCTTCCCTCACCGACCTCGTCATCCGCCGTGCCGAGGCGGCGAGCGGGGCTTACCTGATGCAGTACGGGAGCCTGTATACCCTATTCGTGGTCTACTTCGCCTTCCTAGGTGGTGGAGGACTGCTCTGCGTCTTCTTGCAGTGGCGCCATTCCCGCGGCATGGACCGCTGGCGCGCGCTGTACATACTCATCGGCTTCGGCCTCTTCTTCCTTCTGGCCTTCGTCTTCACCATCCTACTTCCCGGCCTCATGGCCAGGGACGTAACCTCCGACTACACCTTCCTTGCGGTTATCATTCCGGCCGCCTTCACCGCCTATGCCATCCTGCGCTACCGGCTGCTCGACGTGCGCATCGCCGTCCGCCGCCTGTTCGCCTACCTCTTCTCCATCGCCCTCTTCGGGGTCCCATTGCTTACCCTGTACTGGCTGCTCCACGGCCGGTGGCCGGAAAACCCGGCCCTGGACAGGGCCGTTTCCTTCCTCATCCTGGCCGTGGCCCTCGGGCTGGCCCCCGCGGCGCGCGAGGTGGGCTACCGCCTGGCCTCCCTCTTCCTCTTTCCCGGTCTCTACGACGAGATGGAGCTCCTGCACCGGGCCTCCGAACTGCTTACCACTCCCGACATGCGAACCGGCATCCGCGAATCCACGCGCCTTATCTGCGAGAGACTGGGCCTCACCGAGCTCATGGTGGCCATACCCCGGGAGATATTCACCGGGAAGGGTGACTGGCTGGCGGGGACGCGCCGCCGGGAAGGAGAGTTGGTTCCCTTCCATGAGATATCCTACACCGGCTCCCCCCTGCATCGGTTGATAACCGCGCCGGTGGTTCTGGAGGACATCGCCGCCGGGCGAGGCTCTTCCTCCCTCGAGAGAAGCATGAAGGAAGCCGGCCTGGTGGCCCTCCTCCCCATCCGGGGAAGCCTGGGGGAGGTGGGGGTGCTCCTGGTGGGGCACAAGGCGCGGGGAGGGGTGGAACCCATGGACCTGGAGTTCCTGAGTCGTTTCTGCGAACGGGCGGGGATCTATATTGAGAACTACCTTCTTTCCAACTACCTCCTGACCCAGCTGGAGGAGGCCCGCAAGACGCAGCGTAAAGTGGAGGAGCTGGACAGCTTCAAGGCGGACATCATCAACGTGACCTCCCACGAGTTCCGCACCCCCATCACCATCTTGCAGGGCTATTCCATGATCCTGAGGGATAATTACCGGCAGCTCAGCGAGGAAAAGCGCCAGGAGTGCCTGGAAAACATCATTCATTCCTGTCAGCGCCTTACCGCGCTGCTGGACCAGTTCATCACCATTTCCCGCTTCCAGAACAAGGAAACCCCGGTAGTCAAGCAGGTGATCCCGGTACAGAAGATGTTCGAGGACCTCAAGAACGAGTTTGGGCCGGACCAGGGCTTCCGGGTCAAGAGCCAGGTGCCAACGGAAAAGGTGATGGTGACCACGGACCGTTCCTATCTTACCTTGCTCCTGCGGAATATACTGAGCAACGCCATCCGTTTCAGCCCCCCGGACAGCCCGGTCATCCTTCGGGCGGACCTGGAGGAGGACCGGGTACGCATCTCGGTCCGCGATTTCGGTAAGGGCATGGATCCCTCGGAGGTGCGCAACATATTCAACCCCTTCGACCGATTGGAGGACGTGAACAAGCACCAGTCGGGGGCCGGGCTGGGGCTGTACATCGTGCGCCTCATCGCCGACCTCCTGGAGACGGAGATCGAGGTGGACACGGAGCCGGGACGAGGGACCGAGTTCTCCTTCCGTCTCCCCCTCTGGCGGGAAGCCACCTGAGTTCGGGATTACGGTTCCAGTTCCAGGACATAGTATATCTGGGCGTCCAGCCGCCGGGCACGGACCGGGATGTTCACCTCTGGGTCCCGGCTCAAGTCCTCGATCAAGCCGGCCAGAAACTCCTTGGACTGGCAGAAATCGAACCCCGCGATGCGGTTTCCCTCCCGCATATAGGAGAGCATGGACCGGAGCATGGACTTCACCAGGCCCATTCCCTGGACCGCGGGGTCCACGTAGATGGTGGTCACGTAATAGAATCTACCCTCCTCCACCTGGCGCGGGAACCGCTTCCGGATATATTCGGGGTTGATGTAGGCCACGGAAGCCCTTTCCAAGTCGTTGGTGGCCAGGGCCAGCCCCCTGGGGGCGCCATCCTCCAGGACCACGAACTTCAGGTACCTGGGGTCCCGCAGCGCCTCCAGGAAAGACTCCCGGTCGTAACAAACTTGGTCCTGGTAGGTATCCAAGAAACCGAAGCTCTCCCGGTATTTCTCCCATAGGTAGCCCTCCCACTCCGCTGGGAGGTCATCCCGGTAGAGGAGGGTCGTTATCTCCCCGCCAACCCCTTTGTCCGCCATCCCCATCTTCCACTCCCTTCGCTGTCCTCTCTTCCCCTATCCTCCAAGTTGGCAAGCTTTGGAATTCACCAGTTTCGTTCTCGAGGACCGACACCGGGTGACTCCTCGGCTCCCTTCCACGTTCAATTCAGGCGCAATACATTCCTGGCACCGATGCCCGGATATTGCTCCTTTCCGTTCCCTCCCCCGCTCCCCGGTGGACCACTGCGTTGTTGATGTTGTCATCCCCCGCATGCATGGACCACGTGGAGTTTCCTTACCTGCTCACCGGTGGACCACCGCGTCGCTACACGTGAAATGGACCTCGGGGGGAGAGAAACCGTTGAACTCCGTGGCGCAGACGTTGCTGTAGGCTCCGGCGTTGAGGATATACACTCGATCACCGCACCTCAGCTCGGGAAGGATCACCTCCCGCGCCACCACGTCCTCCGAGTCGCAGGTCGGACCGCCCACGTTATAGCGCCGGAGAGGGCCCTTACCCTCTGCATAGACCTGGTAGGAAAAACGTTCTTTCTCCTGCACCGCTTCCACCAATCCCTGGTAAGTGCCGGCGTCGATATACACCCAGTCCATCCCCTGACGATGGGCTTTCCCTATGACCGTGGCCACCATGACCGCCGCATCTCCTACCATGGCCCGCCCGGGCTCCACCAAGACCCGGGGCGGCTTCTGGAAATGCCCCCTCAAAGCCAGGTTGATGTGGCTGATGAAGACCTCTTTATCCGGCACCGGCAAGCGGTAGGAAACGGGGATTCCCCCTCCCAGGTTAAGGAATTCCAGCTTCATCCCCTGCTTGGCAGCCCCCTCCCAGACGCGGGCTGCCGCGGCCACGGCAAGCCACCAGGCGGAGGGGTCCAGGCATTGGGATCCTACGTGAAAGGAAAGGCCCACCGGCCTAAGCCCCTTCCGGCGGGCGAACCAGAGAAGACGGTGGGCGTCGTGAAGGGGAGCCCCGAACTTGCCCGAGAGCGGGAACACGCTGGCTCCCAGGTCGGGAACGGAGATTCGCAGATAAACCCGTGCGCCCGGCGCCGACCGGGCCAGCTTCTCGACCTCCTCCCGCGAATCGAAGGCATAGATCTTGACCCCCGCGCGCCAGGCGGAGGCGATGTGCTCCTCGGCCTTGATGGGTGCGCCGAAGATTATCCTGTCCGGCTCCACGCCCATCGCCAGTAGGCTGCGGATCTCCGCCCAGGAAGCGGCCTCGAAACCGGAATCCCAGTCCCGCAACAAACCCAGAAGTAAGGGGTGGTCGTTGCATTTAACGGGGTAGAATATCTCGGCCCCGTTCAGGAGGCGCCGAAAGAGAAGGTAGTTGTCCATCACCCTGGAGATGTCGAAGACCAGGAAGGGAGTGCGAGCAAAGGCGTACTTCCTCTTCACCTCGCTTATGAGGACGTGGTCTGCCGGGCCTATGGTCATAAAGGAGTCATGGCCCCGATAGTGAAGGGTTCCGCGGCTGTAATTCCAGGGAACTTCCGCAAGCGCATTGGAACATCCCTCCAGCACCAGGGGCTGCGGGTAGCTGGAGCCGTCATATCCCGCCTTTATGAGGAATTTTCGGTGGGAATGACCGTCCGAGCTGGGAAATCGCCCGTAGACCCTGAAGAAGGCCTTCGCCAGTTCCCTCATGGAGGGCCTGGACGTGGAGTCAATTTCTCCCCGACGCGCGGTCCGCCCCTCCCTTGCCCCGCTAACCCATGGCGGTGCGGGACAGGGATTCGCGGCAACCTGCCGCTCCGGTTCAGTCAGCAGGTCCGACGGCATAATGCCCCACCTCCGTCCAGCTGTTCGACCTACGGACTGCGGCCGATAAAGATTTCCGCGTTTTCCCGGCGTGCTCCTTCATCAAGCCGTGCCGCCCCGCTATCGATGTGGTGGCCTTCCGGTTGCGGACCATTCCCGCCCTCCACGTGCGAATTTCCCGACCCTCGCTCCCGGCCGGTGCACCCGGTTCCTTGAAACGCCGGCATCGGTGGGGTTGATATCGTGGGCACTTACTTTACGCCTGCGGCCCGTTTTCCTCCGCTCCATCCCTACTTCACGCCTGAACCGGTTACGGGTTCCGCACATGGTCAAGTGTTTTCCCCTTGATGCTCCTTTCAGTGGCAGCTCACCGGGCTGAAACCGGGGATGGCCGAGCTCTTCCGGCCCCGGCGGATGGCCTCCGTCATGAGGCGCAGGGACAACTCCGGCCCCAGGGTCTCCGCCAGGCCCTCCAGCAGGTCCACGCGGGAGCGCAGTCCATACCACACCTGGTGCTTGAAGCGGTGCACGGTGGCGAAGTTGCGGGTGAAGCGGGCGAACTCCTTTTCCGCCCTTTCGGGTTCCGTGACCGCCATGGCGGCTACCTTGCCGCCGACCAGGGCGCCGGAAATCCCGAATCCCATGAGGGGGTCCATGGCTCCGGAGATGGTCCCGCAGAGGATAAAGCCACGGTGGAAGAGGCGGGGGTTGTCCGGCACGGCCAGGGGTACCACTCCCTTAACGTATTCCCAATCCTCGTGGTCCAGCCCCTCGGCCCGGAGCATGAACTCCCGGTAGCGGCGCAGGCACTCCTCGCCCACGCCCCGCCCGTAGGAAAAGAGAAGGTTGTAATAGAGGCCGTTGCAGAAGGAGGCATAACCGTACTCGGTGACGCACTCGTCCAGCCATATCCAGGCGTAGCCGCTGCACTCGCTGGCCCCCCGGGACATCCACCCTTCCCAGACCAGGTAGGGTATTTCCAGGTACTGGTAAGCCTCCGGGTTAAGCCCGCAGGCGATGATGCTCCCCGGGGGCAAGGCCTCCAAGTCCTCCCGGCGCAGGGCATGCCCGAACTCGAATTCCACTCCCGCCTCCAGGCACCTCTCGTAGAGCAGGGCGTCCAGGCTGGAGGGTCGGGAACTGCGTTCCACGGCATAGGCGCCCGCCGCTGGAAGGGACAGGCGTAGGCGATGGAGGTAGAGGGATATTGATTCCACGCGGTGAAAGGCGGGGGAGACGTCCAGGCCAACGTATTCCGAAGTGGCCTTCAGGTCCAGCGGCGTGACGTGGGTGGAGGGGTTGAAAATCCGCGAACCACCGAAGGAGTCCTCCTTTTCCCGCACCACCACCCGGAAACCCTCCTGGGCCAGGTTCCAGGCGGCCACCATCCCGGACATGCCCGCCCCGTATATGATCACCTCTCCCCGCTTCATCCTTGCGACCTCCCCGTTTCCCGGCCCGTATCCTCCACTTCATCCAGGAAACCGTACACCAGTTCCTTCCCCTCGCGGTAGAGGAGAAAGGCGGTTTCCTTGCCCTGCCTCAGACGTTCCTCGCAGGCACGCCGCAGGGCCACAAAATCGGCCTTTTCCAGGAACTCTCGCAATAGCTCGATGCTCTCCTCCGCCTCCACTTCCTCCAGCTCGCCCCGCAGGAATGCCCGGGTAAGCCTCTGGTACTCCCGCCGCGCCGCCGTCTCCAGGCAATGATCGGCGTCCGCCCTCAACTCCACCCAAGGAGAGGCTCTCTCGTGCCCGTTTCCCACCTCGCCTCACCTCACCTTCAGCCAAACTGTGCCGCTAGTTTTTCCACCCGGTCCCGGCTCCCCGGACCTCGCGGCCAAGCCGCGCTCCCCTTTGGTCAAACGGCACCGTGGGTTTTTTCACCTCCGCTCCCGCCATTCCTCGCGCCCCGCGACCTCAGCCACGCCAGGGCCAACAGCACGGACCAGGCGAAGAGGAGTAAGCACCCCAGAAACCACCCCACCATTCCGGCCACCAGGACGGCCTCCAGGTTGAAAATGCTTCCGGCCACCGTCAGGCCGGCGGAGGCCGCCAACGTGGCAAACGCCGTCCAGAAAACAACCTTGAGCGCTACCCGCACCGCGCGACCTCCCCCTTATCAGGACGTCCCTTCCCCGGATGGCGGGGTTCCTTTCCGCCGGACCACAAAGCCCAAGGGTTCCCTTCCTCGAGGTCCGGTACTTCCGGGTGCTCCTGCACGGCCTGGGGCAGGGAACGGAGTTCCGCCACGGGAACCGCTTCCCCCTCTCCGACCTGAAAGCGGACCCCGGAATCATTCTATCCTACCCTGAACCCTCTCCCCCTCAGGCTCCTTCTCACGGACGACGATGTCTATCTCCACCTCGTCCTCGAGGTCATCGATGACCGCCCTGTTGTGCAGGGTGTATTCACCGACCTCCGACGCCGTGTTGATGGTTGTATCCTTTCCCATAAAGGAAAAGCCAGCCTCTTTTCACGGAGGCCGGTTTTGCTTTTGACTCCCGGCGGCCGACCAGTGACCGGTGCGCGACCGCCGTTCTCGGCTTCCCCCCAGATTTTTCTATATCATCATTTTGGATTGCTTTACTTATTTCAAATTGTAAAATACTCCCTCCCCGCCTACCTCTCCATGGGCCGTATCATATGGGGGCCTCCTCCCGGGACCGCTCCCTCCTCCGGGTCAACTCCTCGTAAAGCGGGTTGGGATACAGGGAATGGAACTCGTAGTAACCGCGTACCACGTCCAGCTTCAACTGCTCCCCCGGCACCTCGGCCAGTTGCAGCATCTTGGCGTCCCTCCAGTACTTCTCCAGGTGGTAATCGGTGACGTACCCGTAGGAGCCCATGAGCTCCATGGCCCGGTTGGTCACCTCCACGGCCGCGCGGCAGCAGTGCGCGCGGGCCAGCGAGGCGCGGGAAAGCACGGAGGCGCCGGCGCGAGTCGTGACATCGGGCAGGGAATCGAGGAGCAGGGCGGCGCCGGCGTAGGTGTCCCTTCCCGACTGGATGCCCACGGCCATGTCCGCCAGCATGACCGCGCACACGGTGTGCTGCCGGATAGGCTTCCCCGCGGCCACCCGGTCGGAGGTGAAGGCCAGAACCTCCTCGAAGGCCCCCTGGGCGACGCCCACGGCCACGGCGGCGGCCAGAAGGCGCAGGAAGGCCAGCCCCTCCCGCAGCAGGAGTGCATCCTCCCCGGGACCCGCCGCCCGCCAGGAACGAGGCGCTCTCACGCCGTTCAGGTACAGGTCCCCGAAGGGAACGGAGAGCAGGCCGGTAGTCTCCCTTCTCCTCAACTCCAGCCCCTCGGCCGGGGCCTCGCAATATACGAGGGCCGGTTGCCCACCCTCCCTTCCGTTCCCCGGGACGGCGGCCACGCAGTACATTCCCGCCCGGCCGGCATTGGCGCACCAAGCCTTTATGCCCGTGAGGAGGAGCCACTCCCCGCTCTCCACCACCCGCGTCTTCCACCCCAATTCTTCCAGGTCCGGGTCGAGGGCATCTCCCAGGGCGGGGTCCTCGAATACCGCCGGGCAGGCGGTGAATTCATCCTCCCCGTTGAGGACTCGGGGCGCGAAACGGCCGAGCACCTCCCCGTTCCCGGCCAGCGTCGCCGGCCGCAGGGCCAGGGCGGAAGCCGCCGTGCTCACCGCCAGGGAGGCGTCTCCGCGCCCCAGTTCCTCCACGGCCAGGCACCAGGAGAGAAAGGAGACCAGGCCCTCCCCTCCGTATTCCTCGGGGATGATCGCCCCCGGAAGGCCCAGCTTCCGGAGCTTCCCCGCCAGGATCCGGAACAGGGAGTCCTCCCCCGAACGAGCCTCCCGGTCCAGTTCCCTCCGTACCGGGATTACCTCCCGGTCCACGAAATCACGCAGGGATCCAGCCAGCATGCGGTCCGCGGCCTTCAGGATCCCGGGCGGAAAACGCCTCTCGCGGTCCTCGATACAGATCTCATTCAATCCCCCTCACCTCCCCGCAAGCCTCGCAAACCCGTGCTCATGCCGACTCCCGCGCCCATCGCTCCCCAAGATCCGTAACAGGTAACCAGCTTCCGGCCTCCGCTTCCCGCCTCACCGGCGGCACGGGAAGTGATATGGCAATTATTGCCATAGAGGCAGCGTCAGGCTTTCCGGTCCTTCTCCCGCAGGTGGTCGTACATCTCGTTCTCGTAGAACTGGTCATAAGGGTAGTAGCCCCGGGCCACGTCCAGCTTGCCCAGTTGCACTCCGCCCTCCCAGAGCTGGATGATCTTGTTGTCCCGCCAGTATTTCTCCACGTGGTAGGAGGGATCCCCTCCATAGAAACCCATGAGCTCCATGGCCCGGTTGGTCACTTCCACGGCCATGTCGCAGCAGAACACCTTGGCGACCGTAGAGCGGGAGAGCATATACCGGGAGGTGCGCGGCCCGTAGATCTCCGGGTGGTCGAACATGTAGGCGGCGTTGACGTAGGCGTCCCTGCCCACCTGGATGCCGATGGCCATGTCCGCCAGGATATTGGCGGCCTCCGTGTGCTGGCGTATGGGCCTCCCGGCCACCTTGTGGTCACGGGTGAAGGCCAGAACCTCCTCGAAGGCCCCCTGGGCGATGCCCACCGCCCAGGCGGCGCTGAAGAGCCGGGCAAAGATGAGGTTGTCGTGGAGGAGCACGGCGTCCTCACCGGGTCCCGCCGCCCGGTAAGCCCTGGGAACCCGCACGTTGTCGAAGTAGAAGTCTCCCTCCCGGCTGGCACGGAATCCCGCCTTGTCCTCGAAACGCCCGAAGGAGAAACCCTCGATGGGCACGGGGACGTAGATGAGGGCGATGCCCTCGTCTCCCAGGGAAGGGTCGGTGTTGCAGACCACGCAGTAGACGTCGGCGATGCCCGAGTTGGTGGGCCATACCTTGGAGCCGTTTATCACCCACTCGTCGCCGTCCAGCACCGCCCGGGTATGGATTCCCCGCCCCCGCATGTCCACGTTCTCGATGTTGCATCCCCCGGAGGGCTCGGTCATGGCAAAGCAGGCCACGTAGGGTTCCCCGCTGGTGAAGCGGGGCCCGAAATCCTCCAGGAGGGTGCGGTTGCCGGCGATGACCGCCGGCCGGAAGGCCCAGGCGCCGCCCCCTAAGGCGGCCACGCAGGCCGGCTCCCCCCTGCCAAACTCCTCCAATATCACGCAGTAGGTGAGGGCCGAGGTGAGGTTCCATCCCCCGTATTCCGGGGGGAGGAAAGCGCCCTGGAAACCCAGCCCCACCAGCTTGCGCTGAACCTCCTCCACCAGCGAGAAATCACCCCGGGTGCTCTCCTCCATCTCCCTCCGGATGGGTCTTATCTCCCGCTCGATGAAATCGCGCACCAGTCCCGCCAGGAAGCGATCCCCCGGCCCCACCAGCTCGTACATGAAGCGGTGTTCCGGATTCTCGATGCACACGGGCTCCATCCTTCACCCTCCTGCCTTCCGGCACCGGCCTCAGGTCGAGGTCCCGGTCCCGTTCTCCGGCGACAAGATATAGGAGACCGTTGAGGGTCCATCCTCCGTCCAGTCGATGCGGGCCCTTCTTCCCTCGACGGCCTCATAAAAAGCCCCCAGCCTTCCGGCCATGAGCCGTTCCTCGTAGGGATTGTCCACCCACACCCGCAGGACCCCTCCGGCGGTGTATTCCACCTCGCTGGCCAGCCCGTAGCCGTATACCGGGAGCTGGGAGAGCATCTCCTGGAGAAGCCGGCCCCTCTCTTCCCCGGCCAGGCCAACCAGGCCCAGGTCCTGCAGCATGCGGAGGGTCCTGTCCCTCTCGGCGTCCACGATGATGGGCACCACCTCCTCTCCCAGCTCGCGCACCAGCTCCCGGATGACCAGGCGCACGGAGTGGGCCTCCCAGTTGATCATGCGGATGTTCCGCCTCCGATCCACGATCAGTCCTTCGTCCTCTATCCACTCCAGGTATCTGAACTGCAGGGGAACGCCGCAGCGGGGACACAGGTGGTGCCGGAAATCTCCCTCCTTGAGAAGAGGGTAATCCACCCGCAGGCGGTCGGAGATCTCCGGCCTGGAATCGGCGGCCTCCACCCGGAGGATATAACCTTCTTCCTCTTTCTTCCAGAACGCCCGGAAGGGACGCCTTTCCAGGGCTTCGAAGGCTCCCACCACCACCGCGGCCATGAGGTCCAGGTCCCAGGGATTGCGGATCAGGGCCTCCCCGAAACGCCCGGGCTTATACCGGAGGGTGCGGGAATGTGCGGTCCCGGTGAGGGCCGCCAGCTGGTGGAAGAAGCGCACCGCGCCCCGCTTCAGGGGCAGGATGCGCAGGAAAACCATGCGCGTCGGGTTGCTCAGCAGCCCCTCCACCACCTCCCGGACGGAGTTGCGCTCCGCCTCGTAGAAGATGCGGTTAACCGGGAAGCCGAGGCCCTCGGATATGCGCCGCCTTATCTCGGGTAGGAGGTCCGCCTCGTAAAAGATCTGGCGGTAACGTTGGTTGCCCAGGTTGACCACCGCGCCGTTGGGCATCCAGGCGTTCACGCGCCCGATGATGCGGGGTACCCCGCAGACGGAACAGCGCTTGAACCTCAACCTTTCTCCCCGCCCGCTGGGGTGGTGATCACTCTGTACCCCCACTCCCCAACGACATGACACGACCGCCGGACGTTAATCCCTTGAGTATCCCTTGAAATTATAGATACCCACGCCCAGGGAGCCTTTAAACGGCCCTTCATACCCACCTGGGGTCTTTACCCTTTCCCGTTCGACGTTCGGGCAAGCCCAGGTGAGCCGGCCTCGCGCATTCATGTATGCCCCGGTAGGTTAGCGAAAAAAGATGGTGCCCGGGGCGGGAGTCGAACCCGCACGGGATTCCCCGAGGGATTTTAAGTCCCTTGTGTCTACCGGTTCCACCACCCGGGCGCCACACTAATTTTAATCCCCTGGAACTCGGTCGCAAAATCGACCCCGGCACCCAGTGGTTGGGAACGCCACCCGTGGCAGGCTCATGGAAACCTGAAGGGGCATGGTTATTCTCCCCTGCTTCCGGTACGGAGGGCCTCCCGCGTAGAAGAGGATGGCTTCGGGTCACGCTCCGGCCAGGGACCTCACCACCTCCACCAGCTCGGAGGGCTGGAAGGGCTTGGTCATGTAGAGGTCGGCGCCGAGGGCCATGGCCATCTCCCGGTCCTCCCTGAGGCTGCGCACGGTGAGGACGAGCACGGGAATATCCCTGGTCTCCTCATCCTCTTTGAGCATCTTTAGGATCTGGAAACCGTCCACTTCGGGCATCATAATGTCCAGGATGATGACATCCGGACGGCGCCGGGCCACCGTCTCCCGGGTATCCTTCCTCTCCTCGAGGCCCATGATCTGGAATCCCTCGTGCTCGAGGATGGTCTGGAGCAGCTTGTGGATGGCCGGCTCGTCGTCTATCACCAGGACCTTCTTGCCAAGCATTATCCTCCCCTGCGGTTAAACGGACCGTGGATTATTCCCTTCAGCCCGCGGTTCATTTTACAACCTCCTCCTTCGTTCCGCCACCCGCGAATCGACTCATAATATACCGAAACGGAGGATTCGTAGCCTCGAGAAACCCGTACGAAAGCATCCCCCATTACCACTCGGGAATGTCGAATCGATTCACAATCAATGCACTCCGGACGGATTCGCTGCCTCGAAACAAATCCTGCCTCCGGGCGGGTAACATCGGCCCGGACGGAAGGTCAGCCCGGCCTTCTCCAGCCGTTTCAAGCCGTATTTCCCCGTTCCGCCAACGGCAAGGTTGGAACACCTACTCCCGCCCTCCCGCAGGCGGGAGGTCCATCCCCGCGGCGGCGCGGAGGACCAGCCCGTCCAGGATGTCCTTCTCGCTCACCAGAAGGCGGTCCAGGGCGAACCCGGCCATCACCGCGTTGAGCACCGCGCTCCCTCCCACGATGACGTCCGCCCTGTCCGGCTCCAGGCGCATGTAGCGCTTCCTCTCTTCGAGGGACAAAGAGGCCAGGCGCCGGTATTCCTCCTCCACCTCGGACCGGGTAAGCCAGGTGTGATGGATGGCCTCCCCGTCGTACTCGGAAAGCCCCAGTCTTATGCCGGCCACGGTGGTGATGGTTCCCGCCAGCCCCACCGCCAGCCCGGGCCGGGGACGACCCATCTCTTTCGCCAGCGCGGCCAGCTCCTTGCCCAGGTGGTTGTCCATCCTTGCGAGCTCGGCGGGAGCGGGCGGATCGGAGGAGAGAAACCTCTCCGCCATGCGCACGCATCCCACGTTGAGGCTCCGGGCCGCGAGGACCCGCCTCCCCCTCCCCAGGATGATCTCCGTGGAGCCCCCTCCGATGTCCACCACCAGGATGAGGCCGAAGGACTCCGGGGGCTCCCCCAGGTCGTGGGTGGCCCCCAGGAAGGAGAGGAGGGCCTCCTCCTCCCCGCTCAGGACGCGAGGCCGAATGCCCAGGACCTCCGCCGTCCGCTCCAGGAAGGAGGCCGCGTTGGAGGCGTCCCGCACCGCGCTGGTGGCCGCCGCCTCCACCGTCCGTACCCCTTCCGCGTCCAGCAACGCGCGGTACTCCATGAGCACGCGCAGGGTCCGTTCCTCGGCCTCCGGGTCCAGTCGTCCCTTTCTGTCCACCCCCTGCCCCAGGCGGGTTATGGTCATGCGGCGGTGCAGGGTGTGGAGAAGCGGACCGCCTTCTCCCTCCTCCACCTGGGCCACCAGCAGGCGCACCGAGTTGGTGCCGATGTCCACCGAGGCCGCCCTCATCTTCCCCTCCCCAGAAAGGGCTCACAATCCCCGGGGCATTCCCGTTCCTGCGGGTTCCCCATCTTCTCGTACACCGCCTCGCCTACCGGGTTCTCACCTCCCGCCAGGTAGTGGGCGAGATGGGCGTGCAGGCACTTCAACCCTCCGGCCACCGTCCCGCCTATTCCCGCACGGGAGACGAAAAGCTTCCGAACCTTATCGCCGCAGCCCAGGCGTTCCGCCCATTCCTCCCGCAGACTCCGGTATTCCTCCTCCGCCCCGCGCAGGGCGGAGGCGAAATCCTCGTCATCAGCCAGGCGTTGTCGCAATATCTCCCGGAGGTCACCGTCCTCCAGCCGCGATACCTCCCGTTGCAGGAGGGGGCAGGTGAGCCAGAAAAGGGTGGGAAAGGGGGTGCCGTCGTCCAGCAGGGGCGAGGTGGCGATGACCTGCACCTTCCCGTGCAGGCACCGCGAAGCTGCCCGCACCTCGCCCCGCAGCCTGCGCCCGAGCTGCCGCTCCACCAGGCGGCGGTCCTCCTCGCTCAAGGCACCGCGGTCCAGAAAATCCTCCGGTTTCACTTATCCTTGCGCGCAGCCATGAAGATCTTGAAGTCCGCCACCGCCAGCTCCTCGTCCCTCTGGTTCTTCACCGCCTGGCGGAAGGTGACCACTCCGCCCGCTTCCCCCTTGTCCCTCTTCTCCGTTACCTCTGCCTCCACATGGATGGTGTCCCCGATCTTGGTGGGAGCCACGAAGCGCACCCGGTCCATGCCGTAGAAGGCTACGATGGCCCAATCCGTGAGGGGCATAAGTCCGCTTGCCGCGGAGAGCACCAGCATGCCGTGGGCGATCCTCTCCCCGAAGGGGCTCTTGGCCGCGTATTCCCGGTCCACGTGCAGGGGGTACCAATCTCCGCTGAAGGCCGCGAACATGACGATGTCCGCCTCGGTTATGGTCCGTCCCCTGCTGACGAACTTCTCTCCTACCTGGAAATCCTGGTAATAGCGCATGCCTCCACTCCTTTCGCTCCGCTCCCGTGCCGCATACCTCCAGCCAGAGTATAGCGTAGAAGCGCCGATATGCGGACCTGCGGGAATGAGCTGCCCAAAGCGGCTCGCTTGATAAGCGTGGGTTGACCGCAATCCCACGGCGAGTTATCTTATGCTTAACGCAAATGTTAAGTAGCGGTTAATAGTCGGCGTAGAAAGGAGAGGGAGATGACGGTAGGGCTCTTTTTCACCGAGGAACACGAGATGCTGCGCAAGAGCATCCGGGAGTTCGCCGAGAAGGAACTGGCCCCCCACGCCGAGGAGTGGGAGGAGCAGGGTAGCTTTCCGGACTGGGTGTTCACCCGCATGGGCGAGCTCGGCTACCTGGGGCTCCACTACCCGGAGGAATACGGCGGGGGCGGAGGCGACTACTTCTGCAACATCGTCCTGGCCGAGGAGCTGGCCCGCTCGGGCAGCGGCAGCGTGAACATGGCCGTGGCCGTGCAGGTGGGCATGGCCACCCCGCCCATCCTGGCCTTCGGCACCGAGGAGCAGAAGCAGAAGTACCTGGTGCCGGCCATCAAGGGGGAGAAGATCGCCTGCCTGGGCATCACCGAGCCCAACGCCGGCTCCGACGTGGCCAGCATCCAGACCTACGCCGAGAAGGTCCCCGGGGGCTGGAAGGTCAACGGGAACAAGATCTTCATCACCAACGGCGCCCGCGCCCACTTCATGACCCTCCTGGCCCGCACGGAGAAGACCAAGGGCTATAAGGGCATGAGCGTCTTCCTGGTGGACACGGACACCCCCGGTTTCGTGGTCAACCGCAAGCTGGACAAGGTGGGCATGCGGGCCTCGGACACGGCGGAGATCTTCTTCGAGGACATGTTCATCCCCGAGGACGCCCTGCTGGGCGAGGAGGGACGCGGGTTCTACAACATCATGTGGGAGCTCCAGGGCGAGCGCCTCATCGGCGCGGCGGCGGCCATCGGCGGCGCGCGCCTTACCCTGGAGGGCATCATCGAGTACACCAAGGAGAGGGTGCAGTTCGGGAAGCCCATCTGCAAGAACCAAGCCATCGCCCACCGCATCGCCGACCTGGCCACCAAGATCGAGGCCGCCCAGTCCCTGGTGTATATCTGCGCCTGGAAGTACGACCACGGGGAGTACCCGGTAAAGGAGATCTCCATGGCCAAGCTGATGGCCGCCCAGGTGGCCTTCGAGGTGGCCGACGAGGCTCTGCAGTTCATGGGCGGCTACGGGTACATGATGGAATACCCCGTGCAGCGGGCCTGGAGGGACGCCCGCCTGGGGCGCATCGGTGGGGGCACTGACGAGATCATGCGGGAAATCATCGCCACCACCCTGGGCCTTTACGCCTGAGGCGTCGGCTTCGCTGCCTGAACCTGGAATCCGGAAACCCTCGGAAAAGAATCGAACCCGTCGTTCCCGGGGGTTCCGTTTTTACCTTGAGACCATCCAGGAGCCGGGAAAAAAGCCAACCCTTCCCGATCGCCTCAGCCGGAGTTCTTGCCAGGGGCGGAAACGTCCGGTGGGCATCACCGCCGTCCTTCGCGGTATCGGACACATCTCAACCGGGCGGCTTCGGGCATCATTGCCCGATCCCATAAAGGGAAAAGGGCGCGGAGTCCCGCGCCCTGACCGTACTTCCCACAGATCGCGTGAGGGGCCCCGAGGCACATCCCGCCTAACGTCGCCCGGCCTACACGCCGGGCCGAAAGGGGCTGCGAACCCCGACGGGTAGGCGCGTCCCCTGAGCGGGTCTACCGTCTTCCCCTCAGGGAAGCCAAACCACGGCCTCGCCGCCCTTCAGGACGTCGCTTCCGTCCTCCTTCTCCGCCCACACGTCGAGGACTACCAGGTTGCCCTCCAGCTTCTCCCGGACCCGTCCCTTGAAGACGACCTTGTCCCCCGGGATGACCATGCCCCGGAACTGGCAGGAGAGCTTCTTGAGGTAGCCCGGGTCCCCTATCCAGTCCATGACCGTCTTTCCCAGCAGGGCCATATTGAAGAGGCCGTGGGCGATGACGTCGGGCAGCATGGCCACTTCCTTGGCGAAGTAGGGGTTGACGTGGATGGGGTTGAAGTCGCCGCTGGCCCCGGCGTAAACGATGGCGTCCATGCGGTCGAACTGGTGGGAAAAACTGGGAATCTCCTGTCCCACCTGCACGTCGTCGTACCTGAGGTTGCAGAGTTCGATCATTGCGCCCCACCTCCCCGGATGATGAAGGTGGCCCGGGCCCGGCACACCAACTCCCCGTCCTGGTTTCTGGCCTCCCCCTCGTAGACGATGAAGTCCAGGTTGCCCTTCTCGTAGATGTCCGCCACCTTTCCCGTCTCCGTGATCACGTCGTTGGGCTTGACCACCGTGAACCACTCGAACTCCTGGGCCCCATGCACCAGCATGGCCAGGTTGAGTTTTATCTCCTGGTCCAGGAGCATCATCCCCGCGCCGCGCAGGGCGTACACGGCGGCGAAGTTGGGCATGGCTATGATGTCCCCGTACTTGGTTTGCTTGGCGAACTCCTCGTCATGGAAGATGGGCCGGTGGTCCTTGACGGCGGCGGCGTACTCGCGCATTTTCTCCCGGCCGATCTCGTACTTGATGGGGCCGTAGGTCTTGCCTATCCACTTGTGGTCGATCATAGGCCTACCTCCTTTTATTCTCTCCCTCCCGAAACCACGCCCCGGCAGGCTCTCCCGCCTTCACAGCCGGCAGAGCAAGAAGATTTTAACATACCCCGGTAAGGTGTATAGGCATGAACGAGGGCGGAACGGAAAACGTCAGCACCCGCACATTTCATGGTCACGAAAGGGGAGGGTCGACAAGGCATGAGGGGCCGGCTTTACGGGTTATATGCCCTCCGCAGTCACCTGCTCCGGAAAGAAGAGGGCATCGCGGCCGTTATGGGTGGCCGCTACCATCCCCTTCCAGGACAAGGCCCCGCACCGTGGGATCCGGTGTGGGGCCTCCATCCTCGATCCTGAACCCTGTTGCCCGCGGTAATACGGGCGTTTTCCCTTCCATGCCCTCGAGCCGCCGGAGACGGCCTTTCCGGAACGATATCTCCGCTCTTACCCGCGCCTCCGGCTCCGGCACCCGGGCGGACATCGGCTCAAGCCGTGCAATCCCGGTCCCGCGCGTGCAGGCGGTCCCGCCTCATGTCGCAATCGCCACTCTGGCCGCTTTCCGTTCCGGACGAGCCAAACGGGGTGAAAGCGGCCCCGTTACCGGAGACTCCCGCATTCTCGGGGGCGCCGTTGCCATACATCGGGCACTCCTCGGCGCGATGTGGACACTCCTCGGGGCAGGCGCCGTCCTCCGCCCGCTCGTGCAGGCGTTCCGTCGACCGCTCGCACTGGCCGGCACACTCGCCGCTCATCTCCTCGAGGCAATTCTCGGCCCGGATTCGGCTCTCCTCGCCCTCGTTCCGGGTGGCCTGCTCTCCAGCTTCACCCGTCCGGACCCTGGAGAGCACTCCGGCTTTGGTCATTCCCTCGGGGCATCCGGATCTCCTCTCGCCTCCGGCGGAGGTAGCTGCCACGGCAACCCCGGCGGCCACCATGACCGCCAGCGCCAACACGGCGGTGATGACAAGGGCCTTTCCTTTCATACTCTCACCTCCTTTCATGCCTCAACCCCTAATACGTCCGCGGGTGCGGAGATATACGCGACCTGCTACACCGGAGGCGGCCTTCGGATTCTCCCGATCCGGGGAAATTTCCATCTCTTATCGGAAGCAGCGACGGAGACGAGGTTTTTATAGGCTTTCGAGAGGCGGGACATTATTCCATCGGCAACCGCCGCCCGGGGACCCCTCCTGGCGGGGACCACCGGTTGAGTATTTCGTAACGTATATAATTCGCGGTATAAGCGTAAACACTATGGGGAAGGAAAAGCGCTTGGAATCCCTGGAGGAGCTGGCCCAGAGGACGGCGGAAGGGGACCTGGAGTCCTTCGCGGAGATCTACCGGGTCCTGCTGGACCCCCTGTATGGGTATTTCTTCTGGAACCTATCCTCGCGGGAGGAGGCCGAGGACCTCACCGAGGAGGTCTTCCTGAGGTGCCTGGTGCACATAGGGGAATATAATCCCCGGAAGGCACCCTTCAGGGCCTGGGTTTTCCGCATAGCCCGCAACATGCTGGTGGACCACCTGAGGAAATCCGCCAGGCGGGAGAGGAAGGCCGCGACGGCGCACGAGGCTCCGGGAGAACCCCCGGTGGGGGAAACCCTCGAGGAGGAGGAAAGGCGGCGCGCGGTACGGGAAGCCTTGGAGGAGCTGCCTCCCACCCAGAGGCAGGTGGTGATCATGAAGTATTTTTCGGGGATGAACAACACCGAGGTCGCCTCGGCCCTGGGGAAAAGCGAGGGGGCGGTCAATGCCCTCCAGCACCGCGCCCTGCGCAAGCTGGGTGGTATCCTGGAGCGGTGGGGGTGGGCGGGATGAGGAGCATGCCGGAAAGGGAACTTGCGACGGGAAACGCCTGCCACGACGCGGTCCTGGGAAAACATGAGGGACGGTGCACTTGCGGGTTAGGGCACCCTTCCGCCCGCGGCGCCCATAACCCGACACGTCTCCGGGCGGAGGTATGAAGCCATGTTCGAAAGGGCGAGGAAAAAGGCGAGGATGGCCGAGGAATTCCTGCGCGGGACACCGTCTCCTCACGCTCCCAGCACCCTGCGAGACTTCGGGCTGCAGAGGATCATGGCCCGCGCCTCCAGGGCGCGCGATGAAGCGACAGGCAAGAGGTATCTGCGCCACCCGGCCCGCTTGCGGCGCGCCGTGGCCGTTCCGCTCTTGACCCTCCTCCTGATGGCCGGAGCCACCTCCGGCCTCTATGCCGCCTCCTCGGGCGCCCTCCCCGGGTCTCCCCTTTACGGGAGCAAGATATTCTTCGAGAGGGCCCGGCTGGCCCTCACCCCCTCGCCCTCTTCGGACGCCGGCCTGGAAATGGAATTCTGCGAGCGCCGGATGCGGGAGCTCCAAGGGATGCTGCAGGACGGGGGCTCCCACGACTGGGAACGCTGGCTGAGGGAGTACCGCCGTAACCTCTCCCGGGTGGAGCTGCTCCTGGAATCATTGCCCGATACGGAATCCCGGTCCCTGTCGCTGAGTTTCGAGAGCATGCTGAGCGAACATGTGGGGTTCCTGGAGCTGATGTCCACCGAGGCCCCGGAGGAGAGCCGTCCCTTCCTGGAGGTAGCACACAAGGAATGTCACGGAAGCATGATGCGCATGCGCCGGCGCTGCGGCATGGAGGGAGGAGACGCCCATCCCCAGGAGCAGCAGAGGCCCGGAAACGGAGGAGATGACTCTCCCGACTTGCGCCAAGAAGGCCAAGGCGATCCCCAGGAGCAGCAAAGGCCCGGATGCGGAAGAGCGTATGACTCCGGGCACGGGAAAGGCGCCCCGTGAGAGCTCATGGCCGGGTGGGGTCTTCTCCCTCGACCGTTTCCGTGTCTTCCATGTCATCGAGGATGATGAGAGGGACCTCGCCGGGTTTCACGTACCCCATGCGCCTGGCCTCCCCCTCCACGTATTCATCGCTGGAGGCACGGTCCCGGCGCTCTTCCAGCTCCCGGGTGAGGGCCCGCTCCTCGGCCAATTGGGCCTCGCTACGGGCCAGTTCGTTCCTGCTCTCCAGGTAGCGGGCCATCGGACGGTAGAGAACCGCCGCCGCCAAGGCCAGGGCCAGGAAAAGCCCCACCAGGGCCACGGCGCGGCGCCTCGGGGAACGGTCCTTCCTTTCCCTCCGGGCACCGGACGGGTTGCTTCCCCGGTCTTGCTCCGCGCTTCCGGCATACCGTCCCTTCACCACCCGAAGGTTTCCCCTCCGCGCCTCGGACCTCTCCCACCCTGCGGAGGGGATCACCGCCCCGCTACCCTTCCGGGTGGGCCGCTCCAACCCAAGGGAACCCGCTTTCCCGCTTCGTCCACGAGAGGACGTAAGCTTCCCGGAAACGGCGGTTAGGGGAGCAGGGCGCTGCTGCCTTGTGTTCACCCGGTATCCTGCGCCGCTCCCCCGTCGCGGGGTGCGCGGGGCGGCATTCCCCTTCCGGCGCGCTTCCCCCTTTTCCATGTATTTTTTTCTCATCTTTAAACAATAGTCGCAGCTTATAACTCTACCATCATTTTATATCAATGAAATAAAATTACAACTCTAATTTACATGAACCACGCAAACAGGCGCCAACTGGCCTCCATCCGCACGGCCGGCCGATTGCCAGGGGACCGATTTGCCCCTCCCATTTCCCGTAATTAGGTGCGTCCACCGCTTAAACAGCCACATGTCCACCATTTCGAGCCCCATGTCCCGATCATGCAGGGTCGATATTGCGGAGCGGGCGGTGTGGTCCGGAGCCCCGAGAACACGATTCAAAGCATGGGGGCACGGGGAGAAGGTTCGTCATCGCCCCCGAAAGCCGGCCATGGAGGCGGCGCCCTGAGCATGAACCGATAGCCCTCGCCCGACTCGATCCTGGTAATCATTTCCTGAAGGCCGGAAACCCCCGCTCCGGCAAGGCTGGTCATGCGGGGTTCGGCCTTCCTCCGGCAGGAACATGTTTTCTCAAGCGGGTGGCCCGTCCTCCGTCCAGGTAAGTTTTTCCTGCAAGCGACGCAGCCTCTCCTTCTTGGCCTCGTCGATGCGCTGCCAGGCGAAGTCCTTCTCCTCGGTGTAGAAGCCCACGTCCGCCGCCCCGTTGGGGTCGAGAGCCTCGGAGATCCTCCTCTGCCAGCGGTTGAAATGCCCGGCCAGGGGGCTCATCACCTTGCGCACCGGAGGTATGAACACGGACAGGGGGGTCATGCACTGCTCGATGGCGTTGAGGGTGGAGGTGAACTCGATGGGATTGAGATTCTCCAGGCTGACCGGGTTGTCCACCCGGTAGGCGTAGGTTATCTCGCAATGGGCCCAGGTATTGTTCTCGTAGGGGACGAAATAGGGGTTGTCCCCCTCATCATCCATGATGGCCCCCTTTTCGATGAATTCCTTCTTGGCCTCGGAGATGACGTCCACCCACTTCATCTGGGTGTCCAGCACCTCGTTGCCGTCCAGGCAGGTCCCGAAGATGCCCCCGGGGCGGAAGGCCAGGGGTATGATGCTCACCCGGAGGAAGTTCAGGGGCATGAAGCGTTCCATGGGTCCCAGGCGGCGGAAGTCCACCAGAATGCCGCGGTTCCGGTCCACGATCTCTTTGAGCACCGCCTCCTGGAAATCCGTCTCCTCCGGGGAATCTCCGGCCAGGACGAAGGTGAGAGGGTACTTCAAGGTCTTAGTGAGCAAGGGCCTCAGGGCCCTGGTCTCCAGGAGCTTGAACCCCGAATGGGGCATCATCAGGGCCACGTAGGCCACGGCGGCTATGCGCACCGCGGCGTAACCGATCTCCGACTCCCCTATCTCGTAAAGCGCGTCGGCGAACTCCTTCGGGCCGGGAAAGACCAGGAGGTAGAAGCGGAGGTTGGGAGGAACTTCCACCTGGGAGTCGAGCACCAGGCCCTCGGCCTCTATGCGCTGCGGGCCGGGCCAATTGTACAGCTTGACGGCGCATTTGGTAAAGATTCCCAGGCCGGAAAGGGCACCCAGGGCTCCGCGCATGATACCGCGCAGGGAGGGACCGGGGCCGTCTCCCGAGAACCATCCCAGGCCCGAGCCCGGCGTCCCCAGCCTCAGTATCTCCCCGTCGGGAAGGACCCATTCCACCCCCAGCACGTTGCGGGCGCTGTAGCTCATGAAGATGCAGTCATGCCCCACCCCGCTCATGGAGGTAGCGCTGGCCAAGGGGGAGCAGGAGGGACCGGCGCCGATGATATGGGTGTTGAGGCCCCGCTTCATGGCCTCCGCCTGCAACTGGGCCCCGCACACGTAGGGCTCCACCACCGCGTACATGTTCTTCTCGTCGATCTCCAGGATGCGGTCCATGCGCCGGAGGTCCACCTGGACCACGCCCTCGGTGCTGGGTCCACCGATGGCCCCCCAGCCCGTGGACAGGGCCTTGAACTTAAGGCCGTGGCGGTTGCAGGCCCTCACCACCTCGCGGACCTCCTCGGTGCTTCCGGGAAGCACCGCCGCCACCGGCCTCTTTATCCACAACTCGGGGTCGTCGTTGAGGAAGGGCTGCCAGGCGTAACCCTCCAGCACTGCGGGCTCCCGGGAAACGTTTTCCGGTCCCACGATCTCTTCCAGTTCCCGGTAGGCCTCCTCGGAGATCATGACTCACCTCCCTGCGTTCCGGCATACCATCGGTCCGGGGTGGACCCCATTCTGGAAAGTATTTCCTACACGGATAACAGGTCACCGACCAGCAAGGTCAATGATAAGACAGGAAGCCCCGGGGGCGCAAAACTGGCCATGTCGGATATGCGTCCACCTTCTCCGCTGGAAAGAAAACCATGGTTTTTAACCGGCATGGGACTCATCCATCCGGTTAAATGTCCGATTGGCGAACCACGTACCGAGCGTCAAAGCCGATTCCCGAGATTCACTCCCCCTCGGTGACGCAGCTGATGGTGTTGGTGGTGGGCAGGCCCTCCGCACCCGGGTATTTAAGCCCGGCGGTGATGACCACTGTGTCCCCCGTTCTCACGTATCCCTCCTGGCGGGCCAGGGTCCGTGCGGCGGCGAAGGCCTCCTCCACGCTCCCCCTGACCTTCAACGGACGGGGCTGAACACCCCAGTAGAGGGCCAGGCGTCGGGCCACTCGGATGTCAGGGGTGGGAGCCAGGATGGGCTGGCGGGGGCGGAAGCGGCTCATTTGGCGGGCGGTGAAGCCAGACTCCGTGGGTGCCACGATGACCGCAGCGCCCACCTGGAGGGCCAGCTCGCAGGCGGCCATGCATATCGCTTCCACCGTGCCGGAGCCGATCCATCCCCTCCGCTCCTGCAGCCAGGCGGCATAAGGGAGCTCCTCCTCCGCCTTGCCCACGATGCGCATCATGGTTTCCACCGCCCGCAGGGGATGACTTCCCACCGCCGTTTCCCCGGAGAGCATCACCGCGTCGGTGCCGTCGAAGACCGCGTTGGCCACGTCGGTGACCTCCGCGCGGGTGGGCGTGGGACAGTCGATCATGCTCTGAAGCATCTGGGTGGCGGTGATGGAGGGTTTCCCGTGCCGCGCCGCCGTCCTGATGATGCGCTTCTGGAGAAGGGGGATGTCTTCGAGGGGCATCTCCACCCCCAGGTCCCCGCGGGCCACCATCACCCCGTCGGCGCTTTCCACGATCTCCTCCAGGTTGTCCACCGCCTCCCTCTTCTCGATCTTGGCCACGACGGGGAGCTCGCCGCCCAGCTCACTCAGGGTGCGGCGGAGGGCCTCCACATCCCCCGCGGAGCGCACGAAGGAGAGGGCCACCCAGTCCACCTCCAGCTCCAGGCCCAGGCGCAGGTCCGCCAGGTCCTTCTCGGTCAGGGAGGAAAGCGGGAGTTCCACTCCCGGCAGGTTCATCCCCTTGCGCGAGGAGAGCGTGCCCCCCTTGAGGACATTGCAGGCGACCTCCCGGTCCCCCACCTCCTTCACCCGCAAGGCGATGGCCCCGTCGTCCAGGAGAATGGTGTCCCCCGGCTTGAGCGCCGCGGGTAGCCAGGGGTAGCTAACGCTGACCCCCGTTTCATCTCCCGGCAGGGGACGGGTGGTGAGGCGGAAGACAGCCCCTTCCCGGAGGTTCACGGAGCCATCCTTGAAATCCCCGATACGCAGCTTGGGACCCTGGAGGTCCAGGATGACGGCGACCTCCTTCCCCGCGGCCCGCGAGGCCTCCCTCACCGCCCGGACCTCCTCCCGGAGGACGGCGTGGTCGGCATGGGAGGCGTTGAGACGCGCCGCGTCCATCCCGGCCTCCACCATGCGCCTGAGGGTCTCTGTGTCCCGGCAGGCCGGTCCCACGGTGGCCACGATCTTGGTCTTGTACTCCCGTTTCATTCTCCGCCCCTTCGAGGCGCGCCAGGAAGGATTTCCCGACGCATAACATCCAGCTGTTCCCACCTTATCCGCCCCATGCGTCCGGATGCAAAACCGGGCGCCGGAGAGCCTCAATCCAGGCTCAGGCGGTAGATGCCGCCCGGTTCCCACCACATTATCTCCCCGGCGCTCTCCCTCCAGGTCAGCGGAGCACCGGTCATCCCGGCATGGGGGTAGCGGATGATGACCCACCGGCGGATATCCAGTATCTCCAGGCCCTTGAGGCCTCGGTAGGCCAGGCGCGGCCCCCCTCTCTCCGGACAGAACAGTTGCGGGGAAAAGTCCGCGTCCACCCCGTCCGTGGAGGCCTTCTTCTCCTCCTCCCCCGAGGGCTTCACTTCGAACCACACCGCTCGCGTTTCCTCGCCCCGGGTATAGGGAGCCACGTAGAGGAACGCGCCGGGCTCCGGCCACCAGAGGTAGCGGGCTTCCTCCCGGCAGGGGTACCGGTCGACGCAGGTTCCCGTCTGTATATCCACCTCCTGGAGGAGCGGCTTGCCGCTTTCCCCCACCGCCGAACCGTCCAGTGGAACCATGCAGATCAAGCGGGTCCCCGTGGGGTCCCAGGCGGTCGGTTCCTCGCCGGGCCCCAGGATACGTTTCTCCCCGCCGTCCAGCCGCATCACCCGTAACTCGCCGCCCCTCCCGCTCCCGGCGGAAGCCCTCCAGAGGACATGGCGGCCGTCGGGCGACGGAACGGGGTCCTCGTCGTACTCCGGCCCCGAGGTCAGCTCAGCCGGCGTCGGTGGGTCCCGCTCGAGGTCCAGGGCGAGGATATCCCCTCCGTCCTCGAAGACCAGGGTGAGGGAACCTCCGGCCCAGCGCGCCCGGTCTCCCCCCACCTGCCGGCTCCACACCACCCGGCCCCCGTTCTCCAGGTCCAGCACCAGTAGCCAGTGAGAAGCCTCCCGGCCACGGGCGACGGCCGCCAGAAAGCGCCCGTCCAGGGAGGTCTCCATCCAGGTGATTTCCTCCTCGAGGGGAAGGAAGAGCTCGCCCCGGTCATCTTTCTCCTCCACCGGCGTGCGGGGGACCGCCACCATCCCGGAAAAGAGGTTCAGGAGATAGTAGCTGAGCCCCACCAGGATGAAGCAGGAGGCCAGCATGACCAGCACGATGGTCAGGAACCGCCTTGAGATCTCTCTACCTCCCCTATCCTCGCCCTCTACCCTGCACCACCTTCAGCGTAAGCAGGGTGCTTTCTCTTACCGGGAAACCGGAGTGCCGCGCTCTCCTCGTCCCTAATCCGAGTAGCCCTCCGCGGAAGAGTTCGCGGTTCCACGAATTATGCTCCCGATGCAGAACTCCCCCTCGGGAGGACGTGCCTCGCTATCGCAAGGTCAAAGCTTCCGACGGCGGACGACCTTTAACCCCTATCTTTCCAGGGACCACAAGCAATCACGCGACGACGACCGTGACCGGGGCCAGCAGCAATGCCTGGAAAGCGGTTCATCTCTAACCATCCCAGGCGCTGTCCCGAGCGCCCTGTAGGCCGCCACGCACCCGTCAACCAGGCCACGGGACGTTTTTCCCTCCAGGCCGCCGGTCCGCCCTCAACGGCGGAGGGCGCCCTTCCCCGCGTAGAGAGCTCCCTCCCCCAGCATCTCCTCGATGCGCAGAAGGCGGTTGTACTTGCACACCCGGTCCGTCCGCGCCGGAGCCCCCGTCTTGATCAGGCCGCAGTTGGTGGCCACCGCCAGGTCGGCTATGGTGGTGTCCTCGGTCTCCCCGGAACGGTGGGATACCACGCACAGGTATCCCGCCTCGGAGGCCAGGCGCATGACCTCCAGCGTCTCGCTGAGGGTCCCTATCTGGTTGAGCTTGATGAGGATGGCGTTGCCCACCCCCTTCTCCACCCCCTTACGGAGGCGTACCGGGTTGGTCACGAACACGTCGTCCCCCACCAGCCTGACCCTGTCCCCCAGGCGGGAGGTGAGCAGCGCCCAACCCTCCCAGTCCTCCTCGGCCATGCCGTCCTCGATGGACACCACCGGAAAATCCTCCACCAGGCCCCGGTAATATTCCACCAGTTCCCCAGCCTCGAACTCCCTTGTCTCCCCGGAGAAGCGGTACCTGCCGCCCTCGTAGAGCTCGGTCGCCGCCACGTCCAGGGCTAGGGCGATATCCTCACCTGGGCGATACCCGGCTTTCTCGATGGCCTCCACGAGAGCCTCCAGGGCTGCCCGGTTGTTCCGCAGGTCGGGCGCGAAACCGCCCTCGTCGCCCACTCCCACCCGCAGGCCCATCTTCTTGAGGACCCCGCGCAGGGCGTGGTAGACCTCCGCGCCGGCGCGGAGGGCCTCCCCGAAGCTCTCCATGCCCCACGGAAGGATCATGAATTCCTGGATGTCCACGTTGTTATCGGCATGCTTGCCCCCGTTGAGGATGTTCATCATGGGGACCGGGAGGACCCTGGCCGACACCCCTCCCAGGTAGCGGAAGAGGGGTATGCCGAGGGCTTCGGCGGACGCCGCCGCGCAGGCCAGGGACACGGACAGGATGGCGTTGGCCCCCAGCACGGACTTGTCCTCGCTCCCGTCCAGCTCGAGGAGGGCCTGGTCGATGTCCCATTGCCGGGAGGCGTCCGCACCCACCAGGCGGGGCGCAATCACCTCGCGGACGTTTTTCACCGCCTTGAGGACCCCTTTTCCCCCGTACCTTTCATCCCCGTCCCGCAGCTCCAGGGCCTCGAAGGCCCCGGTGGAGGCCCCCGAGGGCACAATGGCCCTTCCCGTCGTGCCCCCCTCCAGGAGCACCTCCGCTTCCACCGTCGGGTTTCCGCGCGAATCCAGCACCTCGCGCGCCGTGATCGCGGCTATCCTGAACATCCTTTTCCTCCCCTCAACCACTCTTTCAGCCTTCAAGCACCACTTACAGGACGATTATACGACATGGGAGGGGCCGGTTATCCGCTGGAAGGGAGATGCAGCATCAATACTTGGTATATTCTTCCATATGTGCCAAGGGCTGGTCTGTGCCGGGCCAGGAGCGCCGGCAGCTTCTCGCTCTCCCGTCCTCCCCTGCAAGCCGGGAACCGGGGGCTATTCCCACCACAAAGCAAGGCCTCCTGCCCGTACATGACCCTTGCCCGGTAATCGGCACCGGGACTAATGGCGGGGCATGGCCTTCCCCTCGCGCACGCTCCCTTGCCCACCCCCAAGGGCGCGGGCCGCCGGAGGGGGAGGTCACTGCTCAGCTCCCCGTGTAGCCCTCGGCGAAGTACCACTCCAGGGCGGGAGCCGCAGCCCCCTGGGAACAGCTGCCCCCGTCCCTTCCCTGGTAGGAGAAATACATGGCCCGCTCCGCGGCGATGGCCCCGTCCGCCAGTACGTGGATGGAGAACTCGGCGTCCTCCAGGCCCAGTATCTCGTCCACGTGCACCGTCCGCCGGGAACGCGGGGGCAGGTCCACTCCCCTTTCCAGCCGGCTCCCGTCCACGCGCATGAAGGTCAAGTTGGCCCTCACCGCTTCCGGGTTGGGGTTGGCCAAAAGGATCCAGGAGTCGAATTCGCCGCCGGTGTAGCCCTCGGCGAAGTACCATTCCCGGGAGAGTTCCCTCACCCCCATGGCGTCGTGGCCTCCCCTTCTTCCCCGGCAGTTGAAGTACATGGCCCGCTCGGCCACTATGGGAGCGTCGGCCTCCACCAACGCGGAAAATTCCTGGTTCTCCATGCCCGGGAGGGCATCCACGCTTACCGTGGCCCTGCTCCGTGGGGCCACCGGCACCTCGGTCTGCCGCGTGGACCCGCCGGGGAGGAAGAAAGTGAGCCGCGCGGTCGCCGCCTCCGGGTTGGGGTTGGCCAAAAGGATCCAGGAGTCGAATTCGCCGCCGGTGTAGCCCTCGGCGAAGTACCACCTGGTGTCCGGGTCGGGAGCGCCTTCGGCGACGCTCCCTCCCCCCAGGTCCCGGTACCCGAAATAGACGGCCCTTTCGGCCACCACCGGGATGTCGCTTTCCATCTCCGCCGTGAACTCGCCCTGGTCCAGGCCGGGCTCCTGGTCCATCCAGATGGTCATGCGGGAGGAGGGAGCCACGGTGTAGTACAACTCATCCACCTCTCCGTCGTTGCCCAGAAAGGACACCGTGAGGTGCGCGGGGTTGACCGGATCCGGGTTCTGTACCAGGAAGAAGGTGTCGAAACCGCCCACCGTATACCCCTCCGCGAAATACCACCTCTGCCGGGGTTCCTTGACCCCCAGGGAAGCGTGGCCGCCCTTCCGCCCGAGGCCCAGGAAATCGAAATACATGGCCCGTTCGGCCACCACCGGTACGTTGGAGGAGACCTTTATGGATACCTCGGCGTTCTGCACCCGGTCGTTAACCTTCAGCGTCTGGCGACTGTGGGGCTCCACGATGCACCCCTCCTGGAGGGTGTTCCCGTCGCTCAGCATGTAGGTGATCAGGCACTCCGCGCTCTCCTCCCCGGGGTTTTGGAGGAGCAGGTACTCGTCGAAGTTCTGGGCGGCGATGTAGAAGAAATGGGTCTGCAACCCCACGATGGAGGCGAAGAGCTTCCCGGAGACCACCTTGCTCCCCCCGCTTCCGAAGACTCGGATCTCCTTCACCCGGCCCGAGGTCCAGCGGGAGAGGACCTCCACCCCGTAGAGGACTCCCACCGCCGTCTCGGGGCGGGAGTTGAGGCGGTTCTGGAGGTCCTCCCAGGACATGGTGACCCTCCAGTCGTGGTCCTCGTCCGGGGCGCAGGCGTCGTCGGGGACCGGCCGGAGATAGGGGACGGGGCTGCCCCCCCAGGCCTCCTCCGGCCCGGCGGTATAGCCTCCGCAGCAGGTGTCGTAGGCGGCGATGATGGGCTGGCCGTTGTAGGTGATTATCTCCCCCGCGGTGGCGTTGACCGCGGCCACGATGTTGGGACGGGTGGCCGGGTTGATCTGTTCGTTGAAGGCCTGGCAGCAGCTCCCGTAGGGGCATATGTCGTAGCCGTCCGTGGCGTGCTTGCCCCGGGCAATGCAGGAAAGCACGTAGGTGCGCGCCGCCACCACCAGCACGCGCAAGCCTTGGGCCGGCCAGGTGTCCGGCTCCTCCTGCAGGCGGTACAGGTACTCCCGCAATGTGTAGGGGCGCACCACGCCATCCCGGCACTTGACCCGGATTATCTGGTCATCGCTGACGCGGGAGAAGCTCACACCCGTGTAATAGGTCCGGATGATGTTATGGTACTCCTCGCCCCGCAGGGCGCGGTAATAGACACCGGCCATGCACAGCCCCACCCCGTGGCCCCTTCCGTAACCGATGAAGGTGATGTTCCCCCCACCGGCCACCAACGGACCGCCGCCGGGCGTCGGCCCCGGTGCCATACCGAGGAAAGCCAGAAGAAAGCCGGACGCCAAGGCCAGGGCTATCCTGGAGCGCTTCCCCATGTTCTCCTCCCTACTAACACGTATGTCCGAGACCGGTCATCCTCCCTTCCATTCATTTCCATGGCTTCAAGGGGAGGCTTCTCTGCATCGTTTTCCGAGATCTGGAAATTGCCTTTCACTTCCCTTTTCTACAACCAGCCTTGCTGTACTTCCATACTCCGCCGACATCTTTCATGGCAGTGATCCGTCCCCCATTTCTTTATCCTTACAGGAAAAGTTTTCCGGCACCGATTCCCAAGTCCCGTTCGGCCTTTCCTTTCTCTGTTCTCCTACCAACCGGAGAAGACCTTCCATCTACCCTGTTCGTTATTTACCTTATCGGTTCACGCGCCTCTCCTTTACCTTCCCACCCCTGTTTTCCCTTGCCGCGCGAAAATGGTGGGCGGGAAGGAGTTCGCACCGCCGATCATCCCTCCGTCCTGATCAAAGGCCATCCCAATTCAAGAAACACCCCTCCCTTTTCAGGTAACTTTCAGGCCTTTTCATTTTAACAATAATTATCATAATCAACAATAATTTAAACACCCAACAAGTTGGAGGCGGGATTCCTTTCCTCTCCATCCGAGAACCTTCCGCCCTTATTGTTTTAACATTAATTATCAGAATCAACAATAATTGAAATACCTAACAAGCTGGAGGCGCTATTCAAATCGGACTTTTCGTCGAAGGAACGGCCCTTTCGGTTCGAGTTCTCCCGGCCGACAAAGGAGGGGACCACAGCCTGACCAAAGAAGAACGGGGTATCCGTGAAGGAAATGCTACCCATTCGCGGGAGGCGGGATTGAGGTTACCGCTGGAATCCCGATCCGAGGCCTGGCCCGGAGTCCTCCGGACCGGAAAGGGCGAGAAGGGGCCGCCGGATCGAAAGGGAAGGACGCGCGCCGGAGAAGAGCAGGTCCGCATGCAGTTCGCGGAAATCCGGGTCGCAGGCGCGGATGGGAAGGGTTCGAGGCCCTTTCCGGGTCTACGAATAGAGGGGAAGCGTTCCGACCTCCTTCTTTTTCCGCTTACCGGAGCTGGCAACCTGGACAGGGCCTCTGTTGATTCATGATGAAGTATCCGGGACAGGGTGGGACTTGTCTATTCCGCCCTCGTGCAACAGGGCTTTGCTTGATTCATGATGAAGCGTTCCGGCCCCCTTCCTTAACCCGCCCCTCCTCGGGATGCGCCACGCTTCCCTCCACGTGGCCCAGCAGGATATGCCGGTCGCGTTTTTCCAGGGTCCCCTCGGCGAGCAGCTCCAGGACCGCCTCCTCCACCAGACGAGCCGGCCTGCATATGAGGGATGCCAGCCAGTCCTCGCTCACCAGGAGGAAGGGATTGGAGGCGAAGAAATCGATTATCTCTTCCTTGATCCTGTGCAGGGATGAAGGTTCTTCCTTCATCGAACCATCCATGTTCGACCACATCCCCGGCGTCTTCCCTCCCCAAAAAGTAAAAAGATTCGATAAACGATTGACGCAGGTCCACTGCCCTTTTTTTCTTGCGCCCGTTCCGCGAGGTTTTGCCTAATATAGCACCTTCCATCGGCTCTTGTCCATCATGTTTCTTAACCTGGACAGGCATCATGGCTTTGTGCTCCCTCTCATCATCTGAACTCCTCGCCGCACGTTCTTGAACCTTCACCAATACCTTTTCATAACCTCCCTGGGCTACCGCGAACCCACGCCGTTGACGGGTGTGCGCTTTCCAACTTCAAAGCACCTGTTCATAGCGGCTCTGGGTTATCACGAATACATATCATTCCCAGGTTTACGCAACAGCAGCTGCTCATCACGAACCTGGGCTACCAGCCATAGCTGTGGAACGTACAAGATGGTAATATGTTCCTGGATAATGTTTACATGAAAATGGCCACGCGTTTTCGCCCTTTCCCGTGGAATGGATCCCGGTCTAATCCCTGCCCTTGGTCCTGGGATGCGAGAAGGAGGTCCGTTCATGCCCTCCTTGAGGGCCCTGATTATCAGCTGGGCGCGATCCTCACGGGAAAGATCCAAGGCCTGCTCTGGGTTTTGGTGCGAAGGCTTAAAAGGAAAACTGGACACACCTACCTCGAGGCCCCTGGTTAACAAATAGGACAAGTTCAACCCGGAGAACGGAAGGCAGCCATTAGCGCCACCGTTTTGGGACGGAGATCAGATTATGCCTTCCTTGATGGCCTTGATTATCAGCTGGGCGCGATCCTCCACGCCGAGTTTGCCGAAGATGTGGCGGAGGTGAGTCTTTACGGTGCTCAGGCTGATGGAGAGCTCGCGGGCCACCGCCTTGTTGCTGTACCCCTTGGCCACCAGCCTCAGGACCTCGTATTCCCTCTCCGTGAGCTCGGGCTGTTCCCCCTCCTCCGCCACCTCTTCCGTTTCCTGGGGAGTCCCAGGAAGCTGGTCGGTGCGGAACAGGGTGCTCACCAGCTTCCGGGCCACGCTGTCGGAGACCAGGGGCATGCCCCGGTGCGCGGCATGGATAGCGTTCAGAAGCTCCTCCCGGGAGAGGTCCTTGAGGATATAGCCCATGGCTCCGGCCCGGATGGCCTCCGAGGCTATCTCGATGTCGTCGTAAACGGTGATGACCACCACCTGGATGCGCGAGGTTTCCGGGTCGGACTTGAGGTGGCGGATCACCTCGATGCCGCTCATGTCCGGCAACTTCACGTCCAGGAGCATGACGTCGGGGCGCGCTGAACGGGCCAGCCGCAGGGCGGCCCTCCCGCAGTCAGCCTCACCAACCAGGCATATCCCCTTCGTTCCCTTGAGGAGGTTGTTGATCCCCATGCGCACGATGAGGTGATCGTCGACCACCGCCAGGCGGATTTCCTCCTCCACGACTCCTCCTTACGCCGGGCGCCCCGCCGCCTTGGGGACGCGGAGGCTAATCCTGGTGCCCCTTCCCGGTCCGGTATCTACGGAAAGCCTGCCGCCGGCCAGTTCCGCACGCTCCTCCATGCTCCTCAGTCCCAGGCAGGGCACGATATCCCCCCTGCGGATGAAGTCGTCCAGCACGAAACCCGTCCCGTCATCCTCGACCTCCAGATGAACCTGGCCGTCCCCCTCCTCGAGGGACAGCCGGACCATCCGCGCGCGGGCATGCCTGGCCACGTTGGACAGCGCCTCCTGGGCCACACGGAACAGGGTCATCTCCGAAAGCGCGTCTAGCCCCTGGAGGGAGCCCCGACATTCGAACCTCACCTCCAGGCCGTTCTCGACGCCGAACCTCTCCAGGTAGGAGGCCAGGGAATCCCTCAAGCCCAGCACCTCCAGGGAGGAAGGCCGGAGGTCGGATATGAGCCGCCGCAGCTCCTGCAGGCCCTGCCGGGCCCGTGCCCTAATATCTTCCACGCCGTCGGAAAGGCCGTCGGCGTTTCCGGCCTCCCTTTCGAGGACGTCCAGGCCGTAGAGGATGTCTAAAAAGAAGGGGGCCAGTCCGTCATGCAGCTCCCTGGAGATACGTATCCTCTCCTCCTCCTGGGCGGAGGAGACCCTCTGCGCCAGTTCACGCAGGCGCCGGTTGCGGTCCACGATCTCCTGCACGAGGCGGGCGTTGAGCAAGGAAACGGCCACCTGCGCGCACAGGGCCACCAGGTGGTCCAGTTCCTCCAGGCTGAAGGGCGAGCCGTCCATCTTCCCTCCCAGCCAGAGAAGCCCCACCCTCTCCCCTCCCACCTCCAGGGGCAAGGATATGGCTTCCCCTTCCGGTTTTTCCCTCCAGAGGGATTCCCTCACCACCCCTCCTCCCTCGTGGATGCGCAGCACCCCCAGGCCAAGGTACTCGAGGCGGCACCCGCCCCGTTCCAGGCACTTACCCACTTGCCAGTAACTGGAAAAGCGACCATCGGGGGTGTCGAAGGTATAGGATCCCTTCCAGGCCCGCATGAACATCCCGGATTCCACCACCCCGCGATGTTGGTGTGCCGGGTGCCCGGGATGGGAGGCGAACCCGATGACCCGGTACCCCCCGCCGCCGTCCTCCCGGACCATGAGGGCGCAGGAGGCCAGGTCCAGGGAATCGCGCACCACGCCGGTCACGTCCGCGGCCAGCGTATACAGGTCCCTAACCGTGCGGATGGAGCGGCTCAGTCCCTCCAGGATGGTTCCCATACGGTCTTCGCGGCGGTAAAGTCGCCGGGACAGCAATCCATTGGCCCAACCTACCTCCGCAGGGTAAGCGATAAGGAGAGGCGCGGCGCATACCAAAAAGAGGATGATCCCGCTCCAGGAAAATTCCATTTTCAACCCGTAGCGAAGGATGGCGAACAGGAGAAGGTATATAAAGTAGTTAATGGTGAGGGCCAGGGCATGGGCCAGGGCCCTCCGAGTCGCGGAGCGGAAATCCAGGAAGAGGCCGTGGCGCATGATGCCGTAACCCAGCAGTCCAACGAAGAGGATGCTGGCCTGGGGCGTGGTCACGTTTCCGCTCCATTCCAGGTTCTGTGCCAGGTTGGCGGCCAGCATGGGAAGGGGAGCCAGGGCCAGGAACATGAGCCCCCGCCGGCGATGCAGGGAATCGCTTTCCCGACTCTCGGAGTAATAGAGCAGGGAGCCCAAAAGGACCAGCGAAAAGCCCAGCACGGTGAGGAACCAGAAGAAGGGCGTGCGCGCCACCACCAGGCCGTGAATGTTGTCTCCCGGCAGGTAGCGGGGATACACGAGGCCGGTAGTATAGAGGAAGGCCAGCCCCAGGAGGAAGGGGCCGTATATGGCCAGGATCACTGGGACCGCCCGCTTCCATTCCCGGACGCAATCCCTGGTACGGGGGAAGAACAGGGCCAGGAGGAGGTAGCTGGGAACCAGCGGAAGTTCTCCCAGTCCCTGGAAACGGGTCCAGAATATCTTGGCCTCCAGGGAGGAGGCGGCGATGGTCAGGCCGTCCCCCAGGGACCAAAGGGCAAGGAAAACGGTCATGCTGAAGAAGAGGATGTTCACCAGTTGCCGGCGTCCCCGGAAAAGCACGAAAATTCCCGTTGCCAGACTCAGGAGCCCCGAGGCGGTGGTTATGAAAAGGGAAAGTTCGCCTTTCATATGTAAATTATAGCATCCGACCGTGACCACTCCCTCGAGGAGCGGAGAGCACGTCCGCGGAAACGGCACGCCGGTCGCCTACACTGATGGGTGATTTTGCTTTGATAAAGGGATTGTGGAACCCGCCGCACCGTTCCATATCCTGGAAACGGCCGCACGGAAACGTTTAGGGGATGGATTTACCCGCTGAGGGGCATAGACTGACCCCTTCCGCATCAGACCGAGGGGTACGAGGGCGGTATGTATATCCCGGCGTCCATCACCCGGAACCGGGAAGGGCCTAAAGGTATCAACTCGGTCCTATATACGAAGATGTGAACCACCAGCTCCTTGACGGCCCCTCCGTTGGGCCAGTCGGGCTCCGCCTTGATCAGGTCCACCACCAGGTCGGGATCCATGAAGGCCAAGAGCTCGGTGAGGAAGGTCTCGCCGGCGGGGCTGTTCAAGGCGGAGGCCACCGGCGCTCCGTCCAGGTTGGACAGAAGATCCACCAGGAACTGGTACCCGTAGTCGTTGAGCAGCTCCGCCAGGTCCGCGCCGCTCATGAGGGGCAGGAGCCTCTCCAGGAGAGAGCTTCCGGGGTGCATGGCATACTCCGCGTTGACGGCCTGGGCGATAACCGAGCCGTCCAGGTTGGAGATGAGGGCGGAGAGGAAGGGCGCGTTGGCGTTGAGCAGTCCGGCCACCACGGCGGGGTCCAGGGACTGCAGAAGCACCGAGGTCATCTCAGGGTTGGCGTTGAGGGCCAGGGCTATGGTCTGTGCGGTGGTGGCGTCCAGCTGGGCGACCACCGCCTGGATCATGGTCTGGGAAGCGGCGTTGGCGTTTACCGCGGCGGCGATGAGGGGGGCCACCAGGCCGGCGTTGAGGTTGGTCACGATAGCCGACACCAGTCCCTGCCGGTTGCTGTTGAGCCTCAGGCCCTCCGCCGAGGCCTGGGCCACCGCCGGTCCCAAGTTGGCCAGCAGCTTGCGCAGGAACTGGTACTGGGGATCCGCCTGGGCCCGCTGGCAGGAGTAGTTCACGGCATAGGCTGCCGCCACCCCTACCTCCGGGTCTATGTTGGAGATGAGCACCCTTATGAAGGAGGGGTTGTTGTTCAGCCCATTGGCCAGGGCCACCCCCACTTCACCCGTGGTGTTGGCCAGGAGGCCGGTGAGGAAGTTGTCGGCGGGGTTTCCGGCCACGTTCCGGTTTATACCCTGGGCCAGGGCCGCCGCCGTCTCCTCGCTCAGGTTGGTGACCAGGACGGATACAAGATCCTGTCCCAGGGGATGGGAGGCCACGTTAGAGTTGATCCCCCGGGCCAGGTATTCGGCGGTCAGGGCGCTGGCGTTGGCCAGGAAATCGCGCAGGAAATCCGGGTTGTCGTTCACCGCCCGGGCGACGACCGCCGGGTCCAGTGCCCCGATGAGAGCGGATAGGAAATCACGAGTCATGCCCTGGGCCGCCGCCGTGCCCAGGCTCCCCTGCAGGTCGGTCAAGAGCGTACGCAGGAAATCCGGGTGTTCGTTCAACGCCCCGGCGATGGTTTTCGGATCCAGGTTCGAGATGACCGAGGCCAGGAAATCGGGGTTGCGGTTGGAGCCCTCCACCATGGCCGCGGCCACGGGAGGGGAGATCTGGGACAGCAGGTCATAAAGGAAATCGGTGTGGGCGGAAAGGGCCGCCGCCACCGGTGCGGGGTCCAGGGCAGCCAGTAGCGCCCCGATGAACTCCGGGTTCTGGTTGAGTCCCTGGGCCACTGGAACCCCCAGGGAAGGAGGCAGCAGCCGGGAGAGCTCCTCGGATATCTCCGGGTGGGCGTTGAGGGCGTTGGTCACGATGGCCGGGTCCAGCGCCTTCAGGGCCTCCACGATGAGGTCCGGGTTGGCCCCGATGCCCGCCGCCAGTCCCATCCCCACCTCCGGCGCCAGCAGGGGTAAAAGATCGGCGGTCATCCCCGGGTTGGCGTTGACCACGTTGGCCAGGACGTTGACGTCCAAAAGCCCCAGCACCCGGGAGAGCATGGCCGTGTTGGAGATGAGGTCGGCCACGAAGGCGGGATCTATGTAGTCGGTGGACCTCCTCACCAGGTCGATGGAGGAGTTGATGAGGTCGGCCACCACCGCCGGGTCCAGGAAGTTCAGGAGATCGTTCACGAAATCGGTGGAGGACATGAGGGCCCGAGCTACGGGAACCGGCTGCATGTAAGGCGCCGCCGCGGAGAGCATGGTGGTGGAGTTGAGTATATCCGCCAGGTACTCGGGAGATATGGAGCGCACTATCCTCACCGCGGAGGACACGTTGGCATTGAGGGCGCCGGCCAGGACGGCAGGGTTCAGGTAGCGCATCACCGAGGAGAGGAAGGGGCCGTTCTGGTTGATGATGCCCGCCACCACCGCCGGGTTGATGTAATCGAGGGAGGCGGCCAGCATGTCCCCGTTCTCGTTGACCACCTGGGCTATCACCACCGGATCGAGATAGGAGACCAGTGCCGAGAGGAAGGCCCCGTTCTCGTTGACCACCCGAGCCGTGCCCGCCGGGTCCAAGAGCCCCATGAGGGCGGTGAGGAAGGTGCCGTTCTGGTTGATGATGCCCGCCACCACCGCCGGGTCCAGGAAGGACATCACCGCGGATAGGAAGGGACCGTTCTGGTTGATGCCCTGGTTCAGGGCTGCCGGGTCCAGGTAACCCAGGAGCTTGGCTAGGAAATCCCCGTTTTCGTTGACCGCCCGGGCCACCACCTGGGGATCCAGGTACTGCAGAAGCCCCGTGACCATGTCCCCCACGTTGTTGACCACGTAGGCCACGGCCTCCGGGTCCAGATAGGGCATGGCCGCGGAGAGGAAGTCCGGGTTCTCGTTGACCACCTGGGCGATGACCGCCACCGTTCCCTCCTCCACCATGGCCTGGAGGAGCTGGGAGACGAACTCCGGGTTCTCGTTCAGCGCCTCGGCCACCGCCTTCGGTTCGGTGTGTTTGAGCATGTTGGAGAGGAGGTCCACGTCGGAAGCGATCTTCCCCAGGAGCGGACCGAGGGGGCTCCGCGAGGGCAGGACCATGACCGCCCCCAGGGCCAGGAAGGCCACCAGGAGGACCACTACGGCCACGTTGACCACCAGCTGCACGGGCTTCTTCACCAGGAACATGTCGCTATCACCCACCCGTTACCAAACTCCTCCGGCGGCGCCAGTGATATAACCCCACCCCTTGACGTCCATCTCCAAAAGAACCCTTAGTCTCAACCGCACCCCTATCCCCAGATGATGGAACAGGCCTCCCCCGGTGTTCACGCTGTTGGTGATGGCGTTGCCCAGCACCACTGCCAGGTCCGGGTTGGTGGCCATCATGTCGATCATCAGTTGTTTCGAGTAGGGCAAGGCTCTATCCATAATCTGCAGGGTATCGTAGGCGTCCAGCTCGGAGAGTATTCCCGTCACCAGGTCGCCCAGCCCTCCCTCCAGGGCATCGGCCACCAGGTCCCCGCGCAGGAGGCTGGGGGCGGGGTTCCGGCCCAGGAGGCTCCTGGCCAGGTCCATTCCCGCCTCGTCGGTCACCCGGTCCAGGACGGCGGCGTCCAGGTTGGCCAGCAGGTTGCGCAGGAAATAGCCCGGTGCCTGCCCCGGCACCGGCCCCGAGGCGGCATCGATGCCGGCATTTACCCCCGCGGCCAGGGAGGCGGCATCCAGGTTCTTGATCAGGGCGTCCAGGAAGGCGGTGTTCCCCTCCAGGGCGTCGGCGATGGCCTCCACGGTGTGCGCCTCGGAACCGGCCAGGGTGACATAGAGAGCCGACGCCGTCCCGGCGGCCGCCATGGCGTTGAGCCCCCTCCCCACGGCCGCCCCCGTGGCCGCATCCAGGTTGGCCACGATATTGGTAAGGAAGCCGGGGTTCTGCGCGGCGCTAAGGTTGAGGCCCTCGGCCAGCGCCCGCGCCGTCTCCGGGGCCAGGTTCTTCATGATCACCTCCATGAGCCCCGGGTTGGCGTTGGAGGCCTGGGCCATCCTCACCCCGGTGTCCGCCTTGAGATTGCCCACCAGCTGGACCAGGAACATGGGGTCCCCGTATCCTATGGCCTGTCCCGCCGCGGCGGCCACGTCCTGGCTAAGGTTGGCGACGAGGTTCTTAAGGAAATCACTGGTGTTGAGGTTGGTCCCCTCGGCCATGGCCTGCCCCGAAGCGGAGGAGAGGTTGGCCAGCACTTCCACCAGGAAGGAGGGGTCCTCGTTTATGGCTTCCGCTATCGCTGTCCCCAGGTCCCCGTCCAGGTTGGCGATGAGGTCCCGGGTCACGGCGGGGTTCACGTCCAGGGCCTGGGCGATGACCGCCGGGTCCAGGTAGGAGATGAGCTGGGCCAGGAAGGTTCCGCCGCCATTGAGGCCTCCCGCCACCGCCCCGGCGAAGTGGGAATCCAGGTAGGAGGAGAGCTCCCGGGTGGTGTCCGGGTGCAGGGAGAGCAAGGTGGCCAGCCCGTGTGCATCCAGCTCCCCGATAAGGGTGGCCAGGAAGTCCATGTTGTTGTTCAGGCCCACGGCGATACCCGCCGCCGCCAGGGGCGAGAGGTGGGCGGAGAGCTCCTCGGTGAAGCCGGTGGTGGCCTCCAGGATGTCCAGGAGCCCGTCCACGTCCAGGTTGGAGAGGGCCGCATCCACGAGGGCCGGGTTGTTGTTCACCCCCTGCGCCGCCGCCTGGGCCACGCCCTCGTCCAGGTTGGCCAGGAGCGCGGTCATAAAGTTCCCGGCGCTGTCCAGCACTCCGGCCAGGAAGGCGGGATCGGAGGAGGCGATCATGCGGTCGATGAAATCCGGCGCCAGGTTGAGGCCCAGGGCCGCCGCCCCTCCCAGGGAGGCCGGCAGGTCGGCCAGGAGGGAGGCGATGAACCCGGCGTTGGCGTTGAGGGCCCCGGCCAGGGCCGACTGGTCGATGAGGGGAATGACCTGGTTGAGGAACTCCTCGTCGTTGGCCAGGTAGGTGATGTAATCATCCCGCAGGTAGGACACGATGGCCGCCACGTTGTCCCCGGTGCCCGAAAGGGAGGCGGCCAGGCCCCGCGGGTCGAGCCGGTTCAGCACCGCCTTGAGGAAGGAGGCGTTGGAGTTGAGGGCCGCGGCCACGGGCGCCGGGTTGAGAAGCCCCAGGATACGGGTGAGCACCTTCTGGTCGGAGGCTATCCGAGCCGAGGCCCGCGGGTCCATGCGGTTGACCACCCCGATGAGGAAGGACTTGTTCTGGTTGATGGCGTTGATCAGGCCCTGCGGGTCCATGTAGCGCATCATCCCCACCAAGAAGGAGCCGTTGGCGTTCACCGCCGAGGCGATGACCCGCGGGTTGAGGTTGCGCAGAAGGTTGGAGACGAAGGTCGGGTTGCCGTTGATGGCCTGGGCGGTGGGGGCGGGGTCCAACATGGAGAGCAGGGCGGAGATCCAGCTCCCGTTGGCGTTCACCGCCGCGGCGATGACCGCCGCGTCCAGGTGGGAGAGGAGCTGGGAGGTGAAGCCCGGGTTGGCGTTCATGGAGGCGGCTACCACCGCCGGGTCCAGGTAGGAGACCAGGGCGGTGAGGAAGGGGCCGTTCTGGTTGACCACCCGGGCGATGACCTCAGGATCGAGCTCCGGCAGCAAGGCAGCGGTGAAGTCCGCGCTCCGGTTCACGGTGTCCGCTAGGACCTGCACGTCCAGAAGCGGGAGCATCCTTGAAATGAGCTCCCCGTTGGCATTGACGGCCAAGGCCACCGGCTCGGGATCCAGCTCGGAGACCAGGGCCACCAGGAATTCGGGGTGCTCGTTTATGGCCCTGGCCGTGGCCTCCTGGTTCGCCGGGTCCTCCAACTCGGCCAGGAGGGCGGAGAGGAACTCCGGGTTCTCATTAATGGCCCTGGCCACCTCGCGGGGGTCCAAGCCCTCTATGATGCCGGCCAGGGTCTGTCGCTGGGAGGCCATCTTGCCCAGCAGGGTTCCGATGGGGCCCTTCACCGGGAGGAGCATGAGTACTCCACCCCCGATCAACCCCACCAGGAGGAGGATGACCGCCAGGTTAACTATTATCTGCACCGGCCTCCGCAACAGCACCGTTTGATTCTCCTCCGCCGTTCCCGCGTCACCAGTCAGCGCGTTCCGCGTCTCCTTCGATCTTGCTCCAACCCGCCGTCTCGATTCCAAGGATATCCGACCGCAACCAAACCTGGAACCAGGTTACGTCCAGGAAGGTAAACGGTCTATATTTCAACCTCGGGTCGTCGTAATAAGGACCATGGTTGTTAGGATCATTTATATCTCCCTTGGAGTTCCTAATGCCCGCGGCGTTATTGATGACCCTTATTATCACGTCGGGGTCCAGGGCGGTGAGCAGGGTGGTCAGGAACCCGCTCGGTCCCCCGGCGTCAGCGTCCTTCAACAGATCTTTCAGGGTGGTGCCCAGGTGGATGGGGGTCTCAGGTCCGGGGCCGTCGGGGTCCCAGCCGCCGGCCCGCTTCAGGAGTTCCTCGGTAAGTTGCGGGTTCTGGCTCAGGGCCCTGCCCACGATGGCCCCGTCCAGGTTCTGCAAGAGGGAGGTCACGAAGGCTTTGCCTCCCGCCGTGGATAGGGCCCCGTTAACGGCGTCGGCCAGGGCGGCGGGGTCCAGGTTCTGCAGCAGGGCTATGGTCCAGTCGGCGTTGGCGTTCATCTGCTCCGCCGTGGCCGCCCCATCCAGGTTGCGCAAGAGGTACTCCACCAGGGTGGGATTGCCGTTAAGTCCCTGCGCCGCCGCCCGGGCGGTATCCGCGTTGAGGTTCCGGATCAGCTGGGAGAGGAACCCGTCCATGTTGTAGGGCGGCGTGTTCATGACCTCCACGATCACCTGGGCGAAGTCGGGGGAGGTGGCCGAGAGCATGGCCTCCAGGAAGGAGGGGCTGAGATTCAGAGAATTCTCGTTGAGCCCCGCGGCTACCTCCTGCCCCACGTACCCGTTGAGGTTGGGAAGGAGCTCCTCCACCAGCTCCGGGTTGGCATTGAGCCCCGCCGCCAACTCCACGCCTACCGCCTGGTCGAGGTTGGCCATGAGCTGGAGGCTCAGGTCGCTGGTGTTCTGGTTGAGCCCCTCGGCGATGGCCGTGCCCACCTGGGGGCTCAGGTTCTCCACCAGGGGACGGATGATGCCCGGGTTCAGGTTGAGGGCCTCGGCGATGCGCCGGCTGGTGGTCCCATTGAGATAGCGGGCCACGGTGCGCGCGGTGTCCGGGTTGGCGTTCATGCCCTCGGCCACCGCCTGCGCCGCCTCCGGGCTGAGCTCCGCCAGTACCCCGGCTACGAAGTCGGGGTTGTCGTTTATGGCCCCAGCCAGCACATCGGCGTCGGTGGCCAGGATTAGGGACTTGACCAGGGATTGCTCGGTGGACTGGGCGGCATCCGTGTTGATGCCCTCGGCTATGGCCTGGGCGATACCCTCGTTGAGCAGGGGGATGAGCCCGGCGATGAGATTATCCGCCGCCCCGGAGTTGAGGATCCCCGCCAGCACCTGCGGGTCGGCCGTGGAAAGCACGGTGTCCAAAAGCGCCGGGTTGGCGTTCAGGGCCTGCGCCGCCGCCTGGGCCACGTTGTTGGGAAGCATGGCCAGGAGGGTGCGCACGAAGGTCCCGGAGAGGTCCAGGGCATGGGCTATGGATGCCGCGTCCAGGGCGTTGGTCAGGTTTATCATAAGGTCCGGGTTATCGTTCGACCCCCGGAGCATGGCCGCCACCGTGTCCGGCGCTATGCCCTCCACCACCCCGGTCAGGAAGGAGGGCGCCTGGGCCAGGGCGGAGGCGATCTGGGCCCCGTCCAGGTTGGATAGTACCGCCCGCACCAGGTCCGGGTTGGTTTTCAGGGCCTCGTTGGTTATCTCGGCCAGGGCCGGGTCCAGGAGGGGCAGGAGACGGGTCACCAGGTCGGCGTGCTCTCCCAGGGCCGCCCCGATGGCCGCCGTGTCCACCAGCGGGAGCACCTTGGTGAGGAGGGTGCCGTTGTTGAGCATGGTGGCCACCAGGTCGGGAGATATGGAGTCCATGACCTGGAAGACGAAATCCGGGTGGGCGTTGGCGATCCCCGCTACCCAGGCCGGGTCGAGGGCCCGGAGAAGCCCGGAAGTGAAGGGCGAGGAGTTGTTGGCCGCCGCCGCCAGCACCGCCGGATCGAGGTGAGCCAGGAGGCGGTTCAGCCACGCCGTGTCGTGGGCGGTCACCGCCAGGACGTTGATGAGCAGATCGTCGGAGAGATAGTTCAAAAGGTCCGCCGTGGAATCGGCGTTGGCGTTGAGCACGTAGGCGATGGTGGCCGGATCGAGATGGGCCATCAGGCGGGAGAGGAAGGTGGGACGGGCGTTCATCCCCGCCGTGAGCACCCGGGGGTCCAGGTGGCGCAGCAGCCCGGTCAAGAAGGGCCCGTTCTCGTTGATCACCTGGGCCACCACCGCGGTGTCCAGGTATCCCATGAGGTCGGCCACCAGGGTGGGGTTGGCGTTCATGGCCGCCGCCAGGACCGCGGGGTCCAGGAAACCGATGAGGGCGGTCACGAAGGCCCCGTTCTCGTTAACCGCCTGGGCCAGGACGGCGGGGTCCATGGCCGCCGTGGAGGCGGTGAGGAAGTCTCCGTTGGCGTTGACCGCCTCCGCCACCACCTTCGGGTCCAGGTGGCCTACCAGCGCCGAGACGAAGTCCCCGCTACGGTTGACCACCGAGGCTATGGCCGCCGGGTCCAGGTAATCCATGAGGGCCAGGGTGAACTCCTGGGACCGGGGGTCGTTAAGGGCCGCAGCCAGGGTGGCCGGGTCCAGTTCCGAGAGCAGGGCGGAGATGAACTCCGGGTTCTCGTTGACCGCCTGGGCAATGAGCTTCGCCCCCTCCTCCCCCAGCTCGGCGAAGAGGTCGCTCATCATGTTGGGGTTTTCCCGCAGGGCTTCGGCCAGCTCCACCGGGTCCAGGTTGGCCAGAAGGCCCGAGAGGTTCTTCTTGATGGAGAGGAGCTTTCCGATGAGGGGACCGGCGGGGTTCCGGGAGGGGATAAGGGTAAGGGCACCCAGGGCGATGGCGCCCACAAGAATGACGATTACCAATAGGTTGATTACCTTCTGGACTGAAGTCCTGAGCATCCCAGCCTCGCTTCCCGCCTTCAGCCTAGCCCTCTCCCTTACCCGCTCCCGATCGCCTCTCCCCGATCACCCTTACCCGCCGAAACGATGCTCCGCCGGCCTTATCGATGCGTCAATCATCCAAAAGATCGATTGGAGAAGCCGCTATCGCCCCCTACTTTCTTTCGCCTCCGGCTTATCCATCTCCTTCAGCCATACAGCCATAGTATATAAGATTGGTAAAATTATATGAAGCTCAAGACGATATGCAAAGCTTTTTTTTGCATCTTTTTTACATTGCGGTAACAAATCCGTAACATCCAGGTTAACGAAAGTTGCCGTTCCGGTTGTCGCTTCCGGGCGCTTTTACTGCATCCCAGTGGAAGATATGGCCCCGTACGTGACCTCTCAGCCAACGTTCGCGCTAACGCAAACTCGGCCGTTGCTCCGTATTTCGATCCCCCGGGCTCAGGGTTGGAGGACCCCCACGGCGGCCGTGCCGCCCTCCCTCCCCGACCAGTACATGGCCCTCTCCACCACCAGGGGGCGGTCGGAGGTGACCCGCACGGAAGCATCCCGTCCGGGATCCACCTCGCTGGCGGAGAACGTGTAACGGGCTCCGGCGGGCACGGTCACCGAGTGGTCGCGGGTGGTCCCATCCGGGCGCATGAAGGTGACCACGGCATGGGCCAGGTCCCCGGAGGCGTTGTACAGGAGCAGGTATTCCTCGAAGCCATGGGCTGTGGAGCCCTCCGCCAGGTACCAGGTACGGGCGGCGGTGAGGGAACCGGCGCTGGCGTGCCCCCCCGCCCTGGCGCGCGACCCGCTGGGCCAGTACATGGCCCGCTCCACCACTACCGGGAGGTCGCTTCTCACGAACAGAGAGACGTCGTTCCCGGGCACAACGTCGGCCACGTTGACCGTTTTCCTCGCGCCGGGGTCCACGGATATGGTCCTCCGCGCGCTGGTCCCGTTCTGCAGCCTGAAGTCGAGGACCACCGCAGCGGCGTCCGGGTTGGGGTTCTGGATGAGTACGTACTCCTCGAAGCCGAAGGCGGTGCAGCCCTCGGCCAGGTACCAGGAGACGGAGGGAACCGGCACCCCCAGGGCCCCGTGACCCCCGTCCCGACCTCCCCAGTACATGGCCCGCTCGGCCACCACCGGCAGGGGGGCGCGCACTCGGGTGGAGACCTCGCTCCCCGGGACCAGGGCGTTGACATACACCGTGAGGCGGGAGTAGGCGGCCATGGGGAAGGTGTAAGGGGGAGTGGGGCCGTTGGAGCGCATGAAGGTGATCTCCACGTCCACCGGGCTGGGGTTGGGGTTCTGCACCAGGACGTACTCCTCGAAGCCGAAGGCCGTGCAGCCCTCGGCCAGGTACCATTCGGTGCCCGCGGTGCTGGCCCCGGAGGAGACATGTCCGTCCGTTCTACCTCCCCAGTACATGGCCCGCTCGGCCACCACCGCCTGGTCGGCGTGGACGTGGGTGGAGACGTCGCTCTCCGGGACCAGGGCGTTGACATACACCGTGAGGCGGGAGTGGGCGGCCATGGGGAAGGTGTAAGGGGGAGTGGGGCCGTTGGAGCGCATGAAGGTGATCTCCACGTCCACCGGGCTGGGGTTGGGGTTCTGCACCAGCACGTACTCCTCGAACCCGAAGGCCGTGCAGCCCTCGGCCAGGTACCATTCGGTTGCGGGCTGGGGCTGGCTGGTGTTGCGGAAGACGGTCACCGCTTGCTCGCCGCTCACCGTGCCTCCTACGTCGATGGCCTTGACGGCGATCTCGTGGGTCCCCTCCTGCAGGCCGGAGAGGTCCCAGGAAGTGAAGGTATGAGTAACGGAGGAGGAGGGGGCGGGAAGGGTGTGGGTCTCCTCCAGTTGCCCGTCCACCCACAGCTCCAAATACTTGATGTCCACATTGGCGGAGGAGGCGGCGGCGGACACCTTTCCCGAGGCCGGGTAGGAATAATCCTCCGGTGAGGTAATGGAGACCAGGGGGACCCGCAGGGAAGCGAAGAGGTCCAGGAGTCCCCAACCGTATTCCTCGTCGTATCCCGGCGCGCCCAGGTCCCGCGCCCCGTCGCGCAGGCGCCTCCAGACCTCCTCCGGCGTGGAGCTGGGGTACTCGGCCAGCACCAGCAGGGCGGCGGCGGAGACGTGCGGGGTGGCCTCGGAGGTGCCGCTCCCTCTGTAGCAGCCACCACCGAGGTAGGTGCCCCAGATGTTCTCCCCCGGGGCCACTAGGTCCACGTTGGTGTTGTAATTGGAGAAATAGGAGCGGACCCCGTCCTGCCCCACGGAGCCCACCCCAATGACGTAGGTGAGACCCGCCGGGTAGTTCACCCCGGTGGTCCCCTCGTTTCCCGCCGCCGCGGCCATCACGCATCCCTTGGCATGGGCATATTCCACGGCATCCTGCAGCATCCTCGAATAGGTGGAGGAGGTGAAGCTCATGTTGATGACCGCGGCCCCGTGGTTGGCAGCGTGGTAGATGGAGTTGACCACCGTGTCCAGGCTGCCCTGCCCCCAGCTGTTGAGGGCCTTGATGGGCATTATCTTGGCGTACCAGTCGATTCCCGCTATTCCCTTGAGGTTGTTGGCGTTGGCGCAGGCGATGCCCGCGATCATGGTCCCGTGCCCGTCGTCGTCGCTGGGGTCGGGGTCGCCGTTCACGTAATCGTAGCCGGTGGACAGTATGCGACCGGCCAGGTCGGGGTGGGAGAAGTCTATACCCGTGTCGATGACCGCCAGGGTGAGGGAGGACGAGCCCTTCTGCAGGTCCCAGGCGGCTTCCGCGTTAATCCCGTAGTCGTCCCACAGGTTCCACTGCTGGCGATAGTACAGGTCGTAGGGGGTAGTGATCGCGGCCCGGAAGACCAGGTTGGGTTCGGCCGTCCACACCAGGGAAGAGGAGAGGAGCCTGCGGCAAGCCTCCAGCTCCTCCAGGCCGGGTCGGAGGCGCAGGCGCAGGGCCCGGCGCATCGGCTGGGAGGCCAGGCGCCCCAGGACCTCCGCAGGGTCCTCCCCCAGAAGGGAGGAAAACTTCGCCAGCAGCCGGGAGGCGCCGAAGAGAGTGGGGTCGGAGAGCTCCACCACCACCTCCCCGGGGAAGTAGGAACCGGCCGGGTAGTGGTCGGGGTTCAGGCTTTCCAGGAGGGCCGCCCTGGCCGCATCGAGCTTTCCGGCATTTTCGGATGGATGGCCGGCCCCGGCGTCGGCCCTCCCTCCCGCCGCCGCGGGGTAGAAAAGGGTAAGGGATAAAAGGAGGGCGACGAGCGAGAGCAGAGTCCTTCTCGTTACCCGGCGGCTTGGATTTCCTCTCATCCCCTCCGTCCTTCCCGTTTTCCGCTCCCTTACCCCCCGCAAATCCTTCTGAACTCGACAGTCGCGCCGTCCCGCTCCCCGGCTCCCGGAACGGTCCTTCCGGAACTTCCCCTACCCGACCGCTGATGATTGTATCGTCAGACGGGCTCAAGAACTTGCACCTTCTAAGGAAGAGTATTCCGGGCAAGCGCGCCGACGGAACCACGATACAAAAACCGGACGGCGCATACCGGGGCTCTGCGGGAACTCGCCACCGGGTACGTCGCAGGTGCGGCGGAAGCCATCAATCCCCGCTCACCCTTCTGATCTCCGCCCCAAGCCTGGTAAGTTTTTCCTCCAGGCGCTGGTAGCCGCGGTCGATGTGGTGGATTTCCAGGACCTGGGTCTCCCCCTCGGCGGCCAGCCCGGCCAGGACCAGGGCCGCCCCAGCCCGTAAATCGGTGGCGCAGACCTCGGTTCCGCTGAGCCTCCTCCCTCCCCGCACGATGGCGTGGTGGCCCTCGATGGTGATATCGCATCCCATGCGGTTGAGCTCGTCCACGAACATGAAGCGGCTCTCGAAGACGTTCTCGGTGACCACGGAGGTCCCCCGTGCCAAACTCAGGAGGACCATGATCTGGGGCTGCATGTCGGTGGGAAACCCGGGGAAGGGAAGGGTGGCCACGTCCACCGCCCGATAATCCCCTCCTCCCCTCACGCGCAGGAACTCCTCCCCTTCCTCGACCTCCACCCCCACGGTCCGCATCTTCTCCAGGGGAAGGGCCAGGTACTCCGGCCGGATGCCGGTGATGGTCAGGTCTCCGCCGGTGACCGCCGCGGCAACGGCGAAGGTCCCGGCCTCGATGCGGTCTCCGATGGCAATGTGCTCTGCCCCGTGCAGCTCTCCCCCGCCTTCCACCTCCAGGACGGGGGTGCCCGCCCCGCGTATCTCCGCCCCCATGGAGACCAGGAAGGCGGCCAGGTCCTGGATCTCCGGCTCGCGGGCCGCATTCTCGATAACCGTGGTCCCCTTGGCGCCGACGGCGGCCATCATGAGGTTCTCCGTGGCCCCCACGCTGGGGAATTCGAGGATGATATGCCTTCCCCGCAGGCGGGAGGCCCGGGCGTAGATGTACCCGTGCTCCGTGCTTATTTCCGCCCCCATCTCCGCCAGTCCCCGGAGGTGCATGTCTATCTTCCGCGAACCGATGTTGCAGCCCCCGGGGATGGCCACCTTGGCCTCCCCGAAACGGGCTACCAGGGGGCCCAGGACCACGATGGAGGCCCGCATGCGCCGCACCAGGTGGTAAGGGGCCTCGCGCCCGGAGAACTCCCCCGCCCGGACGCGGAGGGTATCGTCCTCCCACGCCACCTCGGCGCCCAGGTGGCGCAGCACCTCGGCCATGATCTCCACGTCCGTGATGTGGGGCACGTTGTGGATGACGCATTCCTCGGGGGTGAGCAGGCTGGCGGCCATGAGCTTGAGCACGGAGTTCTTGGCCCCCCCTACCCTCACCTCCCCCCGCAGGGGGTTTCCGCCCGTAATGACCAGTTTTTCCCCATTCATGCTGCGATAATACCACACCGGTTCCACACATCGCGTAAACGTCATTGAGATGAGGCGCGCACCACGGACAACGTCATTGTGAGGAGGCGCGCAGCGCCGACGAAGCAATCCCTTAGGGAAATGCGGAGGAGATCGCTTCGTCGCTCCGCTCCTCGCGATGACAATAAGGGGGCCGGGCAATGGTGGGAAGGAGGGGAAGCGGTGTGGGAAAAGATGGGACGGCGAAAAAGGGGGGCGATAACGGTAAGAAGGGATGAAGGGATGGGAGACACAAAGGGGGTCAGCCGGAGCGGAGGCGTTCCAGGCGGGCTTCCTCCTTGCGCACCAGGGCCTTCTTCACCTTCTTGAGGCGGAAGATGTCCTCCCGCATGCGCTCCTCCAGGCTCATCTCGATGAACTTTATCTGCTCGTCGAAATCGGGGATGACGATATTCTCCAGGGCGTTGACCCGGCGGTTGGTCTTGCGCAGCTCCTCGCCCAGGCGGCGCAAGCGGGTCTCGATGTCCGCGCTTTCGATGATCACGTCGATGATCTCCTCGAACTTCTCCGCCGCGGAGTCCACCCGCCCGGAGACACCGGTCACGGCGTAACCCCGCTTCAGGGCATTGCGCATGGTGCTCTGGCCCTTGCGGATGACCGGGATGGGCACCCCCATGACGTGGGTCCCGGTGATGTCCACCAGCACCTCCCCCTGGGAAGCGAAGGAGGCCGACCTCACCGCGGGGCCCCCGTCTTTGGCCTTGGCCATGGCCAGGTCGTACTGGGCGTCGGCGGTAACCCTCTCCAGACGCAGGGAGAGGCGCATGGTCTCGTCGATGATGGGCATGAACTCCTGGAGGAGGGCGTCGCGTTTCTTCTTGAGCAGGTTCATGCCCTGCTCGGCCAGGGCGCGGTTGGCCTTGCGCTTCAGGAGCTCACTGCGCGTGGGGTGGACCTGCTCCACTTATCCTCCCTTTCGCATTTTCTTTCTCTAGGCCTCAGCTCTCGGAGGCCGTGAACTCCTGGGCGTACTCCGGGTTGTAGTACTTCTCGATGTACTCGGTCTTGATGCGCTTGATGGCCTCCTTGGGCATCATGCTCACCAGCTTCCAGCCCAGCTCCAGGGTTTGTTCCAGCTCCCGGTTCTCGTCCTTCTGGTCCAGGTAGTTCTGCTCGAAGGCGTCAGCGAACTTGAGGGCCAGTCGATCCATGTCCGTAAGGGCCTCCTCCCCCACGATGGCCACCAGGCGGCGCAGGTCCACGCCCTCGGCGTAGAAGGCATATAGCTGGTCGGCCAGTCCCCGGTGGTCGCCGCGCGTCCTCCCCTCCCCGATGCCCAGGTTCATGAGCCGGGAGAGGCAGGGAAGCACGTCGATGGGCGGGAAGATGCCCTTGCGGTGCAGCTGGCGGGAGAGGACGATCTGGCCCTCGGTGATGTACCCGGTGAGGTCCGGAATGGGATGGGTGATGTCGTCGTCGGGCATGGTGAGGATGGGCACCTGGGTCACCGAACCCGGCTTGCCCTTGATGCGCCCCGCCCGCTCGTAGATGGAGGCCAGGTCGGTGTACATGTAACCGGGATAACCGCGGCGGCCCGGGACCTCCTCGCGGGCGGTGGAGATCTCGCGCAGGGCCTCGCAGTAGTTGGTCATGTCGGTGAGGATGACCAGCACCTGCATGTCGTGCTCGAAGGCCAGGAATTCGGCCACCGTGAGTGCGCAGCGCGGGGTGAGCAACCGCTCCACGGTGGGATCGTCGGCCAGGTTGAGGAAGAAGACCACCCGCTCCAGGGCCCCGGAGCGGGCGAAGCTCTCCTGGAAGAAGGCCGCCTCGCGCCGGGTGATGCCCATGGCGGCGAAGACGATGGCGAACTCCTCGCCCCCCAGGATTTTAGCGTTCTTGACGATGGCCGCGGCCAGCTCGTTGCCGGGCAGTCCGGCCCCGGAGAAGATGGGGAGCTTCTGCCCGCGGACCAGGGTGTTCAGCCCGTCGATGGCCGAGATACCGGTCTGGATGAAGTCGCGGGGCTCCTCGCGGCTCCAGGGGTTGATGGGGGAGCCGGTAACCTCCCGTTCCTCCTCGGGAAAGACCTCCGGGCCCCCATCGATGGGCTGGCCCATGCCGTTGAGGATGCGCCCCAGCAGGTTCACCGTGCAGGGCATCTTGGCCACCTCGCCACTGAAGCGTACCTTGGTCCGCTCCACGTCCAGCCCCGCGGTGGGGCCGAAGACCTGGACCACGGCCAGCTCGCCGTGGAGCTCGATGACCTGCCCGTATTTCACCGACCCGTCGGCGGAGCGGATCTCCACCATCTCGTTGTAGGCGGCGCCCTTCACCTTGCTCACGAAGAGGAGGGGGCCGGCCACCTCCCCCACCGTCCGGTACTCGGTGGTCGCCAGAAAAGCTCTTCCGTCAGCCATTCTCTATCACCCGTTTCCGTTGTTTACCATATCTTTCCATTCGGACCTCGGGGACCCGATTCCGTCCCTTTACCACTCGCCCAGGGAGCGCAGCTCCCGCTGCACCCTTTCCAGGAGATCGGTCAGCCTCTCCTCCGCCTCCTCGGAGGGTATCTCCTTCATGCGCGCGATCTCGTTCTTGATGGGGTGCTCCGTGGCCTGGCGCAGCGGGACCCCCTGCACCAGCACCTCCTCCAGGCAGTCGTAGTAGGTGAGGATGACCTTGAGCATCAGGTACTGCTTGCGCAGGGAGCAGAAGGCGTCCACGTCGGAGAAGGCGAACTGCTGCAGGAAGTCCTCGCGCAGCATGCGGGTGGTCTCCAGGACCGCCTTGGCGAAATCGGGCAGGGCGTCCGGGCCCACCAGCTGCACGATCTCCTGCAGCTCCACCTCCTTCTGCAGGAGGCTCATGGCCTTGTCCCGCAGGGCCCTCCAGTCCTCGGCCACGTTCTTGGCGTACCAGTCCTGGATCTGGTCCAGGTACAGGGTGTAGCTCTTGGTCCAGCTGATAGCCGGGAAGTGGCGCCGGTAGGCCAGGGAGGTGTCCAGGGCCCAGAAGGCGCCGGTGATGCGCAGGGAGTTCTGGGTCATGGGCTCGGAGAAATCGCCTCCCGGAGGGGAGACCGCCCCGATGGCGGTGATGGAGCCCACCCGGTCGTCGCTGCCCAGGCACACCGCCCGGCCGCAGCGCTCGTAGAAATCGGCCAGGCGGGTGGCCAGGTAGGCGGGGTATCCCTCCTCCCCGGGCATCTCCTCCAGGCGGCCGGAGACCTCGCGCAGCGCCTCCCCCCAGCGGGAGGTGGAGTCGGCCATGAGGGCCACGTTGTACCCCATGTCCCGGTAATACTCGGCCAGGGTGATGCCAGTGTAGATGGAGGCCTCGCGCGCCGCCACCGGCATGTTGGAGGTGTTGGCCACCAGGATGGTGCGCTGCATGAGGGGGACCCCCGTCTTGGGGTCGATGAGGTTGGGGAACTCGGTGAGCACCTCGGTGATCTCGTTGCCCCGCTCCCCGCACCCGATGTAGATGACGATGTCCGCGTCCGCCCACTTGGCCAGGGTGGTCTCGGTGACCGTCTTGCCGGTCCCGAAGCCGCCGGGTATGATGCTATATCCGCCCTGGGCGATGGGGAAGAAGGTGTCCAGGATGCGGGTACCGGTGATGAAGGGTACGGTGGGCTTCTCCTTCCTCTTCACCGGGCGGGCCACCCGGGCCGGCCAGGTCTGGTACATCTTTATCTCCGTCCCGTCCTCGAGGAAGACCACCGTCTCGTCCACGGTAAACTCCCCCTCCTTGACCTCCGCCACCCGGCCGGAGATCCCCGGGGGGACCATGATGCGGTGAACGATGTGGGCGGTCTCCTGAACTTCCCCCACCACGTCGCCCTCCACCACCTCGTCTCCCACGTCCACCACCGGCTGGAACCCCCAGCGGCGGTCGCGGGGGAGGGCGTCGGTGGAGACTCCGCGGACCACGAAGTCCCCGTACCTCTCGGCGATGTCCGTGAGCCGCCTCTGGATCCCATCGTAGATGGAGGTGAGCAGGCCGGGTCCCAGCTCGAGGAGCAGGGGTTCCTCGGTGCACAGGACCTTCTCGCCCACCCGCAGCCCGGAGGTGTCCTCGTAGACCTGCACGATGGCCGTGTCCCCGTCCAGGCGCACGATCTCGCCGATGAGCCCCAGCTCACCCACCTTGGCGATGTCGTACATCTTGGCGCCGGACATGCCCTCGGCGCTGACCACGGGTCCGGATACCTTGACGATGGTTCCCTCGATCATATGCCTACACTCCCCGTTCTCAGGTTTTCACGCCGCGTCGCTCCATTTCCCATTATCCCCTACCGCTCCGGCACCTTCATCCCCGGCTGTCACTCCCCTTCCCGGGCCCTCAGGGTGATGTCGAAACCGATGGCGCGGTGGATGAGCCGGGCCAGGTAGGCTCTCCTCTCGCCGGCCATCTCCACCGTCTCCTTGATGGGCAGGGGGATGACGATGGGCCGGTAAATGCTGTCTATCTTCTCCTGGGTCTTCTCGTCTATGGCGTTGTAGAAGCTCTCGTTGACCGCCAGGATGCCGGCGTCCGGGTCGTCCAGGAGGGCCTTTATCTTCTCCCTGGCCTCGTCGGCGTTCTCCACCTCCACCACGCTGACCCCCGCCAGGCGGAACCCGTCGGCGGTCTCAGGGTCGGTGATCACGATGGCCTTGTACACCCTCCATCACCCCCTCGCCGCACCCTCCCGGGCCGTCTCTTCCTCCCACAGGAAGAGCTCCTTGCGAATCTGGGACTCGATGAGCCCTATGCTCTTGCCCCGCATGATGATGCGCAGGTTGGTGATTTCCAGGTACTTCCTCCACATGTAATGGATGATCACCCCTATTCCCAGGGGATCCTTGGCCATGCCCAGGCACCTGCGGATGAGGTTCTTCTGTAGTTCGTCCTCGAAGGCCCCCTCCCCCTTCGCGTCGAAGTTTCTCCAGGCCTCCTGCAGGGATTCCCGGTACTCCGGAAAGCGCCGGAAAAGGGCCTGGTAAACGCTCTCCGGCTGGCCCTGGGACATCAGGCGGATGAACTCGGCAGGGTCATCAAGGCTCCCGCCGGGGACGAAGAAGTCCTCCGCCCGGGAAGTTTCCAGCTCCATCCCGCAGATGCGCATCAGGGTGGCCAGGTTGATGGCATCCACCTCCAGCCTGACCACCTCGCGTACCAGCGAGGTGTTGGGGTCCCTGTCCTTCAGCTCCCCGGTCACCTGGCGGTAATGGAACTTGTCCAGGGCCAGCTCCAGGATGGAGAGGTCATGCTCCCGGAGGTATTCCACCAGGTGCTCGCTTATGGCCCTTCCGTAGGGGATGGGCCACTCCATGCTGAAGATCACCACCGCGTCCAGGGCGGCCCGGAGGTCGGGCTGGTTGATAATCTCCTGCAGGATGGCCTCGTCCAGGAACCCCACGGGCACCAGGATGCGCTGGATCTCCTGCTTGGGTACCAAGGCCCTCATGCCCCGCATGACCGTCTTCAGGTTGTGGAGATCCCAGCGGGAGAGCAGCAGGTTCACAAGCTTCAGGGGCTTGCCGGTGAAGAACTCCTTTATCTTCCCGAAGTTTCGCACCAGGTTGCGGTTGAAGGCCCGGTCCACGATGGTGGGCCTGGCCCCCTCCAGCATGAAATATTCCAGGTCCTCCTGGTAATCCGTATCCTCCAGGACCCCCAGGGCCAGGTTATAATCCGGTGCCGCCAAGAGCTCCCGGAAGACGGAGGGCTCCAGCAGGCGCGAGGTCATGGCCCGCACCCGGGCATTGGCGTAGCTGTAATCCTTTATGGGAACTTGAACCATGGGCAACCTCTCCAGACGGAAAGAGGGGGCTTATCCCCCTCCCCCGGCGGCCTCCACCTCCTCGCCGAAGAGGAGGGCGGAAACCTGCAGGCGCAACTTCTCCCGTGCCCGGTTCAGCCTCTCCTCCACGGTGTTGATGATGCGCACTCTCTCTTCGGGATCGGAGACCACGGCGCCGCCGCGGGTCTCGATGTCCGTCCGGACCTCGAATTCCACTCCCCGGCGGCGGAGGATGTCCTCCGCCAGCTGCCGGTCCGCGGGGTCCACGTGGACCACCACCCTTCCCCCCACCCGGGAGAGGCCCTCCTCGATCAGCCCGGCCAAGATGTCGGGATAGTCGCCGCGCGAGCGCAGGCCTTCCATGCCCTGCACCGCCTGCCGCAGGGCCTTCTCCACAACCCTTTCCTTGGCCTGGATGACGGAGTTCTTGGCCCGCAGCCGCGCCGAGTAGAGGATGGAGGTGGCCTCGCTCTGCGCCTCCGCCCTTATCTTGGCCAGGCGGGCCTGGCGGATGGACTCCGCCTCCTCCCGGGCTTTCTCCAGTATCTGCTTGGCCTCCTGCTCGGCGCGCCTGAAGATCTCCTGGCATTCCGCGCGGCATTCCTCGTCCAGCGCCTGCAGGATGTCTTCTATGGACATGTCCTCACTTCCCGTTCCGGTGAGCCGATGCGGCCGAACCGGGGAGAATCCCGGCTTATTCTCCGGGTTTCAACCCCGTGATAAGGAAACCGATAACGAATCCGAGGACCACCATGGTCTCGGGGATGGCGATCATGATGATGGCGTTACCCGCCAGCTCCGGCTTTTCGGCGAGGGCTCCCGCCATGGCCGCCCCGATCTTGGACTGGGACCAACCGGTGGCCAGGGCGGAAAGTCCGATGGCCAGAGCTGCCCCGATGGCGATGAGTCCGAGTTCCAAACTATTCACCTCCTGATCGCTTGAAGGGCTTGTAGACTACGTCTGTCTCCTTGTAAAACTTGGTGAAGCTTTCCACCAAGTTGAGACGAAGGGATTGGATGGAGGGGCTCAACACCCCCAGGGCGATGTTCAAGACGTGCAGGAGGGCAGCCACGATCACCCCCAGGAAGACCATGGCCCCGCCACCGAACTCCGCCCCCAGCTCGTTGGCCACCTCGGCCAGGATGACCGAGGCCAGGCCGATGCCGTAGAGTCGGGCGTAGGACAGGAGGTTCCCGAAGGTGAGGGCGGCCTCCAGCCCGCCGCCGAAACCGCCCCCGTAGCCGGCCAGCCCGATGCCTACCACGGCCATGACGGCGCCCACGGGCATGGTCACCGACTTGAGGCTCTTGATCCCCCACACGCCGCCGAAAATGACCACCAGCCCCAGGACGAAGAGAAGGTAACCCAGCTTCTCCAGAGCGTGCTTGCGGTCGCGGTGGCGGATGCCGTCTATGAGCCCTATGACCAGCGCGCTGCCCATGTGCAGCACCCCGATGAGGGCCACCACGATGAGCAGGAGCTTGAAGAGGTCGGGGTTGGCCTGGGCGATGCGCTCCAGGGGCCAGCCCCAGGGCTTACCGCTGGAGGTATGCCCCCACACCCACTTGACCACCATGTGCCCGGCGGCGTCCTTCCAGCCGAGAAGCCTGATGAGCAGGTCGCCGAAGAACTCGAAGTACAGCAGCCCGAACACGAAGGAGGATAGGGAACAGATCAGAAGCACGTTGGCGAAGAGTTCGAAGAACAGGCTCCGGGACTCGCGCTTCCTGAGCAGGCGCTTCATGAGGAAGACCACGCCCAGGAGCACCAGGGCGTATCCCATGTCCCCCAGCATGAACCCGAAGAGGATGGGGAAGAAGATGGCCACCAGGAAGGTGGGATCTATGTGCCCGTACTTGGGCGGGTTGATGAGCATGTAGATGAACTCGAAGGGGCGCACCGCGGCCGGGTTCCTGAGGGCCGTCGGCGCCTCCTCCAGCTCCTCGTGGGTGGGCGCCATCTCGGTGAGCTCCACCTTGCCCGCGAACTTCTGTTCCAGCACCCGGCGCGCTTCCTCCACCTTGTCCGAAGGCATCCACCCGGTGATGACGAATACGTGGCCGCTCTGGCCGAACTTGGGAATGGCGTTGAGGGACTCGATGCGATCGGCCAGGTACTCCTTGAGGGCCACCAGGGTGACGTACCAGTCCTCGGAAATCTTATCCAGGTCCTCGCGTACCTTTCTCAGCTTGGGAGGTATCTCGTTCAGGCGGGTCTCGATTTCCTTGAGGGCCTCATCGTAGGGCTTGTCCGAGAGTTCGCTGGGCAGGCGCACCTGGTTGACGTTCTCCGTGGCCAGGAAGTTGTGTACCTGCTCCGAGTAACGCTTGTGGAAGACCAGGATGGCGGCGTGGGTGTTCTCGTCCACCCGGGCGGAGAAGACCTCGCACTGCTTGCTGGTGATCTTTTCCAGCTCCTTCTCTATGTACTCCAGTACCTGCTTGTACCTCTCCTCCACCAGCAGGGCCACGGAGGTGTAGTTCTCGGTGGCGGTCACCTTGCTGGCCAGGGGGTAGACCTTCTTGATGATGGGCTCGTACTTGGAGAGGCGGGATAGCTCCACCTCCAGCTCGTGCTTGTAGTTGATGAGCTCGCGGGTGGCCTTCTCCTCCTCCTCCACCATGGAGGATATCTCGGCCAGGGTCTTCCCCTGGAAGGACCTGTATTTTTCCTCTATCTCAGCGCGAGTTACCTTCCTCTCCGGGGGAGCCAGCTCGGATAGGATGGCGTTGTTGCGCATGGCCAGGTTCTGGAGGAGATTTCGCTCCTCCTCCAGGGCGGGATCCATCTCCATGGGAAGGAGATCCGCGTAGCGGGGCCCCTTCTTCTTGGTTATATCCTCCAGGTGGAGGGTTCCCAGGTCCTGGAGGGTTTCCAGCACCTGGAAGAAGAGGGATTTGAGACCCACGATCTCCACTTTGGACATGGTCAAGAGCATTTCCGTCTCCCCCTACTTCGGATGAGATTGGTTTCTGTCCTGCCGGAGAACTCCTTCGACTCTACTGCGTCCGTTTCCGCGTCCTTCTTTCAACTACGATCCTGCTGCGTCCCGGAAGCCCGCGGTGAGATCACGGCCTCCACGATGAACTCTACCGCCCGGGAGAGGTTTTCCTCCCCCCGCCTTTCCACGGCGGAGATCTCCCGGGCGGTGGATTCCTCGATGGCCTTTACCTCTTCCTGGGCAGCGGCGATGATCTTCTGGTAGGTGTCCTGGCCGAGCTCCTCCAGGGTGGCCTTGCGCTTGATGGCCGCCGCCTCCCCCTTGGCGTCCTCGATGAGGCGTTCGGCCCTGGTCCTCTCGGCGTTGACCTTGGCGCGGATCTCCGCTTCCTTGGCGGATATGCGGCTGAATACCTCGGTCCGGGATCCGACGAACTTCTCTTCAAGCTGCTCGGCTATCTGCCTGGGCTTCCTCTTCCCTCCGCGGGCCTTCTCCTTCGACCTCTGCCTAGCTCCTGCCATGGTGTTTCGACCTCTTGCTTCGACTCTGGCCGGCCGTCCGTCGGAACCCTACAGGGCGATTCTCGGCTTTCACGCCTCTCGGCACCTTCTCTCAACTCCCGTAACATAATATCTTCAGCCCCTGGGGGTGTCAATAAAACGCGGGTGGTAAAAATACACCGCCGCCGGCGAGCCTCATGTCGTACCCGTCCGCATCGAACCGCCCGTCCTGCCTGGGGAGGTCGACACCCCGTTCCTGGAGACGGCGATAAAGCCCGGGCGTTGAAGTCCCGCGGCGCCCGAGAAAACTCAAGTCGGGAGGCGCCGCGCCACCTCCTGGTAGATGAGCAGCAGGCCATAGAGGGTCAGCAGGGGATCGTGATGGTGAACGGTGCGGCACTCCGAGACCACTACCTCGGCCAGGCCCCCGGTGGCGATGACCGTGGCCTCTTCGCCCAGCTCGGCAAGCATCATCTCCACCAGGCGGTCCACCTGCCCGGCGAAGCCGAAGATTATCCCCGACTGCAGGGACCAGGTGGTGTTCTTGCCGATGACCGAGGGCGGCCGCTGCAGCTCCACCTTGGTGAGCCGCGCTGCGGCCTTGAAGAGGGCCTTGGAGGATATCTCGATTCCGGGAGCGATGGCCCCGCCCAGATATTCGCCCCTCGAGGAGACCACGTCCAGGGTGGTGGCGGTGCCGAAATCCACCACGATGCACGGGCCCCCGTAACGCCGGAAGGCGGCCACGGCGTTCACCAGCCGGTCCGGGCCCACCTCCCGCGGGTTGTCCACCAGGATGTCGATGCCCGCGTCCAGGTTGTACCCCACGATGAGAGGCTCGAATTCCCAGTATTCCCTGGTCATGTGCTCCAGGGCCATGGTGGCCGAGGGGACCACGGAGGAGACGATGACCGCGTCGAAGTTCTCGAAGCTGAGGCCCTTGAGGCCCAGGAAACCCTGGTAGTAGAGGGCCAGCTCGTCCCCGGTCTTGTTGGCATCCGTGGAAATCCTCCAGTGGCCCACCAGCTCCTCGCCGCGGTACGCGCCTATGACCGTCTGGGTGTTGCCTACATCGATGGCCAGAAGCATGACGACCTCCCTTTCCGGAACCGCCGACCCCTCGAGGGGCCTCGGGAACTTGCCGTCCGGACCCCGTCCCCGGCCGGGAACCGGGGCACGGAAACCTTCCGCCCTGCGGGACCCGCTCACATGGAGAGCTCCAGGGCTATATCCAGGGCGGGCGCGCTGTGGGTCAGGGCGCCCACGGAGATGAAATCCACCCCCGTGGAGGCGTAGGAGGCCACGTTCTCCAGGTTGATCCCCCCGGAGACCTCCAGTTTCACCCTGCCCGCCGCCCGGCGCACCGCCTCCCGCACCTCCTCCACGCTCAGGTTGTCCAGCATGACCACGTCGGCTCCCGCCCGTATGGCCTCCTCGAGCTCCTCCAGGTCCTGCACCTCCACCTCAATACTCGTCTCCGGCCCCAGGGCCTCGCGCGCCCGCCGCACCGCCTCCGCGGTGCCCCCCACGGCCGTGATGTGGTTATCCTTGATGAGCACGCCGTCGTACAGGCCGAAGCGATGGTTCCTTCCCCCTCCAGCCCGCACGGCGTACTTCTCCAGGGTCCGGAGCCCTGGGGTGGTCTTGCGGGTGTCCAGGACCTCCACCCCGTAGGGGGCGGTCGCGGCCACGAAGCGCGAGGTGAGGGTGGCTACCCCCGAGAGCCGCTGCAGGAAATTCAGGGCCGTCCTCTCTCCCTCCAGGATGGTGGATACCTTTCCCTCCACCACGGCGATCTCGGCGGGGGTCGCGGGGCGGTCGCCGTCGCTCACCAGGGGCTGGAAACGGACCCTGGGATCCAGGAGGCGGAAGGTCATGGAGGCCAGGGGAAGGCCGGCCACCACTCCTTCCTCCCTCATGACGATCACCCCCCTGCCACGCATATCCGGAGGTATCAGGGCCCGGGAGGTGATGTCCCCCTCGCTGCGCAGGTCCTCGTCCAGCGCCCGCCGGACGGCCTCCATGCAGGTGCGCCTGAACTCCTCGTCCAAGGGCGATCAAACCTCCTCCCACCACCGGTAACCGGCTCCCGTGAGTCCCCCCACCGGCCTCAGTTCCCAGGATAAACCATCCTCCCCGGAGCGGAAAACGATGTGCTGTCTCCAGAATTCCGCCTCCCCGGGGAAGTCCACGCGGAAGTGGCACCCCCGGCTCTCCTCGCGCAGGAGGGCGGCGCGTACCATGAGCCCGGCCAGAAGGATCATGTTCTGCACCTCGAAGCCGGCCGGGGAGAGGTAGGAGGCCTCCAGGACCCGCTGGTTCTTGTTCAGGAACCTCGCCGCCTCGGTGAGGCTCTCCCGGCTGCGCCGGAAGCCCACCCCGTCCTGCATGGCCTGCTGGAGGGAACGCCGGAGCAGGGCCACGTCCACCGGGATGTGATGGCGCCTTCTCCTGTAGCTCACGCGCGGCGTCCGCACATGGACATCCGCGCCCCCAGCGACGGTCTCCTCCAGGTCCTCCATTATCCTCCAGCTGAAGACCAGGCCCTCGAGGAGGGAGTTGGAGGCCAGGCGGTTGGCCCCGTGCACTCCGGTGCAGGCCACCTCCCCGCAAGCGTAAAGCCCGGCCACCCTGGTTCTCCCCCGCAGGTCGGTGACCACCCCGCCGCTCATGTAATGAGCGGCGGGGGATACCGGGATGGGCGCCTGGGTGATGTCCAGCCCCGCCTCCAGGCAATGGCGGTAGATGGAAGGGAAGCGCGACTTCAGGGTATCCGCGGGGATGCCGGTGGCGTCCAGGAAGAGGTGGTCCCGGTCCAGCTCCTTCATCACCCTGACCATTTCGTTGACCACCACATCGCGGGGAGCGAGGTCCTCGAGGGGGTGCACGCCACGCATGATGCGGCGCCCGCGGTGGTCTACCAGGACCGCCCCCTCCCCGCGCAGGGCCTCGCTGATCAGCCAGCGGGGGTTCTCGGGGACGTGCAGGGCGGTGGGATGGAACTGCAGGAACTCCACGTCGGCCACCTCGGCACCGGCGCGCAGGGCCATGGCCACGCCGTCCCCGGTGCAGATCTCGGGATTGGTGGTCACGGAGTAGAGCTGCCCCATGCCCCCCGTGGCCAGGACCACGGCGGGAGCGCGCAGGTAATGCAGGGTGCCGGTGTCGGTGTCCATGGCCAAAAGCCCCAGACAGCGTTCTCCGTGGGTGACGACATCCACCGCGTAATAATCCTCCAGGATCTGGAGGCGCTTGTTGTATATCAGGCGCCTTATGAGACAGGCCTCCAGCTCGCTCCCCGTGGCGTCCCCCTGGGCGTGGGCCACCCGCCGCCGCGAATGCCCTCCCTCCATGGTGAGATCCAGGTGGCCGTCGGTCATGTCGAAGTGGGCGCCCACCTCCTCGATGAGCTCGGTGATGCGGCGGGGGCCCTCCCGGACCAGTACCCACACGGCCTCCTCCTCGCACAGCCCCTTGCCCGCCTCCACCGTATCCCGGAAGTGGAGCTCCGGCGAGTCGTCGGCGCCCAGGGCGGAGGCTATCCCTCCCTGGGCGAATTTGGTGGCCGTCGCGGTGAGGGTGGTCTTGGTCACCAGCACGACCCGGAAACGGCGGGCCGCCCGCAGCGCCGTGGACAGTCCGGCCACCCCGCTGCCCACCACCACCAGGTCGCAGTCCGTGGTGGGAAGTTCTTCCAGTTCAAAGTTGACGAGGTATCGGGGGATCACTCGGTGTCCTCTTCCCGCCCGGCAAATCTCAACCGATCGCAAGCATTCTCTCCACCGCCCGCAGGGCCCGGACGCGCGTCTCTTCGGGAACGGTTATCCTGGGTTCCATGTCCCTTAAGGACCTCTCCACCTTCTCCAGGGTGACGACCTTCATGTCCGGGCAGAGGGGCTCGGCGAACGGGAAGTAGAAGCGGCGCCCCGGGAACCTCCTGCCGAGCGGGTAACCCATTCCCGACTCGGTGAGGACTATGAATTCCTCCCGATCCGACTCCTCCACCACCCGGAACATGCCCGAGGTGCTGGCCACCTCGTCGGCCAGCTCCAGGACCTCCGGACGGCACTCGGGGTGGGCGACGACCAGGGCTCCGGGATGCTCCTCCTTGAGCCTCCGCACGTCCCCGACGCGTATTCCATCATGAATGGGACAGCATCCCTCCCAGATGATGAGCTCGCGACCGGTCGCCTTCTGCACGTACCTGCCCAGGTTCCCATCCGGGGTGAAGATGATCTCCGGGGCCTCGATGCTCCGGACCACGGCCACGGCGTTTCCCGAAGTGCAGCAGTAATCGCTCTCCGCCTTGACCGCCGCCGTGGAGTTCACGTAGGTGACCACTACCGCCCGGGGATGGAGCTTGCGCAGGGTTCGGATCCCCTCCGGGGTCACGGTGTCCGCCAGGGGGCAGCCCGCCTGCGGCTCCGGAAGCAGGGTCACCTTGTCCGGGTTGAGGATGGCCGATGTCTCAGCCATGAAGTGGACACCACAGAAGACCACCACCCTGGCCTCCGTCTCCGCCGCCTGCCGGGCCAACCCCAGGGAGTCGCCCACGAAGTCCGCCAGGTCCTGTATCTCGGGAGGCTGGTAGTTGTGGGCCAGGATGACCGCCCCGCGCTCCTCCCGGAGGCTATTTATGCTCTCGATGAGCCTCTCGCGTTCCAAGAAACCGTTCGCCCCTTTCGGCTCGTTGATCGCTCCCCGCCCGCCGATCCGGGAAGGCTTGCCCTTCCGGAGGGATGGAGGCCTTTCAGCGCCTCGTTCCTACCGCCCTTCCCCGCCTCTCTACCGCCACATGCCCGGCAGGGAAGCAACAATCCTTCCCCCTCCCCTGGAAAGGAATAAAAAAAGGCCCCGCCCCGTTTCCGCACAGCTCTCCCGATCAGCAGATGTCGTCGGCGGCCACGTGGTCTTCCACGTGGGTTATGCGGTTGAGCTCGTCCACGTACACGATACGCGGCTTGAGGTCCCGGACGTCCTCCTCGTCCACCACGGCGAAGGAAAAGATGATCACCTTGTCCCCGCGGTGGATGAGCCGCGCCGCGGCGCCGTTCATGGTGATGGTGCCCGATCCGGGGACGCCACCTATGACGTAGGTCTCCAGGCGATTCCCGTTGTCCACGTCCACCACCATGACCTTCTCGTAGGGAAGGAGGTCCGCCGCCCGCATGAGCTCCTCGTCGATGGTGATGCTTCCCACGTAGTGGAGGTCGGCGTCGGTGACCGTGGCCCGGTGGATCTTGCTCTTGAGCATGATACGACGTCTGGCCATCTCACTACCCTGCGTGCCTCGCTCCTCGCCTCTGCGCCTCCGCTCGACGCCGGGCTGTCCCCAATAAATATAACATAACAACCGCCCGGGAAAAATCGGGGTCGCGTCTCCGTCCTTCGCCGGCCGCTCCGAGGCGGCGGAGGGGGGTTCCGTGAAAAAATTTAAAGGGCGGATATCGAGGACTGGCCCCATCAAGTTTGACCCCATCAGGAGAAGATGCGGACTCATCCAGAGGAAGTCGCCGAGGGCGAAAATCGAATACCCAACCCCCAGATAAGATGTGGTCCCATCACGAGGAAGCTGCGGAGGGCGAATAATCGAATATACGACCCCCATTAAACGTCGAGGAGTACGTTGTCTATGAGGCGGGCTTTCCCCACCCGCGCCGCCAGGGCGATGAGCACCTTGCCCTGCAGCCGTTCCACGGGGCGCAGCCCCTCCCAGTCCACCGCCTCGACGTACTCCGGCTCCACCAGGGGTTCGGATTCCAGTATCTCCCGCACCGCCGAGAGCACCTTGCGGGCCTCCCTCTCTCCTTCGCGCACCATGTCCTCCGCCCGGCGCAGGGAGCGGTAGAGGGCGGTAGCCGCCCTCCTCTCCTCCGGCCGGAGGTAGACGTTGCGGGAGCTCATGGCCAGCCCGTCATCCTCCCTCACCGTGGGACAGACCACGATCTGGATGTCGAAGTTGAGGTCCTCCACCATCTTCTGGATGACCCTCACCTGCTGGGCGTCCTTGAGGCCAAAGTAAGCGCGGTGGGCGGGGATTATATGGAAGAGCTTGGTAACCACGGTGGCCACGCCGCGGAAGTGCCCCGGGCGCGAGGCCCCGCACAGGCCCTCGGTTATACCCTCCACCTCCACGAAGGTGAGATAGGGCTGGGGATACATGTCCTCCACCCGGGGATGGAAGATGCAGTCCACGCCCGCCTGCCTCGCTATCTCCACATCCCGCTCCAGGTCGCGGGGATAATCCTTGAAGTCCTCGTGTGGACCGAACTGGGTGGGGTTGACGAAGAGGCTGACCACCACGAAATCGTTCTCCTCCCGTGCGGCGCGCATGAGGCTCACGTGCCCGGGATGGAAGAACCCCATCGTGGGCACCAGGCCCACGCTCTGCCCCGCCTCCCGGCGCTCCATGACCAGCCGGGTCATCTCCCGCGGCGCGGTGACGATGTGCATCCGGTTTCCTCCAGGTTCATGTCCTTCCTCGTGCCGGCCGGGCAAACCGTGGCTATCTTCCCTCAGGAATAGCGCTCCAGGAGTTCGGCTATCTCCTGGCTCCTGGAGCGGCTCAAGTTGGCCTCCGCCAGGTCCAGGGCGAAGCGGGTCAGGGCCACGTAGGCCCGCAGGTGCTTCTCCCTGCCCTCCTCCTCCAGCTTCTCCAGGTGGCGCCTTATGATCCCTATGTCCCCCCTGGCCACGGGACCGGTGAGAGCCATCTCCGTCCCCAGGCGACGCAGGTTGCCCACCGTGCCCTCGATGAGGGGGAGCAGGGCCCGAAGGGCTTTCTCGCCTTCCATGCCGATCTCCTGGTAGAGCAGCTCCGCCGCATGCTCCAGGGCCACCAGCAGGTTGCTGGCCATCACCGCCCCCAGGTGGTAGAGGACCTTGTGCTCCTCCTCCAGCCGGACGGGTTCCCCGCCCAGCAAGCGCACCAGGCCTTCCGCCCATTCCCCGGTGCGCGGGTCCCTGACGGTTACCGCGAATACCGAGCCCGGTATCTTCTTCACCGCCCCCCTGACGTCGGCGAAGGTCTGGAGGGGATGGATGCTCGCCGTGGCCGCCCCCGCCTCCTCCGCCGCCTCCAGCACGTCGAGGCCCAAGGCTCCGCTCATGTGCACCACGTAATTTCCCCTCTTGATGGCCCCTGCGCTGGCCAGGGTAATGCAGGCGTCGGCGATGAGATCGTCGGGAGTGGTGAGGAGCAGCACGTTCCCCCTTCTCGCCGCCTTGACCATGTCCGTGGTCAGGTAGGCCCGGGGAAGGTACTCCCTCACCTTCTGCAGGGATTCCTCGCTGCGGCAAGCCACGGCGGCGACCTCCCGTCCCGCCTGGAGCAAAAGGTAGCCCACCGCGGTGCCCACCCGTCCGCCCCCGATGACCACGAAACGGTCGCTCCTCTTAACCACGCCACTCCCCCTCCTCGAAACGGCCCACCCGTCGCAGCCCCGTCGGCGCTCCCCCCTCCCGGCCGGCCGAGGGCGCCCGTCCGGGGTCCAGCTCCCACAAGGGGACCAGGACGAAATCCCGCTCCGCTATGCGGGGATGGGGTATCACCAGGTCCTCCTCCTCCCAGGCGATATCGTCGTACAGCAGGATGTCCACGTCAATCACCCTCGGCCCCCAGCGCACATCCCTAACCCTTCCCAGGGCCTCCTCCACCTCACGGCAGGCCTCCAGCATCTCCCGCGGGCTGCGCCGGGTGGAGACCAGGGCCACCAGGTTGAGGAATTCCGGCTGTTCGACCGGCCCCCAGGGCTCGCTCTCGTAGATGGAGGACACCTTGAGGACCCTCACCCCAGAGAGGGCGTCGAGCATCCTCAGGGCGGAGAGGAGGTTCTTCCTGCGGTCGCCCAGATTGCTCCCCAGCCCCAGGTAGACCCGGTGCTCGCGGCTTCCCTCCACGCACCCCTCCCATCCACATGGCGGGACCTTCAGCTCCCGGCATCGCGGCGGAAGACCATCTCCGCGGCCACGTCGCCCACCTCGCAGCTCAGGGGCGCCTCCGGCTTATGCACCCGGACCAGCACCCGCGTCGCCGGGGTATCGGCCATGATGTACCTCCCTATCTCCGCCGCCAGGGATTCGATGAGCCGGAAGGGCTTCCCGGACACGATGTCCCGTATGCCCTCCGCCAGCCGGTCGTAGTCCACGGCCAGGGAAAGGTCGTCCTCCCGCACCGCCGCGGAGGCGTCGTACTCCAGCTCCACGTCCACCCGGAAGACCTGGCCCTTCTCCCGCTCCTGCGCGGTGCAGCCGTGGTATCCGTAGGCCTTCAGCCCGGTTATCAGGATCCTCGCCATGCCTTTCCGGTCGCTCACGCCTCGAGCCCCCTCTCCTTCCCCGGCCGAACGCGCTCCTCAAGGTCGTCTTCTGCGCCCCCGCCCCTCACTTCTTGAATTCCTTCCCTTGACGTGCTGTGGAAATATCTACCACTTCGCCGCCCTTTCTTCCGTTTACCCCGCGGGAAGCGGGCTTCAACCCGTACCCAGATTGAATATGGTAGTATTTACCACAAAACCTGCTCGCTACCGCCGGCCCTCCAGGAGGCGGTCCTCGATTCCCGGCGGTATCTCCCGGGCCCGGAAACCCGCTGGATCACGGGGTCATTCCACCCTGGCCGAGACGAGGGTGTCCGTGGTCTCCAGGGAATCCACCACCTCCATGCCCTTGATAACCTTCCCGAAGACGGTGAAGTAGGTATCCAGGAAGGTGGAGTCCCGCTTGAGGATGTAGAAGTCGGTGGTGGCGGAGTCGGGCTCCGGGAGCTGGGTCTCGGGGTCGTTGGGCTTGGCCATGCCCACCATGCCCCGCAGGTTGGAGAGGCCGATCTCGTCCGCCACCTTCTCCACCTCGGCGTCCCGGGAGATGGCCTCCTCCAGGGCCGCCTGGTCGGGCTCGGCCTCCCCGTACTCCGCGCGCAAGGACTGGTAATGGCTGCCGGTCTGGACCACGAAGTCCTCCACCCGGTACCAGCGCAGGCCGTCGTAGAAACCCCCGCCCACGAGGTCGGTCACGTGCTGCACGGTGAGGGGAGCCTCCTTACCGTATAGGCCGATGACGATCTCCCCCTTGGTGGTCTCCAGCACCAGTCGGGAAGTGACCTTGGGCTCCTTTTCCTTGGTTTTTAGGTGGTTGACCAAAAAGACCAGTCCTACGGTTATCCCTACCGCGGCCAAGACCCCCGCCACCGCCAGGACCCGCATCCGGAGGTCCCTCTTCCTCTCCCGCTCCTTCCTGGCCTCCTCTTCCTTGCGCTGCTGCTTCAATTTCTGGGCCCGACCCACCTCGACCTCCTGTCGTCCACCGTTCCTCCGCTACCCGGACCGCCGGGGCCCTTTCACTCCTCTCCTCCATCCCGCCACGGACCCTTTCCGGCGATGGCCTCCGCCACGCGGACCACCCGCACCATCTCCCGCACGTCGTGCACCCGCACGATGTCCGCTCCCCCGGCTACCCCCAAGGCCACGCTGGCCGCCGTGCCCTCCAGCCTCTCCTCTACCGGAAGATCCAGGATCATGCCGATGAAGGACTTGCGGGAAGTCCCCAAAAGAAGCGGGTAACCCAGGGACTTCAGTTCCGGGAGCCGCCGCAGTATCTCCAGATTGTGGCGGAGCGTCTTTCCGAAGCCGATGCCCGGGTCCAGGATGATGTTGGAAGGATCGGCCCCGGCCTGCAGGGCCGCCTCCGTCCTCTCCCGCAGGAAGGCGGCGATCTCGCCGATCACGTCATCGTAATGGGGGCTGACCTGCATGTCCTTGGGCATACCCTGCATGTGCATGAGGCAGAAGGGGACCCCCCGCTCCACCACCAGGGGGAGCATGTCCGGGTCCAGGCGCATGGCGCTTATCTCGTTGACCATGGCGCACCCCGCGTCCAGGGCGCGGCGGGCCACCTCCGCCTTGGTGGTGTCGATGGACAGGGGGACGCCGGCCCGCTCGGCGAGCTCCTCCACCACGGGCATGACCCGCCGGAGCTCCTCGTCCAGGGAGATGAAATCCGACCCCGGCCGGGTGGACTCCCCGCCTATGTCCAGGATGTCCGCGCCTTCCTCCACTAGCCTCAGGCCGTGTTCCACCGCGGCCTCCACCTGGTAATACCTTCCACCGTCGGAAAAGGAATCCGGGGTCACGTTGACGATGCCCATGACCAGGGTGCGCTCGCCCAGGCGGTATTCCCTTCCCCCTAGGACCAGGGTCCTCTCCTCCTCCCGGAAGGCGGGGGCCAGGACCTCCTCCAGCTCGGCGGCCAGCGCCTTTAACCCGAAGGGCTGCTCCTTGAGGCGCGCGATCAGGGCCCGGTAATGCTTGAGGGTCCCGGAGATCACGGCGGGGACCTCCCTCTCCCGGTAGTCGAAGACCTCCCGCGGGAGGGAGACCTCTCCCCCTATGGAGAGCATGTTCTGCTTGAGGATGTTGGCCGCCCGCGTATCCAGGCGGTCCACCCGGACCACGCGGTGGACCATCTTGGGGGCCATGATGGCGCGCCCGCGGTCGCTGGGGCCGATCTCGTCCAGGCGGGCAAAGGCTTCGCGCAGGTCCTCCACCCGGAGCAGGCGAGGGTTGTACCGCATGAGCTCTCCTCAGCTCTTCTGTCGTATGAGGGCCATGGCCTCGGCGCGTGAAGCGGCATTGGTGTGGAAGGTACCGCGCACCGCGGAGGTGATGGTCAGGGTGCCCGGCTTCTTCACCCCCCGCATGGACATGCACAGGTGCTCGGCCTCGATGATCACCAGCACTCCCCGCGGCCGGAGGGCCTTGACCAGGGTGTCGGCGATGGTGGTGGTCAGGCGCTCCTGCACCTGGAGGCGCTTGGAGAGCACGTCCACCACCCGGGCCAGCTTGCTGATGCCGGTTATCTGCCCCTGTGGCCCGGGGATGTAGGCCACGTGGGCCTTTCCCAGGAAGGGCATGAGGTGATGCTCGCATATGGAGTAGAGGGGGATGTCCTTGACCACGATCATCTCCTCGTGTTCCTCGGTAAACATAGCCTGGATGACGCTGGCGGGATCCACGTCCATCCCGCAGAGGATCTCCTCGTACATCTTGGCCACCCGCTCCGGGGTGTCCACCAGGCCCTCGCGCTCCAGGTCCTCCCCGATCCCCTCGAGGATCAGGCGCACGCCCTGTTTTATCTTCTCCCGGTCCACCTCACACCTTCCGCGCGTCCGGCGGGACCAGCGGTGCCCGCCCCTTCCACCACTTCCCGGCCCGAGGCCTCGTCTCTCCCGGGTTCCGCGGCTTTCCGCCCCGCGGCCGCGAGGGGCCGTCCTCCCTTCGCTCCGTGCCCATGGGCGGTGCCATGCCGCTCCCGCCCCCGGGAAGCGCCACCCGGATATTATAACGCAAGCCCTGGCGGCCAGGACCTTTTGGCGAAGGCGGCCGCGGACGCCGCCCAAAAGGTCGCGCCGTCCGCCGCCCACCCCTGCCGGGACCAAATCCAGAGGAGCAATACGGGCATGGATGGTCTTGCCTGATTGATTACCATTATTTACCAAATCTGAAGCGTCGTTTCCGGAACGAAACTAGCGTAGGGCTCCAGGAGCATGGTGAACATAGGCAACAGGGGCGACGGAAGCGCGTGCTGATGCCGGAAAGCTCGACTCGAACCTCACTCCGGCTGGATGGCCGGCTTACCCTTGATGGGCGCGGGGGGGCGCACCGCTTCCCGCTCCTCCCCCCTCTCCTCCCGGGAAGGGGTTTCCGCCGGGGCGGTGCTCTCCAGTTCCCGCCCCTCGAGCAGGGCCACCAGTTCATCCTTCTCCAGGGTCTCCCGCTCGATGAGGGTGCGGGCGATGAGGTCCAGCTTATCCCGGTTCCGGGTGAGGATCTCCCTGGCGCGGTCGTAAGCCCCGTCCACCAGCCTCCTCACCTCGCGGTCTATCTCGTAGGCTATCTGGTCGCTGTAATCCTGGTGGGTGACCAGATCCCGCCCTAAAAAGACCTCCCCCTGTTTCTGCCCCAGGGTAAGGGGTCCCAGCTTCTCGCTCATCCCGAACTCGCAGACCATCTTGCGGGCCAGGCGGGTGGCCTTCTCAATGTCGTTCTGGTCCCCGGTGGTGATCTCCCCGAAGACCATCTCCTCGGCCACCCGGCCTCCGAGGAGCATGGCCAGCTCGTCCACCAGCTCGGACTTGGTCACCAAGTACTTGTCCTCGGTGGGGAGGGTGAGGGTGTAGCCCAGGGCCTGGCCCCGGGGGATGATGGAAATCTTGTGCACCGGGTCGGCGTTGGGGAGCTCGTGGGCCACCAGGGCATGGCCCGTCTCGTGGTAGGCGATGATCTCCTTCTCCTTGTCGCTGATGAGGCGGGTGCGCCTCTCCGGCCCGGCCACCACGCGGTCGATGGCCTCCTCCATCTCCTCCATGTCCAGCTTCTTCTTCCCGTGGCGCGCGGCCAGGAGGGCAGCCTCATTGACCAGGTTGGCCAGGTCGGCGCCGGTGAAGCCCGGTGTGCGCCGGGCCAGGACCTCCAGGTCCACGTCGTCGGCCAGGGGCTTGTCCCGGGTGTGCACCTTGAGTATCTCTATGCGGCCCTGCAGGTCGGGCCGGTCCACCACGATCTGGCGGTCGAACCTTCCCGGCCGCAGGAGCGCGGGATCCAGTATGTCCGGCCGGTTGGTGGCGGCGATGAGGATGACCCCGGCCTTGGTGTCGAAGCCGTCCATCTCCACCAGGAGCTGGTTGAGGGTCTGTTCCCTCTCATCGTGCCCTCCGCCCAGCCCGGCCCCACGGTGCCGCCCCACGGCGTCTATCTCGTCTACGAAGATGATGGCCGGCGCGTTGGCCTTGGCCTGCTCGAAGAGGTCGCGCACCCGCGAGGCGCCCACCCCCACGAACATCTCCACGAAGTCGGAGCCGGAGATGGAGAAGAAGGGCACCCCGGCCTCCCCGGCCACCGCCTTGGCCAGGAGGGTCTTTCCCGAGCCGGGAGGACCGTAGAGGAGGACCCCCTTGGGTATCTTGGCCCCCAGGGCCTGGAACTTGGCGGGGTTGGCCAGGAAATCGCGGATCTCCTTGAGTTCCTCCACCGCCTCGTCCACCCCGGCCACGTCCTTGAAGGTGACCTTGGGCTGGTCCTTGGACACCAGCTTGGCGCGGCTCTTGCCGAAGGACATCACCTTGCTCCCCCCTCCCTGCATCTGCTGGAAGAGGAAGAAGAAGAGGACCACGATGAGGATGAAGGGGAGCAAGTTGAGGACCACTCCCAGGAAATCGAAGCCTCCCTGGGTATCCACCTTGATCTCCAGGTCCCGGTAGGCGGCATACTTCCGGGCCTCCTCGGCATCCGCCGAATCGGCCTTGGCCCGGAAGGAATTGATCTCCTTCACCAGGTCGCTGGTGTAGTCGGCGGGGAAGCTGACCTCGAACTCCTCACCGTTCTGGAGGGTCCCCACCACCACGTGATCCTTGTCCTTGATGGTCAGGGTGGAGATCTCCCCGGCCGCCAGCCGGTCCTGGAACCAGGAGAGGTCGTGGACCTTCTTGGTCCCGAAGATGCTGGGGGACTTGGTCCACACCAGCAGGATGACGAAGACAATCACCAGGTAGAAGATGGCTGTCCGCCAAATCCTCTTGTTTCCGGTATTCAAGACCTACCGCTCTCCTTTCTCCGGGAAATGCGCCCGGGCGATTCCCCGTGTCCAGGCTGCCGCTCCGTCGCGTGGTTCCGCCTCAGGGAAGAAACCCCCGCGGGCTCACCTACCCCAGCCGCGCCCCTCGCGTCCCGGCGCCCTTCCTCGCAACCGGTCCCCGTCCTCCTTTCCGGCGTCCTCCTTTTTAGGGGGCTAACGGGGTCCCGGCGGTTCGTCTTTCCGGATCCGTCCGTCACTTCTCTATTCGACCTCCGGGGCCCGGGCCTGAAACCGGGAGGCTGAGCGGCGGAAGCTCAGGCGCTTCCCCCCGGTTCCCGGGCCTCCTCGAGCACCCCCACGTAAGGGAGGTGCCGGTAATGTTCCGCGTAATCCAGCCCGTACCCCACCACGAAGAGGGGAGGGATGTCGAAGCCGCAGTACTTGACCTCTATGTCCACCTTACGCGCTTCCGGCTTGTTGAGCAAGGCGCAGATCTCCAGGGAGGCCGGCTCCCTCTGGCGCAGCATCCGGGCGATGTAATCCAGGGTCAACCCGGTGTCCACTATGTCCTCCACCAGGAGCACGTCCCGGCCCCGAATGTTCAGGTCCAGGTCCTTGATCACCTGCACCACCCCGGAGGTCTCGGTGTCCTTACCGTAGCTGGAGACGGCCACGAAATCCACCTCCAGGGGGAGGTCCACCCGGCGCACCAGGTCGGCCAGAAAGACGAAGGCCCCCTTGAGGATGCCCACCACCACCAGGTCGCGACCCCGGTAATCCTCGGTGATGCGGCGGGCCAGTTCCTCCACGCGCTGGTCAAGTTCCCGGCGCCCGATGAGCACCCTGCCGGGCTTCGCTTCCACCGGCCTCTTCCTCCTTTCTCCCTCCTTTGTCGTACCGACGGCGCTCCGCGTTCCCGGTAAAGCGGATAGGGTAGGGAGAGCCCTGGCGGGCCCCGGCCTCCTCATTTTACCCCAACCGGGTTCGAGAGGATACACGGCGAGTGCGAGGGAATCCGGCGGCCCACGTTACAGCGTGGTAAGCGCAGGAGGGTCGCGGCCGCCAGATAAGGAGACAGGTGACCGAAAATTGATAAAATTATGTAAATATACCATTATTTTCCTGAATTATGATGGGAAAACATCTGATCTTATATTGCAGGATTTCGATTCTCGGGCAGCCCGGAGAGTGATGACACCGCCCACCCGGGGAGGAAGGATGCCTCCCTCGGGGAGGGATCATATACGGCGCGGGGGCCGGAGGCCGCCCTGGGGACGGCGGGGCGCGGGCGGGAGCGCCGCTGCCGTCGCAAAATGGACGGGGAGGAGTCCATCACCCCACGACAACCGAAGATCGAAGACATGACCACCTTCAAAGTAGTTCGCACCGCAAAGCCCTCTCCGTCCGCGGCGTGATCTTGAAGCGCTCGTCCGGTCGATAGCCCACCACCCAGGCGATCTTGCCCCCCGATTCCAGCACCGCCACCCTCTCCCTCTCCCGGCGGGGAACCTTGAGGTCCACCAGGAAGTCCTGCAGCTTGCGGGTACCCGGCGCCCCCAGGGGATGGAAGCGGTCCCCGGGCTTCATCCTCCTCAGGCGCAGGGGAAAGGTAAGGCGGTCGGCGTCCAGCCAGGCCACGCGGGGATCCCCCTCGCGGGGCGGGGGAATCCCTCCCGCCCGGGATACCAGTTCCACTTTCAGGCACCCCCCGCCGGGGAGGGGATACTCGCCCTCGCCGTGTACGTCCACCTCGTGAAAGCCTTCCCCCTCCACCGCCGCCCCGCGGGGCGCCGGGCCGAAGAGGAGCCGTCCGTATTCCCGGCTCGCGCGCAAGCCTCCCGACAGATCCAGGGAGGCACTGCCCCCGCCCTTGGACAGCCGCAGGATGTCTTCCAGCAGGTGGTAATCGGGTTCCGCCCCCGCCCGGCGCACCAGGCGGGCGACGAGCTCCCGGCGAAGCGGCGGGGGCAGGGCGAGGAGGTGGGAGGTGCTCACCTCCAGGACCCCTCCCTCTTCCCGCACCCCCCTCTTCTCGGCCTCCCGGGCCTCGTCTTCCAGCCATTCCCAGACCTCTCCCAGGGCCTCCGCCTCCCGCAGGAGCACCTTCCTCGCCCCAGGAAAGTTCTCCTCCAGGAAGGGGATCACGACGTGCCTTATGCGGTTGCGGGGGATGCTCGTATCCCGGTTGGTAGGATCTTCCATTGGAGGAAAAGGGAGGAAGCGCGCGTACCGCTCTATCTCCTCCCTCCACAGGAGGCAAAGGGGACGGATGTAGGGACCACGCACCGGCGGGATACCCGCCAGTCCCCGCGGCCCCGCGCCGGTGAACAAGCGGAGCAGCAGGGTCTCCACCCGGTCGTCGGCGGTATGGCCGGTGGCCAGTCGCCGGGCGCCGCTCTTCGCCAGCTCCTCCTCGTAGGCCCGGTAGCGCGCCTCGCGGGCCGCCTCCTCCGGGCTCAATCCCCCGGGTCCGGGGGCCTCCACCTCGACCCTTACGGAGCGGAAGGAGAGCCCGTAGCCGCGCGCCGCGCGCTCCACGTGTTCCGCCTCGCGGGCGGAGTCCGGGCGCAGGCCGTGATCCACGTGGAAGACGCGCAGGGAAATCCCCTCCAGGGGAGCGATCTGGGCCAGGACGTCCAGAAGGACCAGGGAATCCACCCCTCCGGAAACGGCCACCACCACCAGGTCCCCGGGGGAGAGCATCCCCCACCGGCGAACCGTCCGGCGTACCCGCTGGATGACGGCGAACCGCTCCTTCTCCCACCTCATGGAGCCCCCACCTCCACCCTTCGCCGGCGGTCGGCCCGCCCGCCCGTCCGGCTCATGAACCGGGTATCCAACGGAGGAAAACCCTTCCATCCGCCTCGGAAAGTCCCGGTTCCACTCCCGGGCACCCCTCCGACCAGGCGCGAAGGAAATCCTCGGCCGCCGAGCCGGACATGAGCACCGGCCTTCCGGCCTCGATGAGGACGGGGAAGATCTCCAGCCGCTCCAGCCGGCCGTCCGCGAAGCGGCAGCCCAGGAAGATGCCCCGCCTCCCCTCCTCGCTCTGGGAGTAGAAGACCAGGTTGCCCAGGGAATAGAAAACCGGGGTTCCCTCCACCACCTCCATCCCCTGCACCACGTGCGGGTGGGAGCCCACCACCAGGTCGGCCCCGCTCCGCGCGCAGATGGAGGCCAGCTCCCGCTGCCGACTGGTGACCCCAGCGGACCCTATCTCCCCCCAATGCATAAAAACCACCACGTGGGGGTACTCCTCGGCCGCCCGCCGCACGGCCTCCTCCACCACCGCGGCCTCCGCGGGAGCCACCCCGGCCCGGTCCTCGCCCGCGGCGTAGGACGCCGGTCCCACGTCGGAGAAGGAAAGGACGGCCACCTCCCCACCCTCCCCGTCCCGGAGCACGGCGGGCTCCAGGGCCGCCCTAAGGGAGGAACCGGCTCCCGCGGTGGCTATTCCCGCCATGCGTAAGACGTTCAGGGCCTCCTCCAGTCCCGGGGAACCGAAATCCATGGCATGGTCGTTCCCCAGGCACACCGCGTCCACCCCCGCCTCGGCCATGGATGGGGCGCAGGAGACGTCACCGCGCATGGGGTAAAAGGGTTGGTCGGAGTTGACCCTGTGGACGGTACCGCAAAGGGGCCCCTCCAGGTTGACGACCGAGAAGCGGTATTCCCGCAGGAGATCCCCCAGGTTCCGCCAAGGATAGTCCGGTCCATAGGCCTCCACCAGCTGGGCCATCTCCAGGGCGAAAGTGACATCCCCGCCCAGCCCCAGCGAAACCTTCCCGGCGGCTTCCGATTTCCCGGACGTCACCGCCTCCTCCCCCGCTGGGGCCGCCGTTTCGGGTCCGTTGGAAGGCGTTCCGCCGTTTCCCGGCGCGGTGGTCACGAACACCAGCACGGAGGAAAGGACGACCAGGAGGGTCAGGGCGGTGAGAAAAGCGGCCTGTCGCCGGGCGAGAGTCCTCCTCAGGCGTCCCTGCAAGAACCTGCTCATCCTTCACTCCCCTCCGCCAGTGCCGAGGCCCGGCGGTGTTTACCCGTCACGGGCCGCCTCATCCGTTCGGCCGGAGGTCGCCTGATACCATCATACCGCGGGTCCCCTTCCCCGACCCGGCCCGCCGCCGCGGGACCCGGCATGGGAGAGCGAGTGCAGCCCGGCACGGGAATCCCCTTTTCCTCTATCCCAGCGAATCCCGGTCCCGCCGAGGGAAGGCCCGGCCCCCGAAATTCACGCTAGGCCGGGGCGTGGATTGAGTCCACCGGGCCCGTCCGTCCTCCAAAGCCAACCTCCACCGCTTCCCTCGCCGTGGCATACCGTTTCCTCCCTCGTTCCGGGCGCACTGAAGCAGCGCAGGCCTCCCCTCATCCGGGTGGGGCAGGTCCCCTCACAGGCGCTCGATGATCATGGCGATGCCCTGGCCCCCGCCGCAACAGAGGGACCCCAGGCCGTACTTTCCGTTCCTCTCCTTGAGGGCGGTCATGAGGGTCACCAGGATGCGCGCTCCCGTGCAGCCCACGGGATGCCCCAGGGCTATGCCGCTCCCGTAGATGTTGGTCTTCTCCATGTCCAGGCCCAGCTCCCGGATGCAGGCCACGGCCTGGGCGGCGAAGGCCTCGTTGAGCTCGATGACGTCGATGTCCTCGAGCTTCAGGCCCGCCTTCTCCAGGGCCTTGGGAATGGCGTATACGGGACCTATTCCCATGATGTCCGGGTCCACGCCCACGTAGCTCCAGGAGATTATACGGGCCAGGGGCTTCACGCCCAGCTCCTCCGCCTTCCTCCCGGACATGACCACCAGGGCGGCGGCGCCGTCGTTTATTCCCGATGCGTTCCCCGCGGTGACCGTCCCTCCCTCCTTGAAGGCCGGCTTGAGGGCGGCCAACTTCTCCAGGGTGGTATCGGGAAGGGGATGCTCGTCGGTGTCGAAGATCACCGTTCCCTTGCGGGTCTTGACCTCCACGGGGACGATCTCCTCCCGGAACTTCCCGGCGGAGATGGCTGCCGCGGCGCGGCGCTGGCTCTCCAGGGCGTAGGCGTCCTGGTCCTCCCGGGAGATGCCGTAGCGCTCGGCCACGTTCTCCGCCGTGAGGCCCATAATCAGCCCGTTATAGGGGTCGGTGAGGATGTCCGTTAGGCCGTCCTTCATCACGCTGTGGCGCATCCTCCGGCCCCAGCGCAGATCGTCGTTATAGAAGGGAATGTTGCTCATGCTCTCCACGCCGCCGGCCACCACCACGCCGGCGTCCCCCAGGCGGATGGCGCGGGCGGCGTCCACCACCGCCTGCATGCCCGACCCGCAGGCCCGCCCCACCATGTTGCAGGGCACGGTATAAGGAATGCCGGCCTTCAAGGATCCCATGCGGGCGGGCATGCACAGTTCATCGTAGCGCACTGCTACCTGCCCGAAGATGACCTCGTCCACCTGATCGGGCTGGATGCCCGCCCGCCTCAGGGCTTCCTCGATGACGATGCGCACCAGCTCGGCGGGCATCACGTCCTTGAGGCTCCCCCCGAAACGGCCGATGGGGGTGCGGCAACCACTGACGATGTAGACCTCCTCCATCTTCCCTCCTTGATTCCCTCTGCGTCACTCCACGAACGGTTCTCCGAAACTTGCCGCGCGGACCCCGACACGAAGGGGTGGGTCAACTTGCCCCTCAAGCTCAACCGGGCGGGGCAGTCCTCCACGGTCTGCGCCGGACGATCCGCAATATTATATAACGGCCGTCGATCTTTTCATGGGAGGAGCTGGAGGCAGGACCCTTATCCATGGCCGGCCGACGCTTGCCCACCCGCACCGGCGTGGTTCTACCATAAAATGGAAGGCCGGCCGAGCGCCGGCCTTCCGGTTACCCCTCCCGTCCGTTCTTCCTTCCCGCCGGGAACTTCCGGGCGGAAATCGGTTTCCCGCGGGCTTACGGCCGCTCCGCGCGCCCGGGAATCATTCCCCGAAGCCGATGGAACAGGTACCCCCGGACATCACCTTCCCGGTCTCCGGGCTGGTGTACACGAAGTACATGGCCCGCTCCACGGCCACGATGCCGCTGCCCTCCACTTTGACCTCCGTGGACACCTCCCGTCCGCTTTCAAGTCCCAGCAGGTCGTTGAGATAAACGGTGGTCCTGGTCTCCCCCTCCGGGGGAACCTCCAGGGGCTCGAGTTCTCTTTCCGGGGTGAAAAAACGGAAGATGGCCATGGTGTCCATCAGTTAACCCACATACAAGGAAGGGTAAGGGTGCGAGGAAGGGGAAGGGATGGAAAAAGAAGGGTCTCATGCTCTTTCGGGTAGCGGAAGAGGGCGGGTTTCACGCCTCTCCGCCTTCGCCTTCCGGCAGTCCTTCCGGTTTAATGTATGGCGGCAAGACGTTCAATTTATACGAGCCCGCGTAGAATCCGCGTGTCCCCCGCTTCCTTCCACCACCAAGGACCGGCGGGCTCAACGGCTCTTGATGAAACGGCTTATGGAACGGTCGTAGGTCCTCTCCACCTCGGGAGGGAAGAAACAGGCGGGAAGCTCCCCGTTGCGGCGGTGGTAGTGGAGGCACTCGCAGCAGTAGCCCTTGCGGGAACAGGGCTCGTAGGTGCAATTACATATTTCCAGGTTGGACTGGTAGTTCCTGCACTCCTCCTTCACTTCTCCTCCTTTCCCTCCAAGGGCCCGTAGATGATGACCGTATCCCCAGGCCGGGAGCCCGTCCTCCGGGCCAGGCTGCCGCCGTTTATCCCCAGGGCCATGACCCCCGAGGAATCCTCGAAAAAGAGGGGGGCTCCCGCCTCCACCTCCCCGAAGGTGGAGGCCAGGGCGAACTCCATCTCCTCCTCTCCTATTCCCACCAGCACCCGGTCCCCCAGCCGGTACCCAAGTTCCTCCACCTGCTCCGGGTAGGCGTTGAGGCGCAGGGATCCGAAGCGGTCGACGTCGATCACCGTGGCGTAGACCGCCCCCTCCCCCACCCGCGCCCTTCCCCAGGGCGCCGGAACCAGGTCCTCCACCTCCATGGCCATCCCCATCTCCGAGGGGTCCACCCCCAGGGAGAGGTGGGCGGCCACTGGGGCGAAGATATCCCGGGCGTGGAAGGTGGGGTGGACGGGATGGCGGAAGAAATCGCGGTTCTCCAAGAAATAGGCCCGGGCGACGCCCCCCAGCCGTTCCGCCGCCGGGATGAGCAGGCCGTTGTCGGGGCCCACCAGGAAGTCCCCCCTCGCACACTGCAAGGCCACGGCCAGGCGCCGCGTGCCCACCCCGGGATCCACCACCGCCAGGTGAACCCCCCGGGGCATGTGGGGAAGGGCGGCGGCTAGGACGAAGGCCCCCTTGCCGATGTCGAAGGGTGGGATATGGTGGCTGATATCCACGATGACCGCTTCCGGGTTGATGGAGAGGATGACTCCCTTGACCACCCCCACCCATTCCTCCGAGGTGCCGAAGTCGCTGGTGAGGGTTATCAGCCCGGTCATGCGCGCCTCCCCGCTCCCCATCTCACGCCCCCATCGTTCAACCGGATCCAAGCACGGTGACCCTTACCCTGCGCCGCCGCGGGCCGTCGAACTCGCACAGGAATATGCCCTGCCAGGTCCCCAGGGCCAGGTCCCCCCCGGCCACCGGCAGGGTGGCCGAGAAGCCCACCAGGCTGGCCTTGATGTGGGCGTCGGCGTTCCCCTCCCGGTGCCGGTACCTCCCCCGGGGCACCAGCCTCTCCAGGTGCTCGAGTATGTCCGCGGCCACGTCCGGGTCGGCGGCCTCGTTTACCGTCACCCCGGCGGTGGTATGGGGTATGTAAACCTGGCACAGGCCCTCCCGGATCCCCGTTCCCCGCACCACCTCCCGCACCCGGGAGGTGATGTCCACGAGCTGGGACCTGGCCCCGGTGCTCACCTCGAAACCCCCGCCCTTCAGGTTCATCCTCACGCCCTCCATGCCTCCTCACCTTCCCGGCCCTCAGCCCATGCTCATGCGCAGGGAGGCCTCCAGGTTGAAGGGCGGGAGGTCCTCGGGGTCGATGACCACGTCCACCACCGCCGGGCCCTCCGCTGCCAGGGCCTCCCTCAGTACCGGCTGGATGTCCGCCACCCGCTCCAGCCTCCATCCCGCCGCGCCGAAGGAACGGGCCAGGGCGGCGAAGTCCGGGTTTCCGTGGCAGGTCCCCAGTATCCTCCCCTGGCACTGTATCCTTTGCCGGATGTTCAGCACCCGGTACATGTGATCGTTCATCACCAGCACCAGGACCTTTATCCCCTCCCGGCAGGCGGTCTCCAGGTCCTGGAGGGTCATCATGAAGTCCCCGTCCCCCAGGATGGCCACCACCTCCCGCTCCGGGCGCACCAGCTTGGCGGCCAGGGCGGCGGGGAAGCCGAAGCCCATGGCCCCGAAGTTCACCGCCGAGAGGTAGGTCAGGGGCTCCAGGCAGGGGAGAAAGGCCATGGGGTAGAGAAGGTGGGTGCCGGCCCCCACGGTGATTATCCTCTCCCGGGGCAAAAGAAGGGAGAGCTCGTGGATGACCCGGGCCCCGGAAAGGGGCTCCCGGTCCGAGTTCCGGGCCTCCTCCACCCTCGCCCTCCACTCCGCGCGCTTTCCTTCCAGGAATTCCCACCACTCCCTCCGTTCCGGAGGCCGGTAATCCCTGACCGCGTCCACGGCCTCCAGGAGAAAATCCCGTACGTCGGCCTCGATGGGCAGTTGTGGCCTCCTCCGGCAATTGAGCATGGCCTCCATGTCGATGTTCACCAGCACCAGTTCCCCGGGGATGGGGAGGGTGTACTCGTAGGAGGTGAGGTCGGAGATGACGCAACCCAGGCCCAGGACGGCATCCGCCTCCGACAGCGCGGCGTCGGCCACGGTGTTCCCTCCCCCGAAGCCCGCCCTTCCCAGGCACAGGGGATGGTCCTCGGGGATGGTCCCCCGCCCGTTCCCGGTGGTGACCACCGGGACCTGGAGAGACTCGGCCAGCCGCACCAGGAGCTCCGAGGACCCGGAATAGGCCACCCCTCCCCCGGAGAGGAGGAGGGGCCGGGAGGCTCCCTTGACGACTTCCAGGGCTTTCCAGACGTCCTCCACGTGCAGGGAAGGCCGGTGCTCGGCGGCGAATCGGAAGCGGGGCGCCTCCACCTTCACCTCCTCCTCCCACACGTCCTCGGGCACCTCGATGAGCACCGGCCCCCTCCCCCCGGAGACGGCCAGGGTGTAAGCGCGGGAAAGGACGGCGGCGGCATGGTCCGCCTCCTCCACCCGGAAGACCCCCCGGCACAGGGAGGAGAATATGGCCGGGTGGTCAGCCTCCAGCATGCCGTCGCTTCCCCGCAACTTCCGCTTCACCGCCCCGCTGAGGACGAGCATGGGACTCCCGTCCTTGTAGGCGTTGGCCGTGGAGATGAGGGCGTTGAGGGTACCCGGGCCGGAATGGGTGAGCACCACGCCGGGTATCCCGGTCAGGCGTCCTTCGGCGTCGGCCATGCTGGCCGCCACTTGTTCATGGCGGCAGGAGACGTAGCGGATGTCCTCTCGGTGGTCGTAGAGCGCGTTCACGAAGGCGAAGTTTGAGGTCCCGATGATCCCGTAGATGCGCCGGACCCCCATGACCTTCAGGCCCTCGATGAGCATCTGGGCGCAGTTCATGGGCCCCTCCTTTCCTCACTCCACGCCGTTGACCACGAAGCGGGGCTTCTCCCCGGAGAGCACCCGGGTGACGTTGTCGATGGTCACCTGGAGCATGCGCACCCGGCTCTCGTTGGTCCCTCCCGCCACGTGGGGGGAGAGGATGACCTTGTCCGACTTCAGCAGGGGATTGTCCGGGTCCACCGGCTCCTGGGCAAAGACGTCCAGGCCCGCGCCGGCCAGCCTTCCCTCGCGCAGGGCTTCGGCCAGGGCCTCCTCGTCCACCACCTCGCCCCGCGCCAGGTTCAGGAGGTAGGCCTCGGGCTTCATGAGGGCCAGCCTCTCCCGGTTGATGAGATGGCGGGTCTCCGGGGTGAGGGGGACATGGAGGGTGACGATGTCCGAGATCCGCAGCAGGTCCTCCAGTTCCGCGTATTCCGCGCCCAGATCCTTCTCCCTCTCGGCCGGGAGGCGCACCAGGTCGTGATAGAGGATGCGGCAACCGAAGGGACGGAGGCGCGCCGCCACCTCCCGGCCTATGTTCCCCATGCCCACGATCCCCACCGTCTTGCCCTGCAGCTCGTACATCCCCAGGGTGAAGATGTCCTGCTGCCCCCACTCCCCCGCGGCGGTTTTATGGTGAAAGTAGAGGACCTTCTTGAGCAGGCAGAGCATGAACATCACGGCGTGTTCGGCTACCCCCACGGCGTTGGCCGCCCCCACGTTGGCCACCGGGATTCCCGCCCTGCGGGTGGCCTCCAGGTCGATGTGCTGGTAACCGATGCTGGGCTGCTGGATGAGGCGACAGCCCCGCGCCGCCTCCGCCACCCGGGCGTCTATGGGCAGGCGGAAGGTGAAGTCCCCGATGATCACGTCCGCGCCCCGCACCGCCTCCTCCAGGCCGGGTCCCGGGTCACCCCGGTAGACCTCCACCGTGACCTCCCGGCCCTCCAGGACACCCGCCAGCATACCCCTCACCGCCTCCTCGGGCAGGGGGGAAAGTACCACTACCCTGGCCATCTCCACCTCCCTTGCTCTCCGGCTCCTCCGCCGCTCACCGGTACGCCGTTGTCTCCTGCCCGGCCGCCGCGAACCCGCCTCCCCCGCCGTTCCGCCCTTCCCCGCCCGTGCCGGAAGCCACGAGAGTATCGGGCGCGTCGAGCCTCGGCCTACTATTGAAGAGGACGCGCCCGCGGACGTCGCGGAGGCCGTCGCGGCCGCCGTCCGCCTACCGTCTACAATGAATGATGCCCACTTCACACCATTATTATCCACGCCGCGGAAGGAAGGCCACCCGTTCCGCGGAGGAAGGACGCGAGGCGGATTCCCGGGGGCCCGCATAACCCGAGACCGCCGGGAACGAACACCATGATGGGGGCATGAAAAGACATGGACCGGCGTTCCGGGCCCCCGCATCGGAAGCGACGCGGCGCGACCTTTGCTACCAAATAATGGTAATTTGGGCGCCGGCGGTTCCGGGCGGGATTTTCTCCGGTGCGCAAGGCGTTCTCGTTCCGGGACGGCCCGGCGCAAGCCACGCGGGAGACCGGCGACCGGGCGCGGACCGTTCCTCCGGGTGAAGGAGAAGGCTCGAGCCGCAGCGCGTGAGAAAGAGGTGATTCGCGATTCCCGGGATGACGCCGCTCTGGCAGGCGGTGGAAAAACCGGAAGGTGAGGTCAGACGATGTCCTTGTAGCGCTCTATCTCCTCGTTGCGCAGGGCGAGCCTCTCCTCGGGGGTGGCCTCCAGGACCTTGCGCAGGGCGTCGGCCAGGATCACCGGGTTGAAGGGCTTGACGATGTAACCATCGGCGCCCATCCGCCAGCCCCGGGCTATGTCCTCCTCCTGGACCTTGGCGGTGAGCACCACCACGGGAAGGTCCCGCAACCGCTCATCCTCCCGGACCAGCTTGAGGATCTCCCAGCCGTCCATCTGGGGCATCATGATGTCCAGGACCAGCAGGTCGGGCCGGTTCTCGCGCATCATGCGCATGGCCGTCTTCCCATCCCAGGCCTCCTCAACCTCGAAGTTCTCCAGCTCCAGGTTGATGCGCACCAGGCGGGTCACCATGGGATCGTCGTCCACCACCAGGACCCGGTAGGCCATTTCCACCCTCCACGTGTCGTTTTACCCCCGATGCCTTAGTTTAAACTTTAAAGACCGCTCCTGACAAACCTCCTACACCGTCTCCAGCGGGCCATTCGTTCCGGTGACCGAGTGCAGCGCCATGGATGAGGGGTCGAACACCGAAGGATCATCCCCATTGTCCCCTTCTCTTGCCCCTCCGGGACGAAAACGCGATCTCTCGGTCCCCTTCATCCCCGAAAGTGCCCCCGGAGACAATAGCTCGCCCAGCAAGGGGTTGACCAAACTGGCTACATAACGCGGGTGCCCGGCCATTTCTCCGCCCACCCCTTCTATGCTTACTTTTCCAAAAGGAAATGGGTTCCCAACGTACGCTGAACGGGTCGGCACCATTATTCCGCATCGACATCGCCGATTCTACATCCGCCAACGAAATTTTTATCGGTCAACCCCCCACCCAACTTCACACCCTTACCCGTGGACCCACCGGTGTTATAAAATCTTCCTGGTTCGACCGGCCGAAAGGGCGCCTTCAAAAAGCCGGCGCTCCGATTCGAGGGAGGGCAGGATGAGCTACGACATCTTCCAACCTGTTCACGAGGATTTCCGCCGCAACCTCCGGGAGTTCGTGGAAAACGAGCTCGCACCGCACGCCGACGAATGGGAGGAAGCGGAGGAGTTCCCCCGCTGGGTTTTCACCCGCATGGGAGAACTTGGTTTTTTGGGCATGTCCTACCCGGAGAAGTACGGCGGGGACGACGACCGCATAGCCGAGGCGGTTTTCCACGAGGAGATAACCCGCTGCGGCTCGGCGGGGGTGGCCGCCGGGCTGGGCGCCCACATCGGCATCGCCATGCCCCAGATAAACCGCTTCGGCACCGACGAGCAGAAGGAGAAGTACCTGGTGCCCGGCATAAAGGGAGAGACCATCGGGGCCCTGGGCATCACCGAACCGGAGGCCGGTTCCGACGTGGCCGGCATCCGCACCTACGCCGTGCGCGACGGCTCGGACTGGATCATCAATGGTTCCAAGACCTTCATCACCAACGGGGTACGCTGCGACTGGGTGGTGGTGGCGGCCAAGACGGACCGGGACAAGGGTTACGCCGGCATCTCCCAGTTCATCGTGGACCGCGGCACCCCCGGCTTCGAGACCTCCAGGAAGATAAAGAAGCTGGGCTGGAAGGCCTCCGACACCGGGGAGCTCTCCTTCATCGACGTCCGCGTGCCTGCCGACGCCCTGCTGGGGGAGGAGAACCGGGGCTTCTACCAGATAATGGCGAATTTCGTCTGGGAGCGCCTGATCATGGCCCTGGGGGCGGTGGCCGGTGCCCAGCTCCTCTTCGACATCGCCCTGCAGTACGCCAAGGAGAGGCAGGCCTTCGGGAGGCCCATCGGGAAGTTCCAGGCCATCTCCCACATGCTGGCGGATATGGCCATGGAGATCGAGCTGGGGCGGGCCTTCACCTACCACGTCCTCAAGCTCTACGTGGAGGGCAAGGAGCCGGTCAGGGAAGTGGCCATGGCCAAGCTCTACACCTGCGACATGGCCTGCCGGGTGGCCGACCGGGCCCTGCAGATCCACGGCGGTTACGGCTACACGGAGGAGTACCCCCTGGCGCGCGCCTACCGCGACATGCGCCTGGGGCCCATCGGCGGGGGCACCGACCAGATCATGCGGGAGATCATCGCCCGCTCCTACGGGCTGTGAACGGCAGCGGGCCCTGCGCGCGAAGCAGAGAATCCCCCGGAGACCGGGCTCACCGCCCGAGTCCCCTCCGGAAGCTCACAGTATTTTCCGGAGGGCGACCTCCAGCTCCTCGGGGCGGCGGGAACCGAAGAGCACCCTCCTCCCGTCGCGCAGCCTGAGCTGCACGCCACGGTTCCCGGAGACGTTGAAGGCCCTTCCTCCCCTCCAGCCCCAGCGTATCCCCCACCCCCCGTACTCCAGGATGGGACGGTAGGTCCTGGCCTCCGCCTCCGCTATCTCCTCCCGGGCCAGGCGATGCCAGCGCCGGTGGAATGGATAGTACCGGTAGTGGAGGCCGTCCTCCCGCACCTCCACCACCAGGCGGGCGGAGAGGAAAAGCCAGGGGAAACCGATGCCCATGAGGAGCCAGGTGAGGACCATCAGCCAGTCGGGGGAGGGCCGGTTCCCCAGGGGCCTGCGCAGCACCACCTGGCGTAGGAAAGCGTACCAGGCGAAACCTGCCGTCCCCAGGACCAAGGCGTATATCCACCACTGGTGGAAACGCTGTTCCTCGCGGAAGATGCACTTCTCACCGGTCGTCGTCTCGCTCATGTCCTTCGCCCTCCGTGTCTCTCGAACCGCTCGACAGGGTAGCGGGTTCCGGTTCCCTTCTCGCTCTCCTTTCACGGTACCATACCAGGGAGAGGAAAATAACGGCGGCCGCCACGCTGGTCACCTGGAAGAAGATGCCTGCCGACGATTCGGCGTGGTAGCGGAAGAACTCGTTGAGGAAGCGCACCACGCCGTAACCCCCCACGGCCAGCAGGAAGAGATCCCAGTCCCCGGCCACGCTTTTCCTTAAGCGCAGGAGGAAGAAGAAGAGGGCCAGGTCCAGGAGAAGCTCGTAGAGCTGGGTGGGATGCACCGCCGTGCTCGACCCCGGGAAGGTCACCGCCCAGGGCAGCCTGGAGGGCTTCCCCCCGCAGCAGCCGTTGAGGAAACATCCCACCCGAGCCACGGCCAGGGAGAGGGGCAGGGTGAGCCCCACGGCGTCGGCCACCTTCCCCGCCGGGAGCCCCATTCTCCTCACCGTCAGCGCGCAGGCGGGAACGGCCAGGGCGAGCCCGCCGTAGAAGACCAGCCCCCGCATGTTGAGGTCGAAGGCGGAAAGCCAATCCGGGGAGAACTCCCTCCAGTGCCCGAGGACGTAAAAGAGGCGCGCCCCCAGAACCCCGCTCACCGCTGCCACCGCCCCCACCGGGTAGATGGCCGACCCGTCCAGCCTCTTGCGCCTCAGCTCCCGCCCGGCGACCAGGACCCCGGCCAGGAAGGCCAGGAAGAGGAAGACCCCGTAGGAATAGACGGGGAAGGACCCAATGTGGAAAAGGACGGGACGCACCCCGGCATCACTCCCTTTTACCCGACTTCCCCTTCGCCGCATCCGCACCGCCCCCTGCCGGCGAGAGCATCGCCGACGGGAGGTGGATCGGCGAAACCGGACGCCCCGGGACCGAGGCCGTTTAAAGTCTAACAGATCCGCCCCCGGTTCACCCGTCGCCACGGCCCGCTTTTACGGCTTGGGGAGAGGCGTGAAGGTCCATGGAATTCCTTTCCATACCCGCGACGCGGCCTCCAGGTGAAAATGCCGACGGGGCGGAAATTCGGTCCAGGAATAGCTTTTCGGAAACCTGGGTAAAATAAAAACGTCAGGGAGGTGGAAGTAATGGAGCGAGGTTCAAGCGGAAGATGGGTGGCCGCTCCCGTGCTGGTCGCCCTGTCCCTGGTCATTCTCCTCTGCGGATGCAGGAAATCGGCACCAGAAGTTGTCGACACCGTCGTTCCGGTCCTCGGCGGACTGAGCGTCGAGGAAGCGAGGACCGTCCTCGACGGGGAGGAGCTGGATATCGGCACCCTGTCGGAAGAATATTCAGACACGGTTCCCCCGGGCCTCATCATCCGCACCCTGCTGCCGGAGGGAGAGAGGGTGGAACGGGGAACCACGGTGGACCTGGTGATCAGCAGGGGTCCTGAACTGGTAACCCTACCCGACCTGCGGGGAAAGCCCGAGGGAGAAGCGCTATCCGTTCTGCAGGGACTGGGGCTGGGGGTCAACCTCCAGCGCGCCTACAACGAGTCCGTCTCCGCCGGGCTGATCTGCGCCTCGGACCCCGCGCCCGGCACCTCCCTCAAGAAAGGGTCCGCGGTCACGCTCATCGTGAGCCTGGGATCGGCCTACGTGACCTGCCCCACCTGCGGGGGAAGGGGGACGGTCACCATCTCGGAGACCTGCCCGGAATGCGGCGGCTCCGGCGTGTGCTACTCGTGAAGGGGCTCCAGCGTGCCGTGCAGCACGTGCGGAGGAACGGGAACCCTGAAGCGGACGTCCACCTGCCCCACCTGCGGGGGTCGGGGCAGAATCCACCGCTGAAGGCCTTCCCGGCGAATGGAGTCCGAATGGGACTGGAGGCCAGGGGTGCGAGGGAACGTGGCCGGAACCTCACCTTGCGTACACCCGCCGCAGGACCCAGGAACCTTACGACCTCGCAAAATTGCTACCCCCGGAGGTTATTGGGGGTGATTATCGGACCTTCAGCGGATACCCGCCGCGCCGTTCTCCTCCGTTTAACCTGACCACCACACAACACTGCTACCTCCGGGGGGTGATTATCGGACCTTCAGCGGATACCCGCCGCGCCGTTCTCCTCCGTTAAATGAAATGTGAGGAGAACATGGCGGGAGGTGCACGGGAGATGAAGGGGTGGAAGACGCTGGCCAAGGGCATCCTCACCGCTTCCCTGGCGGCGCTCCTGCTGCTCGCCCTCCTGGCCCTTCCCGCGAAGGCCGTGGCCGCCGAGGGGGTCAAGGTGAAGGTCTCCATAGCCCCCTGCGTGCGGGTACGCGCTGACGGCACCCTGCAGAGCAACATCCCCGCCGTGACCCAGGAGGAAGGAGGTCTCCTCCTCACCGTGACCGCGAGGTGAGGACCGCCCTCGCGGGAGCTAATATCCTACTTGCGGGTCACCTTCAGGCTCACCCGGAAGCGCCCCCGTAAAAACCTCACCAGGTACCAGGTGCCCGCCGCCGCCAAGAGGATGAAGAGTATCCAGAGGAGGGGCACCACCCAGAAGCTGCCCCCGGCACGCTTCTCGGTGTCGAAGGTGTACATGTCCGGCCCGTACATGATGACCGCCTCCACCCGGAAATATCCCAGGCAGGGCGGCGAGGGCAGGAAGCCGTCGAAATAACGTACCGTGCCCGGGAGGATGGTTATCTCCCCCAGGTCCACGGAACCGGAACCGAAACCTACTCCGGCGCGGTAGGTGAGGTAGGCCTGGAGGGTGAGGTGCACGTTCCCCGTGTTCTCCACCTCCAGGTGGTACTTCATGCTCCGTGCCGGCCATCCCGCCTCTCCCCCCTCGGGGGGCCCCCAAAGGGACAGGAAATCGCTCTCCACGGAGAGGGACCGGATCTCCGCCTCGCGCACGATGTCCCCGGGCACGGTGACCAGGATGAGGGAACCTATGCGGTAGGTGGGCTTGACCCCCAGGCCCGGGGGCGGCTCCGAGGCGTCCTGGAAGAAGAGCACCGCGTAGTGCCCTCCCGGTTCCGCGTCGGGGGGCACCACCAGGGTGAAGGGCTCCTCGTGCTGGGAACGCGGGGGGATGGTCAGGCGGTCGCGCCGCATCTCCAGCCACCGGGAACAGGAATAAGAGTAGTAGCCGGGCTCGTGGAACTCGTAGCTGTTGTCCGGATTGATGAAGAAGTCCATGGGGTAGACCAGGAGCTCCAGGTCCCGTTCGGTGTGGTTTATCAGCGTGATTTGGAAATCTATCCTCTCCCCCGGCTGCACGGTCAATTCCTTCTTCACCGGGGAGACGGTGAGATCGAAATCCTGGGCCTGTGCCTCCCGCGGCCCCAACGGAAGGAGAACGAAGAGCAGGGCCGTGGACAGGACAAGGGCTGTCCGGGCGAGGGGATTGCCGGCCAGGGCCGAAATCCACCTCCTTCCCCCTCCGGTCATTGGCCTTTCCCTTCCCTTATCACCTGAACCGCTCAAGGCCTTCCCTCCTTCGCCTTCCCCCGGGCAAAGCCGGCGTCCTCGCCCACGCCCCCGGGGACCTGGATGTCCCTCCCCCACCGGGAAACATTATGGTGGATAAAGGTGGAGGTGACAAATTCTGGGGGACGAAGGCGGGAGGGCCCGGTCTGGCCGGGCCCTCCACCCTTGCGGCCACGTTTTTGTGGGCAAACTCCTTACTGGGCTACCACCGTGTAGGTATGGGTGGCGGTGTAGGTGGACGGGGGGTCCTCCCACTCGATGTCGATGGTATAGTTCACGTTGATGGGACCGATGTTGCCGCCCCGGTTGCCCTCGGCCACCATGACGTTTGTCCCGAACTCCGTGGGAGTACCCTGAACCGCCGTCACCCTTCCGTCGCTCGAGCTGGAGGTGAAGGTCAGGCGGCTGGAAGGTATGGTGTAGATTCCATCCGTGAGATCGTGGTCCTTCGACACCTGCAACCTCCAGAGCCTGTTACCCCACACGGTGGCAGTCAGGCCGTCGTTGTACACGCCGTCACCGCCGGGACCGCCGTCAGGCAACAGTGTCCCTCCGAAATCCACCGCGTTCTTGCTCACGGTGAGGCGCAGGGCCTCGGCCACCGTGGCGGAAACATTGACCGTTTCCGGGTTGGCGGCCTGGGCCGGGGCTCCCAGGAGGAGCACCAGGAGCAGGGAAGCGGCCCCCAGCATCCCCAGGATTCTCATCCTCTTCCTCATCTTCCTACCTCCTTTTCAGGGCCATAGGTTTCGAGAACCTCTTTTCACTCCCTTTATCGAGTCCTCGCCTCCCACCTTTACCGGAAACACCACCAGCGCGGGGATAAGGGGGGCGAACGGTGCCTCCGGTGGGGTGAACGGGAAACCGCGAGGCATATTAACCCGCGGGTAGCCGCGGGGGACGGCACGCGGGACGGCAACGCCCGGCGCCTCCCGGGGTCCCGTGAAAGGGGAGGAAACGGCGTCCCAAGCGATGGACAGGAGGGAAATCATGTAAGCAAGAAGGCCGGAAGGCGACCAGACACGCCCCCGGCCCGCGCTCTTGCTGGAGCCGGCGAGGAGACTCGAACTCCTGACCTGCTCATTACGAGTGAGCTGCTCTACCTGCTGAGCTACGCCGGCCCAAGTCGATTATAGGGGGTCAGGTCTTGAATTTTGATACCCCCAGGGGTATTAAACGCAAGCCATGACTCCCTTCGTCTAAAAAGGTAAAAATTCTAAAACCTACCCCCATGACCCGCTCCTCATAAACGGGGGGAGATCTCTATATCCATGATGTGTTCCTTCATCTTGTGGGTGAACTGCAGGGTCTCGAAGACGTCGCTTATGCGCTTCTGAATGGCGGCGATGCGCTCCTCGTCCCTCTCCGGGTGAAAGAGGTGGCGGAACCTCCCCTGGGCCTTCAGGTACTCCTCCACCGGAAGGAGCTTGGCCTGGCCCTGGATGATGCGCTGGGTGCCCGCCGTGTAGGTGGTCTTCCCATTCTCGTGCTCATAGAGCATCCACATCCCGGTCTGCACCGCCAGCCGGGCGATCTTCACCGTGTGGCTGGAGGGGAATTTCCATCCCGGGGGGCAGGGGGCCTGGATCTCGATGTAGCGCGTCCCCCGGATCTCCCTGGCCTTGGCGAACTTGCGGAACATGTCCGTGGGATAGGCCAGGGAGGCGGTGGCCACGTAGGGGATGCCGTGGGCCACCATGATCTGGGCCACGTCCTTGCGCCACTCCTCCTTGCCCTTGGTGGTGTTGGTGGTCCAGGCGGCGTAGGGGGTGGCTCCGCTGCGCTGGGTCCCGGTGTTGGAATAGGCCTCGTTGTTGTAGCACACGTAGATGAGGTCCGCGTTGCGCTCCGCCGCCCCGGAGAGGGCCTGGATGCCGATGTCGTAGGTCCCCCCGTCTCCCGCCCACACCAGGATGGTGGGCTTCTCCTTGAACTTCCCCCTGGCCGTGAGGCGCTCGGCGGCCGCGGACATTCCCGAGCCCACCGCGCCCCCGGTGGCGAAGGCCATGTTCAGGGTGGGGAGATTGAGGGCGGACACGGGAAAGGGACTCTGCAGGACCGAGGTGCAGGAGGCTATGACGCACAGGATGGTGTTCCTCCCCAGGGCTTTGAAGGCCACCCGGAGGGCGGCGCTGCCCGGGCATCCCTGGCAGGCGGCGCTCCCCTGCAGGAAGAGCTCCTCGGCGGGAAAATCGCGCAGCCTCACCGCACTCCCTCCTTCTTCCAGTACTCCTCCAGGCTCCTCTTCACTAGGCGGTGGTGCTCGTTCAGGCGCACCGCGGGCCAGTGGCTCCCGTGGGGCAGTTTTTCCTTGAAAGCGGCCATCGCGTTCTCCACGATGAGGTCATAGGGCACGTCCCGCCCTCCCAGGCCGGTGATGATGCCGTGGATGGAGGGGCCGCCGTTCCCGTAGACCGCCGCCTTGACCTCGGAAAACAGGGGGCCCTCTAGCCCGAAGGAGACGGCGCGGTCGATGACCAGCGCCGCGCGCAGGGGAGCCAGGAGCTCCCGGAGCTCCGCCACCGGGAAGGGACGGTAGGATCGTATCCTCACCAGGCCGCAGGGATAGCCCATCTCCCGCAGTTCGTCCACCGCCACGCGGCACTCCGAGGCCACGGTGCCCAGGGCCAGGAGGGCGTATTCCGCGTCCTCCATGCGGTAGGTCTCCACCAGCTCACCGTGATAGAAGCCCAGCAGGTCCCGGTATTCCCGGGCCGCCTCGGAGATGACCCGGCGGGCGTTGTCCATGGCCTGCTGCATGGAGAACCTTACCTCCTCGTAGTCGTCGGGGTAGATCACCGACCCGTGGGTGAAGGGATACTCCAGGTCCAGCTTCCACAGGGAGCGGAAGGGGGGCAGGAAGCGGTCCACGGCCTCCTGATCGGGGATGTCCACCTGCATGTAGGTGTGGGACATGAGGAAAGCGTCGTAGCAGACCATGACCGGTAGGATGACCCGCGGGTCCTCGGAGATGCGGTAGGCCTGGATGACGGTGTCCAGTATCTCCTGGTGGTCGGCGCAGTAGAGCTGGATCCACCCCGTGTCCCGCGCCGCCATGGTGTCCTGGTGGTCACACCAGATGTTCCATCCCGGCCCCAGGGCCCGGTTGACGTTGACCATAACCATGGGAAGGCGGACGGCCGCCGCCCAGTGCAGGAGCTCGTGCATGTAGGCCAGGCCATGGGAGGAGGTGGCGGAGAAGGCGCGCACTCCCATGGCCGCCGCGCCGATCATGGCCGCCATGGCGCTGTGCTCGCTCTCCACGGGGATGTACTCGCACTCCATCTCCCCCTCGTCTATGAAGCGGGATATCTCCTCGATGACCTGGGTCTGGGGGGTGATGGGATAGGCGGACACCACCTCCACCCGGGAAAGGCGCGCCCCCCAGGCGGCCACGTGGTTTCCGGTCTCTACCAGCCTCATATTCATCCTCTTTCACCATGCTCCTGGCCCTGGTGGGGCATTCCTCGGCGCACACGCCGCACCCCTTGCAGCAGCCTTGGTTTTACCGGTCCTTTCCGTCCTCATATTCATCCTCTTTCACCATGCTCATGGCCCTGGTGGGGCATTCCTCGGCGCACACGCCGCACCCCTTGCAGTAGTCGTAGTTTATCCTCAGTTCCTTGGTTATGCAGGCCTCAGGGCAGTATATCCAGCAGAGCAGGCACTTATTGCAGCGCTCCTGGTCGAGCACGGGACGGAAGGTCCTCCAGGTGCCGGTCAGCCCCACGCTCCCCTCCGAGGGTACGGAGAGGGTGGTGAGGAAACCTATCTCCTCCGGCTTCTCCTTTCTCTTCCTTCCGGGCATCCTTATCCCCGTTTCCTCTCTTTTCCCGCGCGGCGGCAAGGATGCCCCGCGCGTTCCGGTATGCGGTCCTTCCTCCACACGATAGCAACCCCTCCGGCGGCGGTTATCCGAAATCAAGGCGCGGACATCCCCCCGCCGGTGGGGCCATGCTCAGGAGGCGGCGGTCCTCTCCCGGCTCTCCCTCTTCCCCGCTCCCGCCACCTCGCGCACGGAGGTGAAGCCCCTCCTGGCCGCTTCCATGCTGGCCTCCTGGCGACCGGGAGGGATGTTGCGGCGGATGACCTCGTTCACCGCCTCCAGGGGGATGAGTTCGGTGACGTAGGAGACCGCCCCCAGGAAAACCTGGTTCAGGACGGGCATCCCCTCCACCACCATACCCAGGTCCAGGGCGATGGAGGTGGCGTCCAGCGCGTAGGTCCGGAAGGGGAGCCCACTCAGGGCGTCATCTTCCTCCTCCCGCTGGTTGACCAGGAGCACCGAGCCCTCCTTGGTTCCCTCCTCGAGTGCCGCCTGCAGCAGGGAGGGGCTCATCACCACCAGGAAGTCCGGGCGGTATATCTGGCTCCTCAGGTGGATGGGCCGGTCGTCCATCCGTACGTAGGACTTCACGGGGGCCCCCCTCCTCTCGGCGCCGAAGAAAGGGAAGGCCTGCACCCGCTTGCCCACCAGGTCTCCCGCCTGGGCCAGGAGGTTGATGAGGGTCACCGCTCCCTGCCCGCCCAGGCTGTGAAAGCGAATCTCTACCATTTTTTTCCTTTAAACTGACATCCACCTCTCCGCCGCTTTTGGGCCGGGAAAGCTCGGGACCCACATAGACCAAATATATAGCACACGCAAGTTTAGCTTGTCGATGAGAGGGATTCCCTCCCCGCCCCGGCGTCGTCCACCACAGGCCCGAGGCCTCCCGGCAGGACGGAAGGGGCCGGTGAAGCGCTAGTCCGGAGCCAACTCCTCGTCGGTGTCCTCCACGATCTCGTCCTCCACCTCCTCCTCCGGCTCCACCTCCTGGGGCGGCGGGCCGAAGTAGGCGGCGGGGACGGTGAACTTCTCCCCGTGCTCGAGCTCCAGGGTGACCCTCTCGTGGAGGACGTCGTGGGCCACCACCCTGGCCGGTCCCCGCTCCGTCTCCACCTTCTCCCCCACCGCGGGAACCCAGCGGAGGAAGCGACGGTAGGCATCCTGCTCGTAGTGGAGGCAGCACATGAGGCGACCGCAGATGCCGGATATCTTCGCCGGGTTGAGGGGGAGGTGCTGCTCCTTGGCCATGCGGATGGAGATGGGGTGGAACTGGTTGAGGAAGGTCACGCAGCACAGGGGCCGGCCGCAGGGCCCCAGGCCCCCGATCATCTTGGCCTCGTCCCGCACCCCTATCTGCCTCAGCTCGATGCGCGTCTTCAGGGTGGAGGCCAGGTCGCGCACCAGGGCCCGGAAATCCACCCTCCCCTCGGCGGTGAAATAGAAGGTTATGGAGCTGCCGTCGAAGGCGTAATCCATGTCCACCAGCTTCATGGGCAGCTGGTGCTTGGCGATGAGCTCCAGGCACTTGCGCCAGGCGCGGTCCCGGCGGAACTCGTTGCGCTCCTTCTGCTGGCGGTCCCGGTCCGTCGCCCTCCTGATGACCTTGCGCAGCTTCTCCGGGTCGCGGGGATCGGGTATCTCCCGGGGGGGGACCACCACCACTGCGAATTCCACTCCCTTGGGCGTGGGGACCATGACCTCGTCCCCCACGCGCAGGGACAGCCGGTCGGGATCATAGTAGTGGACCTTCCCGCCTTTCTTGAAAACCACTCCCACTACCGTGGCCATCTTCAACCTCCCGGCGCCCTCCCCCGACGCCCGGGGCGCGAGGTGGGCGCCACTTCCCTGAACCCGTCGTGCTCCGGCCCTTCACCGACCGCCGGACCCGCACGGCGTCCGCTCCAAGCGGTCGGGGCGATTCCCGGAGGCCCGGAAACCGTTCTCCTCCATCAGGCCGGCACGCGGCCAAGTATGCCTCTGAGCTCCATCACCAGGTGGGAGAAGAGGAGCTCTTCGTCCACGTTGGCGTCCAGCGCCTTCCCGGCCTCCCGCAGCCTTTCCAGGCACTTGCGGACCCGCGGGGCGTCGAGGTGCTGGGCCTCTCTTTCCAGTTCCTTCCTCCACTCCGGGTTGAGAAGCAGGGAATCCCCCGCCTCTCGTCCCTCCTCCCCCATCAGGATCAAGAGCATTATATCCCGGTAGAAAGAGGCCATGCCATCCAGCAAGTCGTGGGCGGCCAGGCGCCTCGCCCGCCTGTTGCGGCGGGAGATCTCCTCCTCCCGGCGCTTTCGCAGGCGCTCCGCGCTCCTCCTGTCCAGGGCCTCCAGGTAGGCCTCCATACCCTCTTCCCCATCCTCCAGCCTGAGGTCGTGCAGTTCGCGGCGACAGGACTCCATTCTCTCCAGAGCCTCCCGGAGGGTGAGGCGGCGCAGGGAGGCGGCGCACTCCACGCCCTTCCTCCAGTAGGCCGCCGCCTCCGGGTGGCGCGCCCAGGTAACGGCGCGGCCGAACATCCCTCCCGCCCGGCGCGCCAGGGACCGCGCTTCCTCCCGGGGGAGGCCCTCCCTCTCCGCCAGGTATTCCTCCAGCTCCCGCGAACCGATGGAGGCGAAGCGCACCTCCCGGCAGCGGGAGACCACGGTCGGGAGCAGGTTTTCCCGGCTCTCGGAGACCAGGATGAGGTAGGTGTCCGGCAGGGGTTCCTCCAGGGTCTTGAGTAAGGCGTTGGCCGCCTCCGCGGTCATGGACTGCGCCTCGTCTACCACCACCACGCGGCCCCGTCCCTCCACGGCCTTGCGGTGGAGGATGCCCTCCAACTCGCGTACCCGCTCCACCCTTATGTTCATCCCCTCCGGCTCGAGCAGGTGCAGGTCGGGGTGCACCCTCGCCGCCACCCTCCGGCAGGAGGGGCAGCCGTCCGCGTCCCCGGAGGGGCAGAGGAGGGCCGCGGACATCACCAGCGCAGCGGTGAACTTTCCCACGCCGCGCGGCCCGGTGAAGAGGAGGGCGTGGGGGACGTCCCCCCGGCGGAGCATGGAGCGGAGATACGCCACGGCGGCCTCTTGCCCGTATATCCCTCTCCACGTGCAGCCTTCTTCCCGGCCCATCTTCCGGACTCCTAACCCATGCCTTCCGCTTATCCGACGTTCGGTCACCCGCCAAGGTTAACGAGATTCCCTGCCCGGTGATGCGAGAACGTGAAACCGGACGGCTTTCCCTCCGCTAGCTTAATCCTCAATCCTCACGGGCGCCGCCCGCTTTGACCCGCGGAGGCCCTTCCGGCCCCGCTACCCGGACCTTCGCTCCCCCCTCCCCTTCGCCCCCCGGGACAATCCGGGGACAGGGAGAGGAAATAAGAACGGGTTAAGGAACCGGTCCCCTCCCGCGGGGCGGTTCTCAGGGGAGGATCTTCATTACCTCCTCCATCACCCGGTGATGGATGGTCTCCGGCTTGTCCGCCCCGTTGAGCACCACGTAACGGTGGGGGAAGAACTTGGCCAAGGTGCGATAGGCCTCCTGCACCTGCTCGTGAAAGGATTCCGGCTGCCCCTCCATCCTGTCTAGGGCCTTCTTGTGCTTCTCCAGCCTCTTCAGGCCCACCCGGTAGGGTATCTCGAGGAGAAAGGTAAGGTCGGGATAGAGATCGTCGGTGATCCATTCGTTAAGGTTGCGCACCCCTTCCAGGCCCACCCGCCTGGCCACCCCCTGGTAGGCCAGGGAGGAGTCCAGGTAGCGGTCGCAGAGGACCACCTTTCCCGCCTCCAGGGCCGGCTTTATGACCTCGTAGACGTGCTGGGCCCGGTCGGCGGCGTAGAGCACCGTTTCGGTGAGGGGATGCATCTCCCGGAAGGCGGGATCCAGCAGGATGCGCCTTATTTCCTCGCCCAGCCTGGTCCCGCCCGGCTCGTGCGTGGCCACCACGTCCACCTTCATGCGGATGAGGTGAGCATGGAGCATGTTCATCTGGGTGGTCTTTCCCGATCCCTCCACGCCCTCGAAGGTGATGAGGACTCCCTTCCTTTTCGCCGCCGGCCTCAAAGCGTTCCTGTGGCTCATCTCCTTCCTTTCTTCCTCTCCTCCGTCCCGTCAAGGGAAAAGTTTATCCCCCGCGGCGGTTCCAGTCCACCAGGAATCCACGCCAACTTCTCCGAGTGGCGGAAGCGGGAGGCCGTACCTCGGTTTCTCCCGGGGTGTCCCCGGCGCCGAGGGCAGGTCGTGATGGGCACCGCCGGACGCAGGGATCAAAACGGCGGGTTCCGGTGCGGATTCCCTCGTTGATTCCGGCCTCCCGCATTTCCGGAACATAACCGTTTTATCGCGAAACTCCGGCCTCCGGCTGCCTTTCAACCCTGTGTCGACTGCGGCCGCCGCACAGGCTCGTTCCCCGGGAGCTGCCCTGAACGCCGGTGCCGGCGGATGGAGTTTGACGTACCCTGCCGCCTGGGGGCCGGGTGGGACAAGTATGGCCACCTCGGTGAGGTCGCGCGGGGTTCGGCCTCCTTCCCCGCCCTTACGGCCGGGCCAGGTGGGCGAAGACGTCGCCCCCCCTGAGATCGTAGGCCACGAGGACCGGGAAATCCTCCACCTCCAGCTCGTATACGGCCTCCGGGCCCAGGTCCTCGTAGGCCAGTAGGCGCACGGCCCGCACCCGGGAACCCAGCAGGGCCGCGGCTCCCCCGATGCCCACCAGGTAGAGGACGCCGTTTTCCACCAGGGCACGCCTGGTTTCCGGGGAACGGGGCCCCTTGCCGATGCAGGCGGCGATGCCCTCCGCGGCCAGGCGCGGTGTGTAGGGATCCATCCGGGAGGCGGTGGTAGGCCCCACCGAGCCGGCGGCCTTTCCCGGGGGCGCGGGGCTGGGACCAGCGTAATATATTATCTCCCCCTTCAGGTCCACCGGTGGCCGTTCCCCCCTTTCCAGGGTCTCCACCAGCCTCCTGTGCGCCTGGTCGCGGGCGGTGATGAGCCTCCCGGTCACCAGCAGGCGATCCCCCGCCGAGACCCTTTCCCGGAACTCCCGGGTGAGGGGGGTGGTCACCCTTATCCCTCCGCCCTCCCTGCCGTCAGCCATCGCCCTTCACCTCGCTTCGCCAAGAACCAGGAGATCCGTACCGGGATGGTCCTGACTTGAATTCCCGTGCCGTTTTCCCCACTTCAGCCGCCGTCTCCGTCCTTATTGGAAAGATTTACCAACCCCGAAACCCGCCCGACCGACTCCGGCCCCGCTTCCGAGCAGGGGCCTCGTAGCCCCATTCCGCCCTCACCCCGGGAAGGGTCGAGGGACCCGCTCGTACCCGCGCTCCCCGCAGTCAAGGGACCTCCCCGAGACTCCTCCCCCGCGAAACAGCGGTGGAAGGAGCGCTGCCCGTAGAGGCCGGCCGCGAAGATCACCAGGCCCCCGATGAGCAGGATGAGCTGGGGCCCGTTGAGGAGGTAACGGAAATCGACGTACCTCCCGTCTATCTCTCCCCGGTAGGAGCCACCCAGCCTCACCAGCCACAGGGAGAGGGGCCGCAAACCCAGCCGGCGCCCCAGCCCGGTTATCAGGTCCGCCAGGGGCCCAGCCAGCATGATGGAAACGAATATGGAGGCCCGCATGATGACCTGGATGGTGGCGAAGGCCCTCCCCCGATATTCTTCGTCCAGCTTCTCGTGCAGCAGGGTGACCATGCCCACGATGGCGTAGCCCATGAAGACCCCGCCCAGGAAGGCCACCAGGAAGGATATCCAGGTCACGGCGAGTAGGGAGAAGAGCACCACCCCCGCCCCGAAACCGGAGATGGCCAACCCCAGCACCCTCTCCTTGCGCACCCGGCTCCTGAACACCCCGGCCAGGATGGAACCCCCCATCATGCCGAAGAGCAGGGTGGTGAGGATGTACATGAAGGTGGACCCGCTTCCCCCCAGCACGTAGCGCACGAAGCTCACCGTGAGCACGTAGATGGTCCCTCCCCCCAGGAAGCAGGCCAGGGTGAGGAGGAGCACGGTGCGGGTCAGGGCCCTCCCCCAGAGGTATCTGAAGCCCTCCCGGAAGTCCTGCCTCACCTGCACGGAGGTCATCCTCACGCGCTCCTCCCGGGGTATTCTCTTGAAGCCGATGTGGTAGACGAGCCAAGCGGAGGCTAAGAAGGTCAGGGAATCGATGAAGAAGGCCGCCTTGTTGGGGTCGATCTTGCCCATGAAGCCCGGGTTCAGCCTGCCCAGCCAGGAGATGAAGCCGATGATGCTTCCGGCGAGGGCCGTGCCGAAGGCCATGGAGGCATAAAGGGTGAGCATGTTCATGGAGTTGGCGTTGGTCAGCTGTTCCGGCTCCACCAGGTCGGGGATGCTGGCATCCTTGGCCGGCCCGTAGATGATGGTGAAGGTCTCAATGATGAAGACCAGGATGCAGATGAAGAGGAGGTTGCCGGCGAAGGGCAGGAAGACGACCAGCGCCGCGCGGGAGAGATCGCAGAGGATGAGGGTGGACTTGCGGTCCAGGCGGTCGATGATCACCCCGGCCAGGAAGCCCAGGAGCACGGCGGGCAGGAACTTGGAGAGCATCATGAGGCTGATGGCGTAGCTGCGCCCGCCGGAGATCTGGTCCACGTAGGCGAAGAGCACAGCCACGATTATCCAGTCCCCGACGGCCGAAATCATCTGCCCCAACCATAGGAAGAGGAAATCGCGGTTGCGCAACAGTCCCCGGAAAGCAGCCGGCCTTATCTGTAGGTCTTCCTCCGTGCGCCGGAAACTACCCGGCCGATAGTCGGTGCAGCTTTCCCTGGTATCTTTTTCCATGCTACATCTCCACCGGCCTAAAGGAGCAGCGTGCTGCGCCGCAGCGCGTGGCACCCCAGCACCACCCCCACCGGGAGGCAGGCGATGTGGGTGGGAGCCTCCTCCAGGTGGACGTCGAGGGCGGTGGTGTCCCCGCCCAGCCCGGCGGCCCCGATGCCCGTCGCGTTCACCTCCTCGAGGAGCTCCTCCTCCAGGCGGGCCAGGGGCTCGCGGGGATGCCTCTTTCCCACGGGGCGAAGCATGCCCCGCAGGGCCAGCTCCAGGGCCTCCCCGGCATCCCCCCCCACTCCCGCGCAGACTACCAGGGGAGGGCAGGCCTGGGCCCCCTTGGTCCGTACCGCCTCCATGACCGCCCTGCGAACCCCGTCCTCACCCTCCCCGGGAAGGAGCATGAAAAGGCGGGTGGCGTTCTCGCTCCCCCCTCCCTTGGCCAGGAGGGTGAGGCGCACCCTTCCCTCGGGTCCACCCTCGTGCACGTGCACGTGCACCGGGGTGTTGTCGCCCCGGTTGCGGCGTTCCCCGATGGGAAAATCCACCAGCGAGGAACGCAGGGGTACCCTGCGGGTGGCCCTCCGCAGCCCCTCGTCCACCGCCGAACGGAAGCCGGAGGGCAGGGCCACTCCCTCCCCCAGCTCCACGAAGAGGTGGAACATGCCCGTGTCCTGGCACAAGGGCAGCCGCTCCCTCCTGGCCACCGCCGCGTTCTCGAGGATCATGTCCAGGGCGTATCTCCCGAGCGGCGAGGATTCCCTTTCCCGGGCCTCTACGAGGGCCCTTTCCACGTCCGGCGGAAGCTCCAGGGAGGCCCTTATCGCCAGCTCCTCCATCGCCTCGCTCAACCGCGAGGGCTCAAGAACTCGCCAGCCACCCATCGAGCTCCTCCATCCTGCCCCGGATGAGGCGGGCGCACTCCTCCAGCTCCTTCAGCTCCTCGCCATCGAGGGGAAGCTCCACCACCTTCTTCCACCCTCCCGAACCAAGGACCACCGGAACCCCCAGGAAGACGCCGCTCAGGCCGTATTCTCCCTCCAGGAGGACGCTGGCCGTCACCTGGCACTCCTCGTCGCGGAGGACGGCCTCCACCATGCGGGCCACGCAGGCGGAGGGGGCGTAATAGGCGCTTCCCGTCTTCAGGAGGGAGACGATCTCCGCTCCCCCCTCCCGGGTCCTCGAGCACAGCTCCTCGAGCTTCTCCGGCGGGAGCAGCTCGTCCAGGGGGACCCCGGCCACGGTGGTGAAGCGAGGGAGGGGAAGCATGGCCTCGCCGTGGCTTCCCAGCACCGTGGGCTGGACCTGCGAGGGGCAGGCGCCCAGCTCCCGGGCGGCGAAGTAGGCCAGTCGGGACCCGTCCAGGAGCCCAGCCATGCCCATTACCCGGTGCCGGTCCCATCCGGTCACCCTCCAGGCCAGGTAGGACATCTCGTCCAGGGGATTGGTGACCATGATGATCACGCTCTCCGGGGCGGCGGCGGCGGCCGCTTCCACCACTTTTCTCACCACCTCGGCGTTCTTCCCCAAAAGATCGGCCCTGGACATCCCGGGCTGGCGGGGAAAGCCGGCGGTCACCACCACCACCTCGCTCCCCTCGGCCAGGCGGTAATCGTCCCCGCCCTCCACGCGGGAAGGGGAACCGGTCAGGGGAAGGGCCTGGGAGATGTCCAGGGCCTTGCCCCGCGCCAGGTCCCCGTAGATGTCGATGAGGGCCACGTCGGCCAGCCCTGCCTCCGCCACCCGCATGGCGGTGGTGGAACCCACCATGCCGGCTCCCACCACGGTGACCTTGCGCATGAACCAACCTCCTCCTTCCTTCCCTTCGGGTTATGGCGTTATTTTCCTATAAGCCGTTCGGGCGCGCAAACCGCCACCGGGTCCGGGAGCCTTGGCGCGGCCGAACGTGAAGCGCCGAACCTGCCTCCCGGAAATAGGCCTCGGGTGGGAATGCCCTGCTGCAGATCACCCCCTTCCGGGGACATGTCCAGTCGAAACCGACGGGGCAGCAGGCGATGGTGGGCTTACCTGCAAGCGCAAGCCGACCCCGCGGAGCCTTAACCGGCAATCGTTTCCATAAGCAACCCGGTCCGGAAACGATAATCACCGCGAGGCTCTTGAACGGCGGCCTCCCGCCGCCAAACGGATAAGATCCTTTCGAAAACGGGTCTTAAGGATTCTCGATGCGCGTCCGGGAGGAAAATCCAACCCTTCCGGGTAAGATCTTCACCGATGTTCCACCCGCATTTCCTTGAGGGGCTGAAGAGGTTGATCCGAGGGTACACGAGGGCGTGACGAAGCAGAAAATACCGTTCAATTCCACTCACGGTTCCTTTTTCCCGGTATATCGTCTCCCTTTATCCCTAAAGAAGGGTGCCTTGCTTTCTTATCGCGGCGCTCTCGTTTGATAAGGCTTCGTGGCGGCCTCCGTCCATTCCGACTCAAATCGCCCGGAGGCCGCCCGGCGACCGTTATGCCCCTTCCCCCTTGCGGTCCGCGCCGCCGGATGGAGTTCCCTCGCCGCCCGGTGGGGCTTCCCGGCCCTTGGTGGGACAGTCGGGGTCCAGACAGAAGGTCCAGGGCCTCCTTCCCCGGTTCACCATCCTCACCTTTGGCGAGCCGCACTCCGGGCAGACCTCGTCCGTGGGGACCAGGTTGCCGTTCTGCGGGAGGGGATAGGTCACCGTGCATTCCGGGTAGTTGCTGCAGCCCACGAACCTCTTCTTGCTCTTCTTGGCCCGGATGACCCGCAGAGGGGAGCCGCAGCCCGGGCAGGCGCCCAGTACGCGGTCCTCCCGGATGCCGTTGCGTATCTCCGCCGCCACCTCCGAGCGGCTGTCCTCCAGGAGGCGCATGACCTCCTCCAGCATCTCCCGCGACTTGTCCACCACTTCCCGGCGCGTCTCGGCGCCTTCCACGATGGCGTCCATGTCCCTCTCCAGGGCGGCGGTCATCTCGGGCGAGGAGATCACCCCGGCGAACTTGCGCAGGGCCTCGGCCACGGCGATCCCCGTCTCCGTGGGAACGATGGGATCCCCGTAGATGTATCCCCTTTGGTAGAGGCTCTCGATGATGGCGTGGCGCGTGGACTTGGTCCCCAGTCCCAGCTCCTCCATCTTCTCGATGAGCTTGCCCTGCGTGTAACGCGGCGGCGGCTGCGTCTCTCCCTTCTTTGGCGGCGGCGTGTCGACCACCTCCACCACCTCCCCCGTTTCCAGGTGGGGGAGGTCCACCTCCTTCTTCCTCCCGTAGGGATAGAACCGGTACCAGCCCTCCTCCACGGTGCGCGAGCCCCGGGCCACGAAGGGCTCCGGGCCGCACTCGAGGTCGGCGCGCACCGAGAGCACCCGGGCCTCGCCGGCCAGGGTGGCCATGAAGCGCCTGGCCACCAGCTCGTATATCTTCCACTCCTGGGGAGAGAGGTCGTCGGGGGAAGCGGCGGCCGTGGGGTGGATGGGAGGATGGTCGGTGGACTGGCGGCTTCCCCGCGTGGGTACCAGCTTTTTCCTCTCCAGAAGCTCCCCCGCCGGCTCGCGGAAGGCCGGGCTCCTGGAGAGCTCCCGCAGGATGCCCCTTAAGTCCAGGGAGGGCGGGTACACGGTGTTGTCCACGCGCGGGTAGCTGATGTACCCGTTCATGTACAGGTTTTCGGCGATGTTCATGGCCTTGGCCGCCGGGAAACCAAGGGAGGCCGCCGCGGTGAGCAGCCCCGTGGTGTTGAAGGGGATGGGGGGCTTGACCACCCTCTCCGAGGATTTGACCTCCCGCACCGTGGCCTTCCCCTCCAGGCGGGAGTGGGCCTCCTCGGCCTCCTCCTGCGTTGGGAACCGCTCCCTGGCGTGGACGGCCTGGAAGGTCTCCCCGTCCTTGCGGCAGTCTATCTTCAGGGTCCAGAAGGGAGTGGGGACGAACTCCTTGCGCTCCTTCTCGCGGTCCACGATGAGGGCCAGGGTGGGGCTCTGGACCCTGCCCACGGAGAGGAAGTTCTTGCCCAGCCGGGTGGAGGCCAGGCTGATGAAGCGGGTGAGGCTGGCCCCCCAGATGAGGTCGATGTCCTGCCGGGCCTCCCCGGCCGAGGCCAGATTGTAGTAGGGGTCCTCCAGGTGGGCGAACACGCGCTTTATCTCCGCGGGAGTGAGGGCCGAGAAACGCGCCCTCCGGACCCTGATGTCCGGCCGCACTTCCCGGATGATGTTGATGGCGTCCACGCCGATGAGTTCCCCCTCCCGGTCAAAGTCAGTGGCGATGATCACCTCGTCGGCCTTGCGGGCCTCGCTCTGGAGGGTGCGCACCAGGGTCTTGCTGGTGGGGACCTTGACTATGTCGGCGCGGATCAGTTCCCGGGGCTCCACCTCCTGCCACTGCTGATAGCGGGGCGGGAAGTCCACCTTGAGGATGTGGCCCTTGAGTCCCAGGCAGTGGACCTCTTCCCCGTTCATGCGGAAGACGTACACGGGGTTACGGGACGAGGAGAGCGGGCGCGCCTTCCCATCCGAGAGGATGGTGGAGATGCGCCGCGCGGTAGTGTTCTTCTCGGTGATGATAAGCTTCATGTACCCGCTCTCCGTGGTCCGGTTAAATGGTAATTCCTGGAATTCAACCTCCGCCGGAGAGCTCCCCTCCCTCACCTCCCGCTCCCCGGCGAACATTCGGCAAATATCCGTACCACATTAATAATGCGCCGTCAAGGAACGGCAACCCTTCCTCCAAGACCGCACCCCGACGTCCGATCTTAAGCGGTGTTCACAAGCGGTGCATAAGTGGTGATGCCAGCCAGGTTCCCGGAAAATGCGAAGGGGCCGCCCTCCTGCGAGGGCGGCCCCGCGGCTCGGATCCTACTTCACGAAGAGAGGGGCGAACACCAGGGAGATCACCGTCATCACCTTGATCATGATGTTCATGCAGGGTCCGGCGGTGTCCTTGAAGGGATCGCCCACCGTGTCGCCCACCACGGCGGCGGCGTGGGTGGGTGTACCCTTTCCGCCCAGGTTCCCGGCCTCGATATATTTCTTGGCGTTGTCCCAGGCCCCACCGGCGTTGGCCATGAAGATGGCCATGAGGAAGCCCACCACCAGGGCACCGCCCAGGTATCCGGCCAGGGCCTCGGCGTTCCACAGGCCGATGACGATGGGGCTGAGGACGGCGATGGAGGCGGGGGCGATCATGTAGCGCAGCGCGCCCTTGGTGGAGATGTCCACGCACCGGGCGTATTCCGCGCTGACCCCTTCCTTGCCCTCCAGGAGGCCCGGGATCTCCCGGAACTGCCGCCGCACTTCCTCCACCATCTTGTTGGCTGCCTTGCCCACGGCGCTGATGGCCAGGGAGGCGAAGAGGAAGGGGAAGGCGGCGCCCAGGAAGAGGCCGATCACCGTCTGGTAGTGGCTGAGGTCGATGGAGGGCACCTTGGCCGCGTCGGTGAAGGCCCGGAAGAGGGCCAGGGCGGTAACCCCCGCCGAGGCGATGGCGAAGCCCTTGGCGATGGCCGCCGTGGTGTTGCCGGCGGCGTCCAGGCTGTCGGTTATCTGGCGCACTTCCGGAGGCTGCCCGCTCATCTCGGCGATGCCCCCGGCGTTGTCGGCGATGGGCCCGTAGGCGTCCACGGCCACTACCGTTCCCGTAGTGGACAGCATACCGATGGCCGCCAGGGCGATGCCGTAGATCCCCCCGGAGACCCCGAGGGATCCCGCCGCCGCGCCGCCCATGGCCCAGCGCCCCGCCAGGTAGGCGGCGGCGATGGCTCCCACCAGGAAGATGATGGAAGCCGTGGTCGACTCCATGCCCACGGCGATACCGGAAAGGATATTGGTAGCCGAACCGGTGGTGCTGGACTTGGCCAGGTTCTTGACGATGGGGAAGGCGTCAGAGGTGTACACCTCGGAGACCTGCCCGATGAACATGCCGGCGAAGAGGCCGGCCACTATGCCGATGAAGAAGCCCACCGGGTTCTTGACGCCCGGGGTGTCCTTGAGAAACAGGACGACCAGGCAATAGGTGGCGATGGTGGTCAGCACCGCCGCGCTGTAGGTGGCCAGGGACAGAGACCTTCCGGGATGCCCGCTCTCCCTGCCCCTGACGATCAAGCTGGCCAGTATGGAGCAGATGATACCCACGGCGGCTATGGCCAGCGGAAGGACCATCCCCTTCCACTCGTACCCGGTACCGGCGAAGAGGATGGCTCCCAGGGCCACCGGTGCCACGATGGAACCCACGTAGGACTCGTAGAGGTCGGCGCCCATACCGGCCACGTCCCCCACGTTGTCCCCCACGTTGTCCGCGATGACCGCCGGGTTGCGGGGATCGTCCTCGGGAATGCCCGCCTCCACCTTGCCCACCAGGTCGGCGCCCACGTCGGCGGCCTTGGTGAAGATGCCTCCGCCTACCCTGGCGAACAGGGCGATGGACGAGGCGCCCAGTCCGAAGGCGGCCACCACGTCAGGCACCGAGTTCCTGCCCAGCTCGGGAATCACCTGCAGGACGGTATGGGGCGCCCACCACTTGGTCATCAGCAGGTAGACGAAGGACACGCCGAAGAGGCCCATCCCCACCACGGAAAGGCCGGTCACCGAGCCGCCCCGGAAGGCCAGCCTCAAGGCGCGCCCCATCCCCTGTTTCGCGGCCTGCGTGGTCCGGCAGTTGGCCCGGGTGGACACGGTCATGCCGATGACCCCGATGCTTCCGGAGCAGACCACGCCAAACAGGTAAGCGAGGGCCTGATACCTGCCGACGGGCAGGTCCCCGTTCTTCACGAAAAAGAACATGGCCAGGGCGACCAGGAGGAGGAACCAGATGGCGGTGGAATATTCGCGCTTGAGAAACGCTGCCGCTCCCTCCTGCACATGCCTGGAGATGGTTTGCATCTTCTCGTCCCCGGGATCCTGCTTGAGTACCCACCAGGCGTAAAAACCTGCCGTACCCAGGCCCAGCAGTCCGGCGATGAGCGTGATATAGGGCCAGGCGTTCTCCATCTCATCACTCCTTTCCCTGACAGACCGTTATCGACTTATACCGTTCCTTTGTTTTTCCAAGTATTTATAGTCTATCGCCGGGCACTCCATCCCACCGACATCCTTCGCCGCCCGCCGTGAGTCGAGTCGTCGTGCCTGCCCGCTTTACGAACCACACATATCCGTTCCCTCCTGCACTTCCCCACCCGCGCCTTCCGTGGTCATCAGGCCTTTCAGCGCCTGAGCTGGCTTCACAGCTGACCGGTCGATCACAACGGAAGAGGCCTTCACCGGTTCAGCCTTCCTCTGCGGCGCGGTAAACATGGTCGATAACCCCACAGGTTGATCATCTCATCCGCAGATCTATTTCGGGACTTCCGCAGGAAACCTTCTTCCGGTCTCGCGCCGGCAACTCGTGACTTAACTTAATATCCGATGGTCCTTATCGCCTTGAAAATTCGGAATGCCGAAATTATAATTTGGGTTACTCAAAATTTCAAGGACCCTGGGAGGGGTGATGAAGACTTCGCGGCAATCCTCTTTATTCGATCAGCACTGCGATTATCTTAAGCACATCTTCCGGCTCCAGCAGTCGCAGTGCCCCGTTTCCACCTCCGCCCTGGCGGAGTCCCTGAAAGTGGCCCCTTCCACGGTTACCGACACCCTCAAGAAGCTCTCCCAGAAAGGCCTTATAAATTATACTCCCTATCACGGCATAACCCTCACCCCGAAAGGGGAAAAGCTGGCCGTGAAGGCCATCCGGAGGCACCGCATCGTGGAGCGCTTCCTCACCGACATGCTGGGCTTCGAATGGCACGAGGCCCACGAGGAGGCCCTGCGCTTCGAGACCCAGATCTCGGAGGAGGTGGAGAGGCGGCTCTTCGTGGCCCTCAACCGCCCCAAGGTATGTCCCCACGGCTACCCCATCCCCTCCAAGGTGGAGGACGTCCGCATGGAGGAGACCACCCTCTACTCCCTGGAGCCCGGGGAGCGAGCGGAGGTTATCAGCGTCAAGGACGACGAGCCAGAGCTGCTGCAGTTCATGGCCTCCCTGGGCATCAAGCCGGGGGTGAAGATAAGGGTGGTGGCCAAGGACCCCTTCAAGGGACCTCTGCAGGCGGTGGTGGGCCGGAACCGCCGCACCGTGGGGTGGCACCTGGCCAACTCCATCCACGTCCGGAAGATCACTTGAGCCGAAGGCTCCGCCCGAGCTCCCCTGGTACCAGACGGAGGGACTGGAAACGAAACTCCTGCTCCACAATCCCGCCGCTTCCCCGATCACCTATTCTCGAGCCGCGGAGGCAGGAAACTCGTATCCTGGCCCTACCCGTTATCCTTGGAGCCCTTTCATGCTCCACTCCAAGTGAAACCTCGAGGTCAAGCCGGAGAGAAAGCTTCCGCATCGATATTCATTCCCCAACAAGGGCGTCGTCGGCAAAAAGAAAGGGGCCCCCCTCGCGTGGTCCGCGTGAGGGCCTCAACCCGTGATGGCTTCCGGGTCACCGTTCGTGCGCCGTCCCAACCCCCACTCCCCTTGAGACGGCGATGACCTTCAATCCAGGCTCTCCAGCCACTCTCCGATCAGCGGGAACAGCTCCTCCGGGGCGTTCAGCCCGATCACCAGGTCCACGTGAGCGGTTCCCGGGATGACCGCGAATTTATCCCTGTCGTTGCGGGCCTTGGAGTCGTAGAAACGCCTGATGTCCTCCGGGTTGGTGATGTCCCGCGTGGCGTCCGCGATGACCAGGGAAGGCAGGCTGATCTTGCCCAGGTTGTCGGAATAATAATAGAACCCGTCCCCGGGACAGGGAGCCGGAGGTGCCCAGCGCAGCCAGCTCAGGAAACCGCGGTTGCGGTAATGTTCCCTGAACTTCTGGTGCACGATGGCGTCACAGAACTGGGCCAGCACCCGGGTGCTCACCCCGTCCAAACCAAACTGAAAGAAATAGGAAGCTACCTCACCGCTCATGTTGTCGGGGTTGATGAGCAGGAGCAGGTTGAGCAGCCCCAGGTCCGGGTACCCCAGGGCGCCCCACAGCATACGGGCCAGGGACTCCAGCATCATGGCGGGAGAGGCCGCCACCCAGCCCAGGGTGGCGGTGAGCGCCCTCAGATCCAGGTAGAAGGGCACGTAGAGGGCCGTCCACAGGAGGGGCTGGAGCAGGCCGGGAATGGACCCCCCGGGGATCACCGGGCCGTCCAGGTCCACTAGGGCCTTGAGGGCCTGGGGCCCGTTCCCGTCGTTACGCATGGCCCGCAGGTAATCGTCGGAGACCACGCCGGAGGTGGGCATGGTGGGATCGATGAACCTAGCGCCCTGCAGGTAGATGTAAGCCATGGTGGAACCCATGCTGTGGCCCACCCAGACCGGCTTCTTTCCGGTCACTTCACGCACCTTGGTAACGATGGCCGGCATGTCATAGATGCCCAGCTCGTCTATGGCGTATCCCACCGCTCCCCCGCTGCGCATGGGCTCCCGGCCCTCGCCACGGTAATTGGCCAGCCACACGTCGTAGCCCTGATCCCAGAGGTAATAGGCTAGGCTGTAGTAGCGCATGGGATCGGCCTGGATGTAGGGATCGCCCTCCGCCCAGCCGGCGAGGTCCTCGGGAAGCGTCAGGTTATAATCATTCCCCGCGGGGGTCTCCACCTGGAAGAAGTTGTGGTTACAGAGGAGTCCCGGCATGAGGATCACTGGCTGTGCCCCCACGTTGTGCCGGCTCTGGGCATCCGGCCTGTATCTCTGGAGCACCAGGTCCACCCCGTCCTGGGTGCGGACCGGGTAAAGGTCCTGCGCGGAGGCCACGGCGACGGCGACGCCCCCCTGCACCTGCGCCACGGCGAAGAAGGACGTGAGGAAGACGAGCAAGGAAACAAGTATGGCGGTAACCCTTACCTTCATCGCATCCCCCTTTGAGTCATCGGAGCGTTCAAACTCCCTGGAAGGCGAACTCGATGGTCTCCGATTCAGCACATCCCCCCTTTCACGTCCCGAAGCCGACTTTATCCTCACCGCATGAAAAAAATGCAGGGAGCGTCAACGCCCTTTCGACCTCCTGCCGGGGCCTTCCTCCGAGCCCCTTAGCCGCCGGAATCAATACCGATGTGTATTATTAACGATAAGTTTAATAAAAATAGATTGACATGTCAATCTATTCTTGATTGAATCCGGTATTGCGTTTAAGCCCACCGTCGGCTCGCACCGGGAACGCAGTACCGGCTCTCCGCGCTTGCCCCTTCTCGCCGGGGGTTGCATAATAGCGAAGAAACGCGGCCGAGAAGAGGGGCTTGGAGATGGGCGGCTCGCGTCCCGTAATCCATCACTCAAGCCACTCCGCGGTATGAGGTGCACCGTACAGGAACGTGCTTAATCCTTCCGGGGATGCCCGCGGAGCAGCCCCTTTGGGGAATGGACGGGCATGGAAATTGCCGGTAGTAGTTATGGGCAGGAAAACGGAACGACATCGGGGCATCGTATGTCGGGTGGGGACGGTTATCTAAGCGGCAGGCGGGATTCATGGTTAAGAAAAGGACCATCCTCTCCCGCCAGGAGAGGGAAGAACAGATATTGAAGGTGGCGGCCAGGGTCTTCGCCACCAAGGGCTACCGCCATACCTCGGTGACGGACATCGTGGAGGAAGCGGGCGTGGCCCGGGGGACCTTCTACCATTACTTCAACTCCAAGAAGGACATCTTTCTCCGCCTGGTGGACCTCTATTTTCATAATATAAGCAACCTTATGCACCAGTCCGGGAAGCGCCTGCGGGAAGGCATTGAGGCCGGCGAGCCCCCCTTGCTGCTCTGGTACGACCAAGCCCTCGAGTACCTGCGCTTTCACCGGGAGAATCCCCACCTCTCCGTATCCGTTCTCCAGGAGGCCATGGGAACGGACCCACAGTTCTCGGAGAGGGTGGCCGAGCTAAGCCGCGCCGTGAGAATGCATCTCTCCGAGGACCTACGGCTCCTGCACCGGATGGGGCTGATAATCAAGGTTGACTTCGACCTGGCGGCCACCTTCATCATGGGGACCTCAGTGGCCGCAGTGCTTAACCACGTCATGCCCGACCCTCGGTGCGACCTGAAAAGGATTGCCTTCGAACAGGTCAGGAACCATTCCCGCGCTCTGGCCGTCTCCCAGGCCGCGGTGGACGCGGCCCTGGCGGAGATGGAATCCATCTTGATGGGCCGGGAACGGGACAGGGTTTCGGTTGAAGCGCAAAAAGGTAACCCATGCGCGATAGCTGATGAGAAAAAGCCCTGAAACCCTCATCAGTATATATTCCCTGCGCACGAACGAAAATAGATGGTCCACCGACATGGCCGAAGATCAAGACGGTGATCCACCCAAGTAAATCCCGTGGTTTGCGGGTGAGCGCCGGGGCACGGAAAACGTGACTTACCGTAAACACCATGCGGGGGGAAACGGTTGAGCCTGCATTCAGCGGTCGGAGGGGTCCTTTCCAGCCTGCAGGCGAGCCTCCAGCTCGGATATGGCCTGTCGGAGCTTGCTCTGTCTGATGGCGGTGGTGAGGTCGCCCCTGGTGCGCTCGATAATTCCCCGTGCCATGTCCGTGGTGCGGCGCAGGTTGCCGGTGATGGCGTCCGGGTAGTCGAAGGACACCAGCAGGTAGTAGATGTCGTCCATGTGGGACAGCAGCTCGTCGCTCCGTTCCAGGTGTCCCTCCCGGATGAGGTCCAGGATGGCCCGCCGCAGCTCGCCTACCGCCTCCCCTAGCCCGTTGAGGTAGGCGGGGTATTCCACCCCCAGCTCCTCGGGGCCGGGTAGGGGTTCGCGGTAGATGAGGGCGTAGGTGGCCCGGGCCTCGGCGTATTCCTTCTGGGCGTCATGGACGAAGCCCGCGGTATAGACTTCGGGGTGATCCTCGGTCATGTGAGTGATGCTCGAGGAGAGGCCGGCGGCCTGCTCGAGAAGCCTCTCCGCCTCCTCCCTCTCCCCCCGGTGGACGGCACGGATGACGTAACTGGAGGTCTGGACCAGGGAGCGGCAGAGCCTGAGCACCTCCTCCCGGGTGTTGTTCTTGGCCTCGAAGTCCGCCCTGATACGCGTGCGCAGCGCCTCCCAGTCCATGCTCTCCCCCTTCCAACGTTCCGTTTGTCCTCGAAGATCAATATACACCAGGAGGCGCTCCCGGGAGCCGGGCACCGCATCATCCCGGGGCGGGACATACCAGGAGGGATTTCCCGGCGGGCGATCACCGAGCCGTTTCATGGCGCACAATCAGGCGGCCGGGGAAGGGAGACGACGGTGTATTATAATAAACCCCAAGTCTTACGGGGATCGACCCCGGGTTCCGCGAATGGAAAGCCGGTAACCCTCTCGGAGGTGACCATGATCGCGCGACGGGGAGAGCGCATCCCCCCCTTCATCGTCATGGAGGTCTTGGAACGGGCCCTGCGGATGGAAAGGGACGGCCACGACATCGTGCACATGGAAGTGGGGGAACCCGACTTCGACACCCCCCGCTGCATAAAGGAGGCCGCCTACCGCGCCATGCTGGAGGGCAAGACCCGTTACACCCACAGCCAGGGGGTGCGGGAGCTGCGGGAAGCCATCTCCGAGAACTACCACCGCAAGTACCACGTGGAGGTGGACCCGGACCGCATCGTGGTCACCAGCGGGAGCTCGCCGGCCATGCTCCTCCTCTTCGCCGCCCTCCTGGACCCCGGGGACGAGGTCATCCTCTCCAACCCCTGTTACGCCTGCTATCCCAATATCGTGGAATTCGTGGATGGGAAACCGGTGGAAGTCCTGGTGCACGAGGAGGACGGCTTCCAGTACCGGCCCCGGGAGATCGAGAAGAAATTGAGCCCGAGGACCAAGGCCATCATCATCAATTCCCCCTCCAACCCCACCGGAAACCTCCTCGAACCCGAGGTCATGGAGGAGATCGCCTCCCTGGCCGGAAGGGGACTCTACGTGGTCAGCGACGAGATCTACCACGGGCTGGTGTACGAGAGCAAGGAGCATTCCATCCTCGAGTTCACCGACCAGGCCTTCGTCATCAACGGCTTCTCCAAGCTCTACGCCATGACCGGCTGGAGGCTGGGGTACCTCATCGCCCCGCCGGAATTCGTCCGCCCCATCCAGAAGATGATGCAGAATCTCTTCATCTCCGCCAACGACTTCGTGCAGTGGGCGGGGATCGCCGCCCTCACCGAGGCCGCCGAGGAGGTGGAGGCCATGGTGCGCACCTACGACCAGCGCCGCCGCTTCCTCCTTCCCCGCCTGAGGGAGATCGGCTTCGGGGTGACGGTGGAGCCCCAGGGCGCCTTCTACGTGCTGGCCAACGCCAAGCGCTTCACCGCCGATTCCTATTCCTTCGCCATGGAACTCTTGGAGAAGACCCGGGTGGCGGTGACCCCGGGCATAGATTTCGGCAGCGGGGCGGAAGGCTACATCCGCTTCAGCTACGCCAACCACCTGGACCGACTCAAGGAGGGCATGCGCCGCTTGGAGGAATACCTGGTCCGCCGGGGTTGAATACCCGGCCCCAGGTGGAGGGGCACGCCTTCCGGGAGCGGCGGGAACGGCAATTCACGTGTTGGTAATTAATGAAATATATGTCCTCAGCGCCGGTCCACGATACGGGTGGCCTTAAGGACGCGGGATGGGTCGTATATCTCCGGGGACTGCACGTACTCGATGCGCGGGGTTATCCCCACCGCCTCGCGCACCTTGGCCGTCACTTCCCTCTCCAGGTCCTGGCGCAGCCTCCCAGCCACGGAGAGGCGCAGAGTGAGCCGGTCCGGGCTCAGGGGGTCGCCGGGGTTCTCCTTCTCCACCACCAGCTGGTACTCCACCACCCCGCGCACCCCGGCCAGCTGGTTCCTCACCGCCTCCGGGTTGACCAGCTTGCCCTCCACGCGGACGACCTTGTCCGCGCGCACCGCGTAGGTGGAACCCATGCGGATGACCAGGCGCCCTCCAACCCGGCCGCAGTGGGGGCAGACCCCCCTCTCCAGGGCCACCAGGTCCCCCACCAGGTAACGCAGCAGCACCGTGCCCCGCCGGTCCAGGTGGGTGATCGCCAGGAGACCCAGCTCTCCGTCGGGAAGTGGCCGCAGGGTCTTGGGGTCCAGGACCTCCAGGTGGTAAAGGTTGGGAGCCGGGTTGTGGTTACCCCCGGACTCGCAGCATTCCACGAAGCTCCCCTGGCACTCGGTGAACCCGTAGCCGTTGATTATGAAGGCACGCGAGGCTTCCCCGGGAAGGTGAGCGCGCATCTCCTCGCGCATCCCCTCGGTGACCGTCTCCCCCAGGGAGAGGACGATGCGCACCGAGGAGAGGTCCGTTCCCGCCTGTTCCCCCCGCAGGATGAACCTCCTCTCCTGGCGTCCCATGCCCGCCAGCACGGTGACCCGGTGCTCGGCGGCCAGCTCGAGGGCCTCGTCCAGGGACCGGTGGAGCGGGAAGCCGGGCACGTCCCTCCCGGTGAGAGCGTTGACCAGCTTCATGCCCACCGAGGAGGCGAGGTGCACGGTGCGGTAGAAGCCGATGTGCGGGAGGTTGCCGTAAGGAAAGAGGTTGAGGACGGTGTCCCGGGGGGTCATCCAGCATATCTCGGCCATGCGGCGCATGGCGAGGCTGATGTTGTACATGTCGTAGGCGGTGTTGAAGAACGGAGCCGGCGTCCCAGTGGAGGTCCCCGAGGTGTAGGTTATTTCGTAGGTGACGTCCAGCTCCCCCGGCGGGTCCACGACCAGGAGGAAGGCCAGGGGGTTGCGCAGGTAGGCTTCCATGGGGGTGACCGGTATCCTCTCCAGGTCCTCGAGGGAGCGGACCTTCTCCACCTCCACCTTCTCCCGGCGGAAGAGCTCACGGTAGTAGGGGCTGAAGCGGGCAGTCAGCTCCAGCTGTCGCCTGAGGTTGTGCGCCTGCAGCCCCTCGAGTTCCTCGGTGCTCATCCACAGGGGATTCCGGGCGTCCCGCCGGTAAATATTCCAGGACCGAGCGAATTCCCGGGCCTTCTCCGGGGTGACTTCGCCTATTCTCATCCCAGCAAGCACCTCGACAGCCGCTCACGCGAACAACGTCTCCCGGCGGACGTGCCTATGCCCGCCGTGTTTTCCATTATAAACCACGCTTGTCCCCCTCCCGGGCGCCACCGGGTTTACATGGGGACCTAAGGGAGGTTCCTTTGCTTCACGTCGCAGAGGAGGAGGGTGAAATCGTCCTCCATGGCGCCCCCGCAGTAGCGGCGCAACACCTCGACCAGCTCCCCCAGGAAGGCCTCCGCGGACCGCGATCCAGCCCCCTTGAGGAAACGGCGCAGGCGCTTCTCCCCGAAGGGACGGCGGCGGGAGTCGCGGCAGTCCACCACCCCGTCGGTGTAGAAGAAGAGCCGGTCGCCGGGTTCCAGGTTCACCTCCTCCACTTCCAGGTCCAGGCTCTCGAAAGCCCCCAGGATGGTGCGCCGCTCCGAGGGCAGGGGGACCACCTCCCCGCCCCTTCGGATCAGGTAGGGATCGTTGTGGCCGGCGTTAACGTAGCGGAAACGCAGGGTGCGCAGGTCCAGCTCCCCGTAGATGATGGTTATGAAGCGGTCCTCCAGGCGGTGAGGATAAAGGGCATGGTTGGCCTTCCGCATGACCTCCAGGGGGTCCCGGCCGTCCACGGCCTCGGCGCGCACGGCGCTCATGGCCAGGGTGGCCAGCAGCGCCGCCGGGATACCGCTTCCCGCGGCGTCTCCCACCACCACCACCAGCCGTTCCCCATCCATCCAGTAGTCGTACCAGTCGCCGCCCACGATGCGTGCCTGCTCCATGTGGGCCACCACCTTCACCGCCTCGTTCTCCAGGGAACCCTCTGGAAGCAAGGCGCTCTGGATGCTGGCGGCGATGTCCAGCTCCTTGTCCACCAGGGCCAGGTGCTGCAAGCGTTTCTGCTCGGTGATGTCGCGGAAAACGCAGATGACGTTCTCTATCTGGCGCTTCGGGTTGCGGATGACCGAGAAGGAACCGCTTATCCAGACCTTTTTTCCGTCCCGCCTCTCGTACTCCATCTCCGGGAGCGCGGCCCTTTCCCCCCGGAAGGCGGCCTCTATCGGGCAGTCCAGCACCGAACAGACCCCCGGCTCCGGGTTTTCCTCCCCATAGAGGACCTCGTGGATGTGCCGGCCCAGGGCCTCCTCCTGGCGCCACCCGAAGAGCTCCCCGGCGGCGGGGTTGAAGAGGACGATGTTCCTCGAGCGGTCCACCACCATGATGGCCTCCGGGTTGGCGGAGATGATGGCCTCGCTGCGCTCCCTCTCCCGGTAGATGCGCTCGTTGGCCTCCAGCTCCTGGAGCCTGCGTTCTCTCTCCTGGATGCGCTGGCGCAGCCCGGCCTGAAAGACGGCCACCGCCGCCTGGGCGGCGATGACCCTCACCATCTCCACCTCCCCCGGTTCGAAGACGCGGGGGGAGCGGACGTTTCCCAGCACCATCACCCCGGACACTGCGCCCTCCCGGAAGAGGGGGATAACCAGGCAGGACCTCAAGTTCAGGGAGGAGAGGTGGCCGCGGTCCACGCGCGGGTCGCCCTCCACCTCCGACACCGCCACCATCTCCCCCTCCCGTATAGCCCGGCGGGTGACCAGGTCCGCCCGGGAGAGGGGGAGACGGCTCCCCTTAAGGCGCCGGTTCACCGGGGTGGTCAGGCCGTGGCCCCTCACGAACTCCAGCTCCTCATCCTCCGGGTGGTAGAGGAAGAGGATACATCTCTCCACCTTGGCCACCTCCGCCATCTTGCGCAGGATGATGCCCACCGCCTGGTCGAAGCCCACCGCCGCCGCCGCTTCCTCGGCCAGTTCCTTCATCATCTCCATCTCCCGGGCGCGCCTCCTCTCCAGCTCGAATAGGCGGGCGTTCTGGATGGCCACTCCCGCCTGGGGCGCGAAGGCGGCCAGGAGGGCCATGTCAAGGCGGTCGTAGGAACGGGGTTCCGCGTCGTAGAGTTCCATCCCCCCCAGGGGCGTGTGGTCCTTGAGGATGGGGCAGGAGAGGGCGGAGCGGACCCTGCCGCCGCCGGCCGGGACGGGGAGGGAAAGTCCGCGCAGCCGGTCATCCGCTCCGCTGACCGGCGCCCCGGTTTCAAAGGCCCGGCCCAGGAGCGAGCGCCGGGGATCCACACGCCGGCCCTTCGTCCATGGCGGGGCCAGTCCCATCTGGGCCACCAGCACCAGCTCTTCGGCCCCCTCCTCGAGGAGGTAGACCGCTCCCATGGGGGACCGCACGATTCCCGCCGCCACCTCGAGGATCTGGTTCAGCACCGTGTCCAGGTCCATGGTGGAGGTTATGGTACGCCCTACCTCCAGGAGCCCATGGAGCTCGCGGAGCTGGCGGCTCACCATCTCGTCCTTGGTCTCCAGGTAGGAAGCGGAAAGGGCGGCGAGGATCTCGGCGTTCACCTCCCCCGAGGCCTTGAGGAAATCTATCCACTCCCGGGTTCCCAGCTCCCCCTCCCTGACGGCGGGGAGAATGCGGTCCCAGATGATGGCCTCCACCAGGAATACAGCCCGCACCAGGTCCCCCAGGGGAATGTTCTGCATGACCCGGCTTCTTCCCACCCGGCGGGCGAAGGCGTAGAGTTCGTCGCGGCCCGCACCCCGCCCCACCAGAAAGCCGGTGGTCCGCCGGATGAGCTCAGTGAGCTGCCTGCGGACATCGGCCTTGGCCTCCCCGGAGAGGGCTGCGTAAGTGGGGATGTTGCGCTCGAAGGCCTCCTGTATCTCCTCCACCAGGCCGGCGAGGCGCAGGGAAAGTTTGCCGGCGAAATCGTTCAGCATCCGCCCACCCCGTCACACTTTACCCCCCGGCGGGTGCGCGCCGAGCGTCTCGGGGGGTATCCTCCTCGACCAGCCCCCGGCACGGAGGGGAAGGTCAGCCTCCGTACTTGCGCTCCTTAGTGAGCCGGCTCCTTCCGTCCCGCTTCCTCCGGACGGTTTCCCGGCGTCCTTGAAGGGTAGCAGAAAACGGGCCTCGGGGGTTCACTTCCTACCTTTATGAGTATATGGGGGGCGGAAAACGTCTGTCAAAAAGCGGGAGAGCCCCGCCGTCTACATCAGCGGGAGGCCGCTTCCTCCTGCATGCTCTTGATCTTCATGAGCTGGGTGCGATAGGAGCGCTCCATCTCGTCCAACTTCATGGTGATGTAGACGATGGTCTCCTTCAGGGAGGGGATGAGCACGTGCTCCAGGGCGTTCACCCGCCTCCGGGTGCGCTCTATCTCCTGGGCCAGCAGGCTTACGTTGTTCTCCATCTCCGCCAGCCTCACCAGGTCGGGGGTGAGGTCCCGGTAGTTGAGGAGGGCCGCGTCCAGGGAGAAGGGGGTGGAGATGAGGCTGTAGCAGTCGAACTCGCCCTCCATGCGCACCTCGAAATGGGGAACGCGCACCCCCATGATGTTGGCCTGCTCCACCTCCACCTCCAGGCTCATGGTGGGGACGGAGAGGGACTCCTCCACCTCCTCGGTGATCACCTCGGAGCGGGCGATGGCGAAGATGAGATGCGCGTCGGCCAGGCGGGCCTCCACCTCGCGGCGCAGTTCCCGGCTCTCCTGCACCAGGGCCAGAAACTGCTTCATGAGCTCGTCCAGCTTGTCCTTGAGCAGCTTGTGGCCCCGCTCCGCGATGGCCGCGCGCTTGCGCAGCTTCAGGAGCTCCATGCGGTTGGGGTTCACCTGGATACGAGCCATATCCCGCTCCTCTTAACCGGCAACCCGATCCCTCACCGGCTCAACCGGTATTTTCCATATATTTCCTTATATGCTCCTCCTTGACCCGCTTCAGCTCGGCGCGGGGCAGGATGCGCAGCAGGTCCCAGCCTATGGTGAGGGTCTCCTCAATGCTGCGGTCCTCGTACTCGCCCTGGCGGATAAAGCGGTCCTCGAAGGCCTCGCTGAACTGCACGAAGAGCCTGTCCTCCTCGGAGAGGGCGGCTTCCCCCAAGATGACCGCCAACTCCTTGGCCTCCTTGCCCCTGGCGTAGGCCGAGAAGAGCTGGTTGGAGAGGGGCGAGTGATCCTCGCGGGTCTTGCCCGGACCGATGCCCTTTTCCTTGAGGCGGGAGAGGGAGGGCAGGACGTCGATGGGCGGGTAGATGCCCCTCCGGTGCAGGTCCCGGGAGAGGATGATCTGACCCTCGGTGATGTAGCCGGTGAGGTCGGGTATGGGATGGGTCTTGTCGTCGTCGGGCATGGAGAGCACCGGGATCTGGGTGATGGAACCCTTGGCATCCTTGATCCTCCCTGCCCGCTCGTAGATGGTGGCCAGGTCGGTGTAGAGGTACCCGGGGTATCCCCTCCGCCCGGGGACCTCCTTGCGGGCGGCGGAGATCTCCCGCAGGGCCTCGCAGTAGTAGGTCATGTCGATGAGGATGACCAGGACGTGCATGTCCAGGTCGAAGGCCAGGTACTCGGCGGCGGTGAGGGCCATGCGCGGGGTGGCGATGCGCTCGATGGCCGGGTCATCGGCCAGGTTGATGAAGAGCACCGCCCGCTCGATGGCCGCCGTGGAGCGGAACTCCTGGATGAAGAACTCCGCCTCCTCGAAGGTGATGCCCATGGCGGCGAAGACCACGGCGAACTCCTCCTCCGCCCCCAGCACGCCCGCCTGGCGGGCGATCTGGGCGGCGAGGCGGGAGTGGGGGAGTCCGGCGCCGGAGAAGATGGGGAGCTTCTGCCCCCGCACCAAGGGATTCAGGCCGTCAATGGCCGAGATGCCGGTCTGGATAAAGTCGGTGGGGAAGTCCCGGGCGTAAGGGTTGATGGGGTTGCCGTTGATGTCCAGCCTCTTGTCCGGGATGATGCGCGGACCGTTGTCGATGGGACGCCCCAGGCCGTCGAAGACTCGGCCCAGGATGTCCCGGGAGACCGGGAGCTCCAGGCCGCGCCCGGTGAAGCGCACCTTGGTCTGGCGGATGTTCAGGCCGCTGGTGGCCTCGAAGGACTGCAAAAGGACCAGGTCCTCCTCCACCTCCAGGACGTTTCCCAGCCCCACGGAACCGTCCGGGAACTCCACCTCCACCAGCTCGTTGTACTTGGCCCCCTCCACTCCCTCCAGGAGGATGAGGGGTCCCACTATCTCCTTGACCGTCAAGTACTCCTTGAGCATCTTCTCCGTCTCCTTCCCCACTGGATACTCACCGTCCCGGGGACCGCCGCCGTCCCACGATCCCCCGGCCCGTCCTGCGATCACCCAATATCTGTCAAGGGGGCTCTTCCACGGGACGACCGGACCGTCCCCTGCCCTTCAGGCCCTCACCTCCGAGACCTGCCCGGCCAGCTGCTCGGCCACCTTCTCCTCCAGGCGGTCGAACCTCTCCAGCTCCTCCTCAGGGATGAACTTGGCCCGGGCGATCTCCTCCTGGACGGGGAGGTCGATAAGTTCCTCGATGGGCCTCCCCTTCTCCAGCTCCCGGGTGGCCAGGTGGTGGTAGGTCATGATCAGCCTGAGGAGCCGGTACTGCTTGCGCAGCGAGGTGAAGGCGTCTGCATCGTCGAAGGCGTTCTGCTGCAGGAAGTCCTCGCGCAGGGACTTGGCCGTCTCCATTATCAGGCGCTCCTGGTCGGAGAGGGCCTCGATGCCGATGAGGCGCACAACCTCCTGGAGCTCCGCCTCCCTCTGCAGGATGCCCATGGCCTCCTCGCGCAGCTCCGCGTAGGCCGGCTCCACCTCCTGCCTCCAGTAGTCCTCCACCTTGTCCAGGTAGAGGCTGTAGCTGTTCAGCCAGTTGATGGCCGGGAAGTGGCGGGCGAAGGCCAGCCGGTCCTCCAGCCCCCAGAAGACCTTGACCACGCGCAGGGTGGCCTGGGTCACCGGCTCTGAGAGGTCGCCTCCTGGAGGGGACACCGAGCCTATGGCGCTCACCGAGCCCTCCCGGCGGTCCTTCCCCAGGCACACCACCCTCCCGGCCCGCTCGTAGAAGGCGGCCAGCCGGGTGCCCAGGTAGGCGGGATATCCCTCCTCGCCGGGCATCTCCTCCAGCCGACCCGAGATCTCGCGCATGGCCTCCGCCCAGCGGGAGGTGGAGTCCGCCTGTAGGGCCACGTGGTACCCCATGTCCCGGTAGTACTCGGCGATGGTTATCCCCGTGTACACCGAGGCCTCCCGGGCGGCCACCGGCATGTTGGAGGTGTTGGCGATGAGTACCGTGCGCAGCATGAGGGACTCGCCGCTGTAGGGGTCGGTGAGCTCGGGGAACTCGAGGAGGACGTCGGTCATCTCGTTCCCGCGCTCCCCGCAGCCCACGAAGACCACGATCTGGGCGTTGGCCCACTTGGCGATGGCGTGCTGGAGGACGGTCTTCCCCGAACCGAAGGGGCCGGGCACGCAGGCCGTCCCCCCCTTGGAGATGGGGAAGAAGGTATCCACGATGCGCTGCCCGGTGACCAGCGGCTCGTAGGGGGTCAGCTTCTCCGCGTACATGCGGGGCCGGCGGACCGGCCAGCGCTGCATCATGGTCACCGGGACCTCTCCCCGGGGAGTCTCCACCACGGCCACCACGTCCTCCACGGTGAACTCCCCCTCTTTGATCTCGGAGACCTTTCCCTCCACCCCCACCGGCACCATGATGCGGTGGGTGATGACCTTGGTCTCCGGGACGGTGCCCAGGATGTCCCCGGGGCCCACCTCGTCCCCCACCTTTACCGCCGGGGTGAAGGCCCACCGGCGTTCCCGGGAAAGCCCGGGCTCCTCCACCCCGCGGGTGACGTAGTTACCGTACTTGGCCCGGATGACGTCCAGGGGACGCTGCACGCCATCGTATATGGAGGTGAGCAGGCCCGGTCCCAGCTCCACGCTGAGGGGCTCGCCCGTGGATATGACCTCGTCCCCCGGCCCCAGGCCCGCCGTCTCCTCGTAGACCTGGATGGAGGCCAGGTTGCCCCGCAGCTCGATGATCTCCCCCATCAGCCGCTCCCTGCCCACCTTGACCAGGTCGTACATCTTGGGATCGGGCAGGTCCCTGGCCACCACCAGGGGACCGGAAACCTTGACCACTACTCCCGCTTCCATCTGATCCATCCCCTCTTTTTGACTTATCTCGCGATCCCTCACACACCGGTTCCGAATCTATTTCCAGCTTATTCCAATCACGTCATCTCTCCAGGTCGGCGCCCACCGCCTTGATGATCCGCTCCCGTAACCTGGCCGCGGCCATCTCCCGGGTCCCGGTGACCGCCGGAATCACCAGCACCACCGGCAACCCGCCATGGGGCGGGAACCCGGGTACCTCCCGGTGCAGCACCTCGAAGACCGGCTCGGTGACCATGATCACCGCGTAACGTTCCAGGTCCAGCTCTCCCCAGATGTGGGGACCGTCCTCGGGAAGAGAAGCGATGAAGGTCTCCACCCCCAGGGCCCGGAATCCCAGGGTGGAGGTTCGACCCCCGATCATGGCCACTTTCTTCCTGGTCGTCATCCGCTTCTTCTCTCCTTCCCATACCTTAGCCGCCTCCCGCCCTGTATTGCCACTTCTCTCCTCTCCCTACTCCAAGTAGGGCTTGCGGAGCATCCTCTCGATGGCCTCTGGGGCCAGGTTGTGGAGCTTGCCCATGAGGATCATGCGCACCATGGTCACCTCGTTCTCCCGGGCCCGCACGAAGGCGAATACCGGCTCCACGCCCACCGAGATGCGCCGGCTGGCCCGCAGCATGTCCATGATATAGTCGTCGCTGCGGCGGTCGAAGTCGCTCAGGCTTGGCTTTTCTTCCTCCTCTCCCAGGAGCTCCAGGAGGCGGGAGGAATAGCGGGTCTGCTCCAGCTTGCGCATCATCACCTCGTCGGTGTCGCCGTAGAGGTCCAGAAGGTGAGGGAGGGGGATGAAGCCCCCCTCCACCAGGGACCTCTGCACCGCCTCCCGGTCCTTCCCCAGCCGCCTCGCCCGCAGAAGGGCCTTGAGGTTGGCGAAGTCGATGCTCGTGCGGGCGAACTCCACCAGGAACTCGCTCCCCTCCCGCCGGGCGAGGAACAGGCGGTAGCGCAGGTAGTGGCGGTCGATGATGGTCTCCGCCTCCTGCGGGGAGGGCTCTCTCTCCATCACCTCCACCACCACTTCCTTGTATGGTGAGGGGAGCTCCAGGGGGTTCTCCACCCCCCGCCTCAGGACCTCGACGTCCATCCTCCCCAGCCGGGGCAGGAGTGCTTCCTCCCCTGTCCCCCCAAGGCGCGCCTTGAGCAACACCTTGAGGTTGTGGAAGTCGTACCGGCAGTGGAAGAACTCGAAGAGCACCGAGTCCTTGGGGAGGGCTTCCCGCAGGAACTCGTAGACGTCGTGCAGGTAGTTGATGAGCCCGTCATCCACCTCCCGGGCCGTGGAAGCCCCGGCCAGGTAGTCCCCCATCTCCACCTCCTCCAGGATGTGCAGGGCCTCCTGGAAATCGGCCTCCACCAACCTGCCCAGGTGGTGGGAGACAAGAAGTTTCTTCTCCTGAGCCCTAACCCTCCCCACCGCATGACCGTAACGAAGCACGTCATGGAAAGGTTTGAATACCGGCCGCCGTACCTGAAAACGGGCGAGAGGCTTTTCCGCCTCCTCAAGAGTGTATTCCAAGGGTTTCCTCTTCCAACGAGGCCTCTTTCCCAAACTCAGTTTACCGGACATAACCATGCTCTACTTGCCTTCTCCCGGGCCGAAAAGAAGACGAATGATAATCTCCTCGTTCTCCTCCCACACCCTCTGCAACAATGCATCCACCGAAAGATTGACCTCGAGTCCCTCGCCGCGCAGAATCACCCCGCGGTCGAAGGTTACGTCTTCTCCGGAAAGGGCCAGCTCGCCCCTTTTTCCCATAGCGGCAAGTTCCCGGTTTATCTCTTCAAGAAGACCGCTTTCCAGCAGGTCCCTGTCATGCCGTGAAGCCATGATCATCTCATTTCCACTGACCACGCCCTCTAGGATGATCCCCTTCAACCAACCCCGGTAACTCTCTTCAGGGAGCTCTCGGAATAGGCGAGCGGTTTCCCTTACCACCTCTTCCACAAATTCATCCTTGGTTGCAAGCAAACTGATACGCCCCTCCAGCCTGGCACGACTGAGGATATTGAGACGTTCTCTCTCCGCCCTGGATCCGAAGGACCTGGCTATGGATTCTGCTTCGCGGCGCGCCTCTTCCTCCGCTTCCTTCCTTATTCGGACAGCTTCTTCCTCCGCCGCAGCCAGTATGCGGCGGCTCTCCTCCTCGGCATCGCTCCGAATCTTATTGAGTAGTTTTTCCAAGGACATCTGTTATTCCCCACTCACAACTCTCAAATCCCCAAGGCAGAGTAGAGCGGCTTTATGACCACGAAAAGGTAAATAATGGTCACGATAAGGGAGAGCACCGCGTAGGTCTCCACCAGCGCCGGGAGCACCAAGGCCCTTCCCATCTCCTCTCGCCGCTTGGCCACCATGGGAGCCGCACCTACGCTGGTAAGGCCCTGGTAGATAGCCGAAATGCAGCACACGAAGGCCACCGGGAGGCAGGCCAGGAAGACCTGGAAACCCACCCAGCCGGGCAAGGCCCCCCATCCCGAGCCGGGTTTCATAACGAAAGCCACCACCACCCCGGTGATAAACCCGTAGATTCCCTGGGTACCGGGGATGACTACAAGCGGCAGGAGGGGGCCGAATAGATCCGGCATATCCACCAGGATGCCCCCGGCCACGTTGGCGATATAGGTTATTCCCATGGACGAGCCCATCCCTCCTCCGATGACTGCCAGGGCAGCGCCCAGGACCGCCCAGTGCACGCCGGACAATCCGCCGAAGGTCGCGTTCATGCCTTACCTCCTCGAGTAATCGTCGACTACCACCTTTTCCGTAACCAGTCCGAATGGCCGGAAGGGTTCCCCTCCGTCCTCATAGAACTTCCCGAAGAACTCCACGTACTGCAGCCTCAGGGGGTGGACGAAGGCGCCCAGCAGGTTGATGAGCAAGTTAAAGAGGTGGCCACCGGCGAGGATGACCACCATCAGAACCACTCCCAACACAGGGATAGCGTAGATCATTCCTGCCATGCGGTTGATCACGCTCCCGATGGCCACCGTGGCCATGCCCAGGGCGTAGAGGCGCAGGTAGGAGGCCACGTCACCGATGGTGCCCCCGAACAATCCATACAAGTTGTAGAGGCCGCCGAATATCTTGCCCAGGATGCTCTTGCTGGAGATGTTGGAGAGGAATATCACACCCCCTGCTCCCGCGGCCAGCAGTATGGTTCCCGCCGTCTGCACCGGCTTGGCCTTTATCCCACCCCCTAAGGCTAGTACGGCCAGTCCAAGCCACAGGAGCAAGGTAGTCCCTTGCTCGCAGAAACCCAGCCATACCGAGTTGTGGCGCATGTTGTCGTACATCTCTATGGCCACCCCGATGGATATGTGCAGAAGCCCCAGCCCGGCACAGATGAGCATCATAGGCACGGGGTTCATGAGCACGTCCAGGGATCCCTTGAACTTTAAGAAGGAGGGGAGGGATTCCCCGTCTATACCGAACCAGCCTCGAGTGAAAACCCCGGCAAACATTGAGGCTATGCCGCAATAGAGCATGAGGCGGAAAAAGCGCCGCACAGCTTCGGAGAGATCGAATTTTCTCAGGGCGAACCAGGAAGCCAGGCAAATCAACGCTCCGTATCCTACGTCCCCGATGCACATCCCGAAGAAGAGAATGAAGAAGGGAGCCACGAACGGCGTGGGATCGGTCTCTGCCGGATTGGGCAACCCGAAAAGGTTGATCAGACTCTCCGCGGGCCTTATCACCCTGCGGTTGATCAGTAATGTGGGCGGGAAATCCCCCTCTCCGGGGGGCTGGAGAGCGATGTCCAGGGTATCTCCCAGTTCCTCGGTTGCCCGGAGCACCTCTTCCTTCTGTGACTCCTCTACCCATCCCTCCACGGCCACCACCCGTTCCGTGCGCAGGAAGTTCTCCTTGACCTCTTCTTTGAGAAGCTGGTTGCGCAGGTAATCGCGGAGGGCCAGGAGCCTGGGTTTGAGGGGTAGTTTTTCCCTGATCCTTTCCTCAAGCGCTTCCTTGCCAGCCCTTTCCTCCTCCAGGACCTTCTCCAGCCGGGTTATCTCCTCCTCTGGAGTTCCCTCCACGCCCGGGAAACAGACCTCTTCCAGTGCGTATTTCTGCGCCAACTCCCGGTAAGCGTCCAGGCAATCCCGGTGCACGAGCACGGCCAGGAAGAGGCGCTCCCCCTCTCTGCGGAGTTCCTCCCACCACGAATAGGGACAGGCGGCCTCCATCTCCTCCGCCCATGCCGCGTACCCAGGAGCGCCCAGGGTCACTAAGGCGGCCCGGCACCAGCGCAGGCGCCCAAGCTCGCCCAGGGGAAAAAGGAGGTCCTTCCAGTGGCCCAGGGCTTCCAGACTCCTCCTGGTCTCCAGGATGCGGCTCTCGGTATGTCGTAACTGGATGTCGATCTCCTCCAGCTCCCGGTAGAGCGCTTCCAGGTCAATCTCCCGCTCCACCCGCAGGAACTCCTCGTAGGTGAGGTGGACCCTCTCCTGCAGGAAGCTCCCTAAAAGCCCCCCTTTCTTCTCCTCGAAGCGCTCCAGGAGCTCGATAAGGAAATCGGATTTCGAAAGGGACAGCCTCAACTCCCGGACCTCAGGCCGGCACGGCTCGGCCAGTTCTTTTATCTCCTCCTCAAGACGGGACGGAAGGTTCACCACGTGCACGGCTCCCAGCTCGTAGAGCCGCTGGATGAGCTCCTCCCCGTATTCGCAGGGAGCTAGAATGGCGACCTTGGACATCCTGGCGATGGGCATCTTTTACCTCTTCGCCACATTAAAAGGAGGCCTTTCCGGCCTCCTGCAATCTTTTCAATAGGAGAGCTACCGCCTCTCCCTTCCTTTCCCGGGCGACAGTAAGCAGGGCCGACTTCCTCCGGGAGAACTCCGCAGCTATCTCATCGGCTTCCCGCCTGGCTTCCCCCAACCTGCGTTCCAGCTCCTTCTCGCCGTCCTCGCGGGCCTTCTTCCTCTCCGCCTCCCTGTATGCCTCCGCTTCCTCCCGGGCCTTTCTCACTAGCTTCTCCGCCTCTCGGTGCGCTGCAGCGATGACCTCCGAGGCGGACTCCTCCGCCTCCTTTATCATCCTCAACTTCTCCGCCGTGGTTCTCATCTCCTGACTTCCTTTCCCTCTCCACGCGCAGCGCAAGAGGGACGGCTTATCGGGCTACGCCCGCCCCAAAAGCTATTCTGTACACCCTCCCTCGAGTCGGCGAGATTTTCAGTCGGCCGTAATTTTATTTTCGGAATACCAAAATTTTAATTCCGGCATTAAACATATTAATTCCATTCAGCACCGTTGACAAGGCCTGTCCGGGAAGGTTTTCCGCGATGGTTCCCGGAGCGGACTTAACTGGTGAGGATGCGCTTGAGATCCGCCTCCTTCTCCGGCTCGGTCACCGCGATGACCGTGTCCCCCGGCTGCAGCACCGAGTTGCCCTGGGGGATGATCACCTCGTCGCCCCGGATGATGGAGACCAGTACACAGCCCTGGGGGAGTCCCAGGTCCCGCAGGGGGATCTCGCAGGAGCGGCAGCGGTCCTCGGGGAGGTCCAGCTCCACCACGGCCAGCTTTCCCTTCTTCAGGGTGTGTAGGGTGATGATATCCCCCACCGTAGTGCGCTCCTCGATGAGCTGGGCGATGACCGTGGTGCTGGATATGGCGTCTATGCCCAGGCGATTGAAGATCCTCTCGTTTTTGGGGTTGTTCACCCGGGCCACGGCGCGGGGCACCTGGAAGTGGGTCCTGGCCAGCTGGCAGGCCACCAGGTTGTCGTCGTCGTCCCCGGTGACCGCGGCGAAGACGTCGGCCGCCCCCACCTCGGCCTCCTCCTGGTAGCGCAAGTCACAGCCGTCCCCCTCTATGACCACCGCCGAGGTGCGGGAGGCGATCCTCTCGCAGAGCTCGCGGTTACGCTCGATCACCGTGACCTTATGACCCTTGGCCTCCAGTATCTCGGTCAGGAAGGAGCCGACCTTCCCGCCACCCATGATCACTACCCTGATCTCCACTCACCCCTTTCTTAGGCCCCATACAGCCACGCCGCCAGGTCCCTTTTACTACATTTCGCCCGCTTCCTGAAGGCGATCAGCACCCTCATGCCATTATCACCATTCAACTGAGCCCCAGGATCCTCTTCAGCTCCTCCGCCTTCTCCGCCTCGGATACGAAGAGCACCTTGTCCCCCTGCTTAAGGACCAGGTCCCCGCGGGGTATGAGCAGGCGGCGGTCGCGGAGCACGGTGGCCACCAGGGTCTGCGGGGGTAGGTTCAGCTCTCCGATGCTCTTTCCCACCACCTTGCTCCCCGCCTCGAGCAGGACCTCCTCCACGGCCAGGTTCTCGCGGCGCAGCTTCAGGAGGGTCACCATCTCCCCCAGGGAGATCTCCTCCTGCACCAGCTGGACGATGATGGAGGCGCTGCAGATGGCCTCGTCCACGCCCCAGTCGGAGGTGAAGAGCCATTCGTTCTTGGGGTTGTTCACCCGCGCGAAAACCAGGGGCACGCCGTATTCGAACTTCGCCAGGTAGGAAATGACCAGGTTGTCCTCGTCGTCCCCGGTGACCGCGGCCGCCACGTCCGCCCCGGCCATCCTGGCCGTGTCCAGTATCTTGGGCTCGCAGGCATCGCCGTGGACGATGGCCGCGTCCGGGAACCACTCGCGCAACTCCTTTACCCTCTCCAGCCTCTTTTCCACCACCACGACCTGGTGTTCCTTGGATAAGGCCTCTAGGAGGTACCTGCCCACCATACCCCCGCCCAGCACGATGATACGCATCTCCGTCCCCCTCACTTAAGACCCAGCAATCTCTCCAGCTTGGCCTGGCTCTCCTTGGCCACGGCCAAGAAGAGGATGTCCCCCTCCCTGAAGATGGTCCCGGGGATGGCCAGCCTGGCGCTCCCCTCGCGGACCACGGCCACCACCTGGACCTCCCCGGGAACGTTGAGATCGGCCGCCCTCCTTCCCGCGAGGTGCAGGGGGAGGTCCAGCCTCACCAGGTCCACCTCGCCGCTTCCGAACTGGAACTCGCTGTCCAGCTCGCCGTGGGATATGTAGCTCAGGATGCGGTGGCCCGCCCAGGCCACGGTGGCCACGGTGGGGATCTTCAGGCGCCGGTAAATCTCCGCCCGCCGGGGGTCGTAGATGCGGGTTATCACCCGGGGGACGCGGAAATATTCCTTGGCCAGCCGGGCGCTGACGATATTGCTGTTGTCGCCGCTGGTCACCGAGGCGAAGGCGTCCGCCCTCTCTATACCGGCTTCGATGAGGGCATCGCGGTCGAAGACCACGCCCTTCACCTTCTTGCCCGAGAACCCCTCCCACAGGTTCTCGAAGGCCTGGGGGTCCTTGTCGATGACCGCCACCGTGTGGCCCTCCCTCTCCAGCATGTAGGCCAGGTAGGACCCCACCCGGCCGCACCCGCCTATGACCACGTGCATCTCCTCACCCCCGCACTGTCGATTCCTCAGCCGTCCTGCCGGAGCCCCAAGGCATTCGCCCGATCATTACCATTTCTTACCATATGACCCTTTCCCGACCCCCGTTTAACCTCCTTCTTCCCGGCCAATCGGCCGATCCATTCCGTTTTCTGCACTTGCGCCGGGCGGGCGAGGCTTCCGGACCTCGCTTTTCGAGTGATCGGAACCGTTCATCTCGATAGTAGCACCCGCGCAACTCCCCATGCATCCGCGGCCCTCCGGCCGCTTCTCCAGCCGGGAACGCCTTCCCCACCATGTTCCAAACTTCCATTTTAATCTCCACCCATGAAGGGTGTCGCCGCTTCCTCTCGCCCTCCCGGTCACCCCTCGAAGTCCGCCCTCTGTCGTCTTGCCTGTAAACCCGATGCGGAGTGGCAACGTCTCCGCTCTCCCGGTCACCCCTCGTCCCCCTTCTTCCTCCGCCGCAGGTAGGCGCGAACCAGGGCCTTCCTTATCTCGTCCGCCACCAGGCAGGTGGGGATGAAGGGCACCAGAAAGAGCCAGTCCCTGAAGCCGATGGGCGCCGTCTCGAAGACGCGGTTCAGGAAGGGGACGTAGACGATGAGCACCTGCAGGGAGACCTCGGTGGCGACGCCCAGGAGGTAGAGACGGTTGGTGTGGAAGCCCACCCGCAGGATGGATTCCCGCGTGGTGCGGCAGGCGAATCCGTTGCCGATCTGGGTCATGACGATGCCGGTGAGGGACATGGTGGTGGCCTTCACGTAGGTGAGGGGATTGGCCTCGCTGAAGGCACGCAGCTCGGCCCCCCACCTCCACCCGAACATGTAGAGGTAGCCCAGCATGCACACCAGGGCCTCCAGGGGGCCCAGGAACCCGTAGGCGCGGAGCAACACCCGCAGGTTGAGCAACCTCTCCTCCATGGGCCGGGGCGGCCGCTCCATGATCCCCGGTTCCGGGGCCTCCGTACCCAGGGCCAAGGCGGGAAGTAGGTCGGTTCCCAGGTCCACGGCCAGGATCTGGATGATGGTCAGCGGGAGAGGGATGTTGAAGATGACCATGAGGATGAAGGGTACGATCTCCGGTATGTTGGAGGCCAGGATGTAGGTGATGAAGCGCCGGATGTTGTCGAAGATGGCCCTCCCCTCCTCCACGGCGGCCACTATGGAGGCGAAGTTGTCGTCGATGAGGATCATGTCCGCCGCTTCTTTGGCCACGTCCGTCCCCGCCCGGCCCATGGCGATGCCGATGTCCGCGGTCTTGAGCGCCGGGGCGTCGTTCACCCCGTCGCCGGTCATGGCCACCACGTGGCCCATCTCCTTGAGTGCCTGCGCGATGCGCATCTTGTGCTCCGGCGCCACGCGGGCGAAGAGGACCTCCTCCTCGCTGAGCCGCCTCTTGAGCTCCTCGTCGCTCATCTCCTCCAGATCCGCCCCGGTGATGATGGCCGGTTGCTCCTGCACCATGCCGATACGCCGGGCGATGGACTCCGCGGTGAGGCCGTAATCCCCGGTGATCATGATCACCCGGATTCCCGCCGTACGGCACTTGCGTATGGCCTCCTCCACCTCGGGGCGCGGGGGGTCCATCATGGCCGCCAGCCCCACGAAGGTGAGGTCCGTTTCCGTGTTCTCCACCTCGTAGCGCGTGATATCGGGGGGCATTTCCCGCACGGCCAGGGCCAGGACGCGCAGGGCGGAACGGGCGTAGCGGTCGTTGACCCCCATGATGCGGTCACGGTCCTCGGGGCGCATCTCCCGGACCCCCTCCCGGGTGAGGATACGGGCGCACCTGCGCACCACCTCTCCCGGGGCGCCCTTCACGTAGGCCTTCCTCGACCCGCCCTCCTCGCAGACCACGGTCATCATCTTGCGCGAGGAGTCGAAGGGGAGTTCCGTCACCCGGCGGTGATCCTTATTCAGTTCCTCCGGGTTCAAACCCCCTTTAATTCCCAGCACCACCAGGGCGCCCTCCGTGGGGTCCCCAATCACGCGCCACCTGTCGTCCTCTTGCACCAGCCGGGAATTGTTGCACAGCAGGGAGACCAGCAGGGCCTCGCGGAGGTCGTTCATCTCCTCCGCCGAGAGGCGCCTCCTGCCGTTGCCCTTTCCGCCGCCCTTATCGTTGCCGTTCCGCTTGAGAAACTCTCCCTCGGGCGCGTAACCAACTCCGCTCACCTCAACCTCTAACCATGGCACCCACAAGGAGCGCACGGTCATCTCGTTCTGGGTGAGGGTGCCCGTCTTGTCGGTGCAGATGACGGTGGTGGAGCCCAGCGTCTCCACGCTGGAGAGTTTCTTCACCAGGGCGTTGCGCCTGGCCATGCGCTGCGTGGCCATGGCCAGGGCCAGGGTGACCGTGGGGAGAAGCCCCTCGGGGACGTTGGCCACGATGATGCCGATGGCGAAGATCATGTTCTCGGCGAAGGGCAGCTTCACCACGTACTGGCCCAGGAGGAAGAAAACGATCCCCAGGCTCACGGCCAAAACGGCCACGAACTTGGTGATGCGCTTCATCTGGATCTGGATGGGGGATTCCTCCTCCTCCACCGTCTGGGTGAGCTGAGCGATCTTCCCGAACTCGGTGTCCATTCCCGTGGCGTAGACCACCGCCCTGCCGCTCCCGATGGTTACCGTGGTCCCCATGAACACCAGGTTGAGGATGTCGCTCAGGGAGAGCCCCTCCTCGATGACCGGGGCCGCGGAGCGGCGCACGGGCTCGGACTCCCCGGTGAGGGCGGAGTTGTTGGTGCGCAGGTCCGCGCTGGACACCAGGCGGGCGTCGGCGGAGACATGGTCGCCCTCCCGCAGGATGATGAGGTCGCCAGGAACCAGCCGGGTGGCCTCGATCTGCTTCTCCTCCCCGTCCCGGATGACGGTGGCCATAGGGGGAAGGAGCTTCTTTAGGGCTTCGGTGGCCTTCTCCGCCTTGTACTCCTGGATGAAGGTGAACACGGCGTTGACCACGATGACCCCGATGATGGCCCAGGCCAGGGGAGCCTGGTCGGCGATGAAGGCTAGGAGGGCCCCGATCCACAGCAGTATGGCGAAGAAGTTGGTAAAGTGAATAAGAAATCTTTTCCAGAGAGGGACGCCCTTGATCTTCTTTATCTCGTTAGGACCATATTTTTCCAGGCGCTTGCCTGCTTCCTCTTCGCTGAGGCCCTGGGAAGAGGTCCCCAGCAAGGCATAGACCTCTTGGGGATCCAGCCTGCAAATGGTCTTCGCATCCTGCATCGTATCGCTTACCTTTCTGCCTATTCATTCCTCATTGGGTGAAATATTATCATGTCCCTGTTCCTGCGGGTATCAACGCCATTGCTCGGCATTCCGCTATCTAGAACGAGAACATGATCTTTATCGGGTCGTCTCGCTCCCGGAACCGCATCGATGGAATCCCGGCACCATCGTCTAAAAGTTTATTCTCAAGATAGGGAGGGCGGAAAGGCGGTTCCGTTTGCATCGTTCTGTGCGGATGTGGAAAAAGAACCAAGGATCGGATTGGAAGATCACCCGTAACCAGCATCCAAGCAAGTGAGGCGGGCGACCAATTTTCAGAAAACGGAAGCTTCCTTCTTCTTACGTAACCGGCTCCCAAGAAATAACGCCACCAGCGCTAGGGACAAGCCCACTGCCAATTTCCCGTAGGAGAACGGGTGTTTTATGGGATAGCCCGGCTCTACCACCTCAAGGAATCTCCCCTCGATAACCGTGTCCCCCCCATGGGAGGGATCCGCCCGGTGAAAGATCCCTCTCACCCTCACCCGGTCGCCGTGATGCTTGTAGCTCCCCAGAACCTTCACCTTTTCGGCTTCTTTGCGAGGAAGAACGACCCCTATTCCACAGTTGCTGAGCCCGGCGAACTCGCCGCCCTCCTCCAGGCTTCGCCGACTGTAGGGGTCGTCATTGACGGTTATCCAAGCTTCCTCTCCCCGTATCATCACGTCCCCAACTGCTTCCCCCTCGATGACCACTTCCTGGCCGTCATATTCTTCCGCCCTCTCCACCAATTCCTGTACGGTCACCAGTCCGTCCGCGCCCCAGGCTCGCGGCGAGGAAGCGAGAGGGAAGGCGATCGCCAGGGCCAGGGCCAAGAGCCAGGGTAGGAGTTGAAGGTGGAGGCTTTTCATCGTGGTTACCTCCCCCTTCTTCCCCGGACCAAGGCCCCGAAGAAGCTCAGGAGGGCTATGACGGACATGAACTCCAGCCTCCCTGCCCACATGGCGAATATGTAGTAGACCTTCATGGCCGTGGGCATAAGCGGGCTGGTGAGGCCGGCGGACAACCCCGTGTTGCTGCCCGCGGACACGGCGTCGAAGAAGGCCACCGAGGGCTCGTACCCGAAGAGGATCCCCATAATTCCACCGGCGAAATAGACGAGGACGTAACAGAGAAGGATGAAGAGGGTCCCCTTTATCATGGCGTCTTCCAGCCATATGTCCCTGATATGGTGTATCTTCTCCGCGACCACCGCTCTTTCCGGGGATGCCAGCCTCCTCAGCTCGCTCCGGAAATACCGATACAGTATGCCCATGCGGAGCCCCTTGAACCCACCTCCCGTGGAACAGGCGCTGGCGCCGATGGCCATGGCCAGGATTATCGCCCACATGGCCAGGGGACCGAAATCCCGGTAAAAGGAAACGGAATATATGGTGCTGTTGCCGGTGGTGGTGTGCCCGCTCACGAGGTTGTAGAAACCCTTGCGGAAGAATTCCATAAGGCTGCCGAAGACCCCAATCTTCCCGAAGCCCAGGGAAAGGAGGAGGGTGGTCAGCATCAGGGTGAAGGTGAAGGACCTGGTCTCCACGTTCCGGTATATCTCCTTCACGTCCCCCGTCCAAACCGAGTAATGCAGGGCGAAATTGAAGGACCCTATGACGAAGATGACTAGGGTAATGAGTTCCACCGTCAGGCTGTGGTAGTAGAGGAGGTTCAGGCTCTGGGGGGCGAAACCCCCAGTGGACCAAGCGCCCATGAAAAGCCACATGGCATGCAGGAAACCCCTTCCTAACGGCATGCCCTCCTTCACCAGAGCCGCCCATAGAAAGGCGCTCCCCACCACGAGGTAGCTCAGGCTGATCATCCAGATGGCCCGCGCGGTGTTGATCACGTTGGGCAACAGCTTCTCCTCCTTACCCTCGCTCACGTAGATCTTGAAGGCCCCCGCCGTGCCCGCGAAGAGGAAGGTCAGGGCGATAACGATAATCCCCTGTCCTCCGGCATAGGTCAGGAGGTGCCTCCACATGTTCAGGCCATGCGAACAGTGGTCCAGGTCCTGGAGGAGGTAAAGGCCAGTGGTGGTGTAACCGCTCATGAGGTCAAAGCAGGCATCCAGGAAGGACTTGAAATGCCCGGAGAGATAGTGAGGAATGGCCCCGAAGACCATGGCCGTCAGCCAGCCGGCGGAGGCCACGATGAGCCCGTGGAACCACCGCAGGTCCTTCTCCGTTCGGCAGGTGTTCTCCGTTACCAGCCAGAAGAGGACGCAGGCGACGATGCCGATGAGGAAATCCAGGACTACATTCCACTCCGAACAGGCTACGGAGACCAGGAGGGGCACGAGCATTATCAGCCCGACTCCCAGGATGACCCTCCCGATGGCCCAGGCTATGAGCTTGACGTCCGCTCTAGATGGCTTGAGGATCATAACTGGAGCACCTTAAATCACGGATGGAGTGCCTTGACCAGGAACATGAGGAGAAGGGCGGTGGAGGACAGTGCTGCCACCGCCAGCACCTCCACCAGCATCCCCCTGGCGTAACCCAGTACGACCCGGCCGTGGCTTTTCCTCCCGTTTACTCTTCTCCCTTCCTTTAACTTCTTCATCCTCCCTCCACCCCTCGTTTGTCCGTGTGCGGCCTTCCGGTCAGGAGGAGGCGGCGGAGCTCCTCTTCCTTGTCCACCGCGGTCACGGCGATCACCGAATCCCCGGGGCGCAGGATGTCCTCACCGCGCGGGATTACGACCTGCTCTCCCCTGATCATGGAGATGAGCACGCACCCCGGGGGCAGGCCAAGGTCCTTGATTTTGCGATAGCAGGCCTGGCTTCCGCCCGGGGGTATGTCCACCTCCACTACAACTATCTTGCCCTTGCGCAGGGCATGAAGAGTGATGATGTCCTCCACCGTGCTGACGCTTTCGATAAGCCTGGCCACTATGGTCGTGCTGGATATGGCGTCGATTCCCATCAGGTTAAAGATCTCCTCGTTGGCGGGATCGTTCACCCGGGCCACCACGCGAGGAACCCCAAAAGAGGTCCTGGCCAGCTGGCAGGCGGTGAGGTTATCGTCGTCGTCGCCGGTTACGGCGGCGAACACGTGAGCCCTGAACGTCTGGGCCTCTTCTTGGGAATGGTAATCGCAAGCATCCCCGTGAATCACCAGCACATTGAGGCCCCGGGCCAGCCGTTGGCAGTCCTTCTCGTTCTTCTCTATGACCGCCACGGCATGCTTCCTGTCCATCAGCTTTTCGGCCAGGAAAGACCCCACTTTCCCCCCGCCGCCGATCACGACGTACATGGTTTCAACCTCTACTTCCGGCCTTTCGGCGCAGGTATACTTCCAGCTTGCCCAGGACACGGTCTGAGGCCAGAGCAGTTATCTCGTCCCCCTCCTCCAGAATGGTATGCCGGTCAGGGAAAACAACGTTGCCCTCCCTCACCAGGTAAGCTATCCATATCGGCACCTGCCTCTCGCACCACTCCATGGTCTGTCCCGCCCACCTCGGCGGGCAATCGAACTCCAGGAGGTTGAGGCTACCCTGACAGCATCTGGCCCTCCGCCTTATCATGGGCCTGGCGATGATCTCCATGATGGACCTGGCGACTATCTCGGTCCCGATGACGTAATCGATCCCCAGGGCGCGGTAGGTCTCTTCCTTATCCGGGTTGTAGATACGGGCCACCACCCGGGGAACGCCGTATACGTTTTTGGCCACCTCCGCGGTCATCAGGTTGGCGTTGTCGTAACTGGTCACCGCCGCTAGGGCGTCGGCCTTCTCGACCCCTGCCTTCTTCAACGTGCTGCTGTCGAAAGACACCCCCTGTACGACCTCTCCCGGGAAGAGCTTGAACAGGCGGTCGAAGGCGGAACTGTCCCGGTCAATGACCACGACCTCTTGGTTGTCCAGGGAGAGCATCTCCGCAAGTTGTGCACCTACGCGCCCGCAACCGGCAATGATTATCCTCATCCTTGCTCATCTCCACCCGTAATGCGGCTTTACGGACACAAGGGCTCAAACCTGCAGGCCGAGGTTTCCCAGGATATCTTCCAATATTTTCCATGCAGCCCTTTTGGCAGCGATTACCACCGTATCTCCCACCAACAGCCGCATATCCTTTTCCCAGCGTATTTGACGACCGGAACGCTGCAGGGCAAGGACGCGGGTGTCTTCGTTGATCTCAAGGTCACCCACCGTCATCTTCCTGGCCAGCCAGGGCACCTTGAACTCCAAGACCCTGACCCCCGGATCGTACCGTTCCTGATGGATGACGACGTCCCGCTGCAGGAGCTTATGCATCATCTTTTCCGCCACCAGGGTGGTGCCGCAGACGTAATTCACCCCGAGCTTCTCGAAGACCCTCCTTTTCGCCGGGTCGTAGAGGCGGGCAATGACCGTAGGCACATCGTAAAGGTTCGTGGCTATCTCAGCCACCATCAGGTTGGTGTTATCGTAATTGGTCACTGCCGCCACAGCATCAGCGAACTTTATCCCCGCCTCCAGGAGGGTCGTCTCGTCGAAGGCGACGCCGGTCATGGTGATGCCGTTGAAGCCAGCCGGCAAGCGGTGGAAGGATTCCTCGTCCCGATCGATGACTACAACGTCGTGACCTTCATAGGAAAGCAGCTGGGCAAGCTGGGCGCCCACCCTTCCACAACCCGTGATGATGACCCGCATGGGATACGTCCTTGCCCAAGTCCCAGGTCTTTTCGCGTCTTTCCCCCGAGATTATTTATTCTTTTTACTCCCGGCCTCATACCTTGTCAATACGGAACGGCCGCATTTCCCGCCGTCGCCACCGGTGGTAATGCAGGGCACACGAACCCGGAGAGGAGTGGATCCCGGTGTCGCTTTCACGGGGTGGATTCCCTGGCCGGCACGTCGTAAGTTCGATCGTCGGCATCGTTCCGATCGCCTTGCCAGCGGCTCTCAATCGCTACCGCGATCCCCTAGAAAACGAGAGTACCAGGCCAGTTTCCCAGCCACGCGCACGGCCCTCTCCGGGGTGGAGGCGGTAAAGACGCCGGAGTCGCGCATGCGGAAGGAGGCGGAGCGCTCCCCCTCGTTCACCGCCACGGCGATGATGGGCTTTCCCTCCTCCCTCATGAGGCGCTTGATGCGGCGCACCACCGCCAGGTCCGTCCACTGGAAGGTCTCCGTAGGATCGATGCCCCCGCTCCCCTCCCGGGTGCGCCCGCCGCGCTTGCGCAGGGAATCCCGGAAGCCCTTCCAGATGGAGAGCTGGAAGAAAGGAAGGAGGCGGGTGCGCCGGAAGAGCATGTTGAAAAAGGGTCGCACCGCGGTCTTGAACATGTTCTCCAGCCAGAAGTCCCGGCCCATGAGGGTGCCCATGCTGATGACCATGTCCACCTCCGGGCAGCGGGCCAGGGCGTCGATGACCCGGAAATGGTTGGAGCGTTGCACGTTGCCCACGATGTCCACCGGGTTGCGGCGGCTCCAGAAGGCGGGGAGGTAGCGGTCCAGCTCCTCGATGACCTCCTCCGGGAGTTCGGCCATCTCCAGGCCCTCGCGGTCGAAGTAGTCGGCGGCGGCTACCCCCCAGCCTCCGCCCAGGGTCATCACCGCCGTGCGGGAGCCTCGGGGCACGGGAAGGGAGGAGAAGGCCGCGGCCAGGTCCACCAGCTCCTCGGTGGTTTCCGCCTCGATGATGCCCGCCTGCTCCATGGCCCCGCGGAAGAGCTCGTAGGGGCCCGCCAGGGAGCCGGAGTGGGAGAGGACCGCCCGCTGCCCCTGGCGGCCCTTGCCCGCCTTGAGGGCAATGACCGGCTTGTGGGGGGTGATGCGCCGGGCCACTTCCAGGAATTTCCTCCCGTCCTTCACCCCCTCGATGTAGAGGATGATGGTCTCCGTCTCCGGGTCCCCGCCCAGGTACTCCAGCCAGTCGCTGATGTCTGTGTTGGCGGCGTTGCCGCTCCCGATGAAGCGGCTGAAGCCCACCCCCTTGCGGTATCCCCAGGTCATGAGCTGCACCCCCAGGTTCCCGCTCTGGGAGATGAAGCCCACCCCGCCTTTGAGGGGGAAGACTGGGGCCCCCAAGCAGCACAGGGAGCTGGTCTTGCTGTAGATCCCCATGGTATTGGGGCCTACGATGGTCATGCCCGCTCGGTTGGCGATCTCCGCCAGTTGCCGCTCTAGGCGGGCACCCTCCTCCCCCACCTCACTGAAGTTGGAGGAGACGACGACCGCGTTCTTGACCCCCTTCTCCGCCGCCTGCGCTATAACGTCGGGTACCTTGCGCGCCGGGATAGCCACCACCACCAGGTCGATCTCCTCCTCGATATCCCCGATGGAAGGATAGGCGGGAAATCCCAGCACCCGCTTCTCATGGGGGTTGACCATGAAGAGCTTCCCCCGGTAACCCCCGCCAATGATGTTCATGGGCATGTTGAACCCCCACTTGCCGGGCAGGTTGGAGGCCCCCACCACGGCTATGGACCGGGGATCGAACAACCGCTCGTAATATCTCCTCATGTATCCCTTCCTCCTCACTGGCTCAGGTCCTGACGGGCTGACCGAGAATGTATACAAGCCTTAGGATATCACGGCCCTTCGCCCCAAAGGGGTGGGAATTAAAAACGCCCCTTTGTCATCCGGCAAGAAGGGCTTTTTCTCTTCTCCCTTACCGCATGCAAGGGCGCGTGGATGCGCTTTTGCCTCAGGCCTGTATCTCCATATCTTTTTGAGGTCGTAGCCGATGCAGTTCGTGTAAAGAATAGGTAGGCTTAGGTAAATCTCCACATAAAAGGAGAGCGGTCGGTTGAACCAGTTGAGGATTTGGATATAATATGTAGAAACTTTTTGCGGAAAAAGAGCTGTAAAGGATAGGATCAAAGGCAAACAGGAGCTTCCCGCATGTTGGAGATCAGGTTTCACGGCAGGGGAGGCCAGGGAGCGGTCACCTCGGCCGAGCTGCTCGCCGTGGCGGCCATCAACAAAGGGATGTATGCCCAGGCCTTCCCGAGCTTCGGGCCCGAGCGCAGGGGGGCCCCGGTGGTGGCCTTCTGCAGGTTGGACAACAAGAGGATTCTGCTCCGCGACAAGATATATGAGCCCGATGTAGTGGTCATATTGGATTCGGGGCTCCTCACCCTTATCGATCCGGTCGAAGGCCTAAAGCCGGACGGCATACTCATCATCAACACCAAGAAGTCCTACGAGGAGATAATGAATGAGTGCCGTTTCTCCTGCCGGGTGGGCACGGTCAACGCCGACCAGATAGCACGGGAAGAGCTGGGGCGGGTCATCGTGAACACCACCATGCTGGGGGCAGTCTTAAGGGCAACCGGACTGCTGGGGGTCGAGGATATGCGCGGACCCATGCTAGAGCGCTTCGGTCCCAAGCTGGGGGAGAAGAACATGAGGGCCCTGGAGCGGTCCTATAACGAGCTGGTATTGAAGGAGTAAGGGCTGTGGCTAAACCGATGGAAGAGATCAGGTGGCAGGACCTGGAAATAGGGGCGACGGTCAGCGACCCCGGGAGCTCCAGGGAATACAAGACAGGGAGCTGGCGTTCGCTCCGGCCGGTGGTGGACAAGGAACAGTGCATCCGCTGCGGCGTCTGCTGGCTTTTCTGCCCGGACGCGGCCATAGAGAGGTCCGTGGAGGGCCATTTCCAGGCCGACCTGGAGTACTGCAAGGGCTGTGGTATCTGCGCCAGGGAATGCCCAGTGGGATGCATAAGCATGGAGATCGAGGAAGGCTGACATGCCCAAGGAACGCAGGGGAATCGAGGTATCGCTGGCGGTAGCGGAGGCGGTAGGGCAAGCGGATTGCGACGTCATAGCGGCCTACCCCATCACCCCGCAGACCCATATCGTGGAACACCTCGCCGAGATGGTGGCCGACGGTCACCTGGACGCGGAATTCGTGCCCGTGGAGAGCGAGCACTCGGCCATGAGCGTGTGCTGCGGCGCGGCCGCCGTGGGAGCCCGTACCTTCACCTCCACGTCCTCACAGGGGCTGGCCCTGATGGCCGAGATATTCTTCATCGCCTCGGCCATGCGCCTCCCCGTGGTCATGGCCCTGGCCAATCGCTCTCTCTCCGCGCCGCTGTCCATCTGGAACGACCACACCGACACCATGATGGTGCGTGACGGCGGCTGGATACACGTGTTCGTGGAGAACGGGCAGGAAGCGTACGACCATGTCTTCTGGGCCTTCCGCGTGGCCGAGGACCCCGCGGTGCGCCTGCCGGTGGCCATAAACATCGATGGCTTCATTCTGACCCACATGATCGAGCCCATCGAATTCGAGGACGACGAGCTGATCAAACGCTACATTCCTGAGTACAAGTTGGAGAACGCCCTGCACCCGGAAAAACCGGTTTCCATGGGGTGTTTCGGCATGCCGGAGATATACACGGAGACGCAGATGGCCCGCGAAAAGGCCCTGGTGGGTTCCTATGTCACCTGCCTCAAGGCGTGGGAGGAGTGGGCCGCCCTCACCGGGAGGCGATACCATCCCGTGGAGACCTACCGGGCAGAGGACGCCGAATACTGCATAGTGACCATGGGCTCTCTCGGGGAGACAGCCATGGTGGCCGTGGACGAGCTGAGGGAGCAAGGGGAGAAAGTGGGAGCGATTAAGATCCGGCTGTGGCGCCCCTTCCCCTTCGAGGACCTCTACCGGGCGGCAGAGGGAAAGGCGGCCCTGATCGTGCTGGACCGGGCCATAAGCTTCGGCGGCCCCGGCGGCCCGGTGGCCCTGGAGGTGAGAAGTGCCATGTACCGCAGGCCGCAGGCTCCGGCGGTCGTGAATTACGTGGCTGGACTGGCGAGCAGGGACGTGAGGGTGGAGGACTTCAAGGCCATCATCCTGGGAGGAAAGGCCAAGGCCGCCGCGGGCGACACGGCCGGGTTCACGCTGTACGGCGTGCGCGAGTGAGGAGTTGGACATGGACAAGTTCTCGGTTTATTCGGCGAGACTGGTCGAAAAGGGCGAATATTTCGCCCCCGGCCACCGCGCCTGCCAGGGCTGCGCCGAGGCGCTGGCCGTCCGCCTGGTCATGAAGGCCCTGGGACGCGACACCATAGTGGCCATGGCCACGGGTTGCATGGAGATCGTCTCCTCGCCCCTTCCCACCACGGCCTGGGAGGTGCCCTGGATCCACGTGGCCTTCGAGAACGCCTCGGCGGTGATCACCGGCTGCGAGTCGGGCATGAAGGCCATGATGCGCAAGGGAAAGCTACTCCCGAAGAAGATCAACTTCGTGGCCATGGGAGGCGACGGGGCCACCGCCGATATAGGCATGGGCCAGCTCTCCGGGGCCCTGGAGCGCGGGCACGACTTCATCTACGTGTGCTACGACAACGAGGCTTACATGAACACCGGCATCCAGCGCTCCAGCGCCACTCCCTGGGGCGCCAGCACCACCACCAGCCCGGCCGGCAAGCTGTCCAAGGGCCAGCGCACCCAGAAGAAGGACCTGCCCAAGATCGCCATCGCCCACAACATCCCCTACGTGGCCACGGCATGCCCCAGCTTCCCCTTCGATCTCATGGAGAAGGTGAAGAAGGCGGCCGCCATCGAGGGTCCGGCGTACCTGCACATCCTGTCCGTGTGCCCTACGGGATGGCGCATCCCGTCGGAGGAGGCCATCAGGTACGGGCGCCTGGCCGTGAACACCTGCGTTTTTCCACTCTACGAATACGAGTACGGAAAGTACCGCCTCACCTACCGGCCGGACCCTGTCCTGCCCGTGCGGGAATACATCGAGGGGCAGGGCCGCTTCCGGCACCTGACGCCCGAGGACATCGAGGCCATCCAGGAACGCACCACAGCGGAGTACGAGAAACTGGTGAAGCTCAGCGAAGAGGGTTGATGAGATGACGGAGATGACCCAGGACGTGAGCCGGTTCGACCGTATCATAGAGCGTTACGAGAGGTCGGAGGAATCGCTGCTGGCCATCCTGCAGGACTTCCAGCGCGAGTTCCACTACGTCCCCGAGGAGGGCATACGCCGCCTGAGCGAGGTCATGGGGGTCCCGGCGAGCAAGATCTACGCCATGGGCACCTTCTACAAGGCCCTCTCCCTCACCCCTCGCGGCCGGCACACCATCAAGGTCTGCACGGGGACGGCGTGTCACCTCAAGGGCGCGCCCCTGATCCTGGATACGCTGGAGCGGGAGCTGAAGGTGAAGCGCAACGGGACCACCGAGGACGGGGAGTTCACCCTGGAATGCGTCAACTGCGTGGGGGCCTGCGCCATGGCGCCGGTGGTCCTGGTCGACGAGGTGTATCACGGGCAGACCCGCCCCTCCAAGGTCGTGGATATGGTCAAGAAACAGGTTGGGAGCTAGGGATATGGGAGCCATCAACTCCATAGAGGAACTGGAGGCCTACCGCCGGGAGCTCGCGGCAGCGGCCAAACCCGACCTGCCCACGGTGTTGGTATGCTTCGGTACCGGCTGCCAGGCTCACGGCTCCAGGCGGGTGGCGGAGGCTTTCATGGAGGCCATCAAGGAGCAGGGGCTCCAGGTGGACGTGAACATCGGCTTCAAGACCACCGGGTGCCACGGGTACTGCGAGAACGGTCCGCTAGTAGTGCTCCGGCCCCAGGACATCCTCTACCTTAAGGTGAGACCAGAGGACGTGCCGGAGATCGTGGAGGAATCCATCAAGGGCGGCCGCATCGTGGAGCGGCTGGTCTATCGGGACAAGGTCACCGACGAGGTCGTCCCGCACTACAGCGAGATCCCCTTCTACAAGCACCAGCACCGTATCGCCCTGAGGCATATCGGAACCATAGACCCCACCAGCATCGATGATTACATACTGGTGGGCGGCTACGCCGGGCTGGCCAAGGCGCTCACCATGAAGCCCGAGGACATCATCTCCGAGGTGGAGCGCTCGGGTCTGCGCGGGCGCGGTGGTGCCGGTTTCCCCACCGGGACCAAGTGGCGTTCCTGTGCGGCGGTGGAGAGCGACGTCCGCTACGTGATGTGCAACGGCGATGAGGGAGACCCGGGCGCCTTCATGGACCGCTCCATCATGGAGGGCGACCCGCACGCGGTGATCGAGGGCATGATCATAGGCGCCTACGCCGTGGGCTCGCACCAGGGATATATCTACGTGCGTGACGAGTACCCCCTGGCAGTGCGGAACCTCACCCTGGCCCTCGAGGCGGCGCGCGAGAAGGGCCTGCTGGGCGAGAACATCCTGGGGACCGGATTTTCCTTCGACATCAAGATCAGCCGCGGCGGTGGTGCCTTCGTGTGCGGCGAGTCCTCGGCCCTCATGCGTTCGGTCGAGGGCAACGTGGGTGAGCCGCGCGCCAAGTACATCCGTTCGGTAGAGAGGGGCCTCTACAATAAGCCGACCGTCCTCAACAACGTCGAGACCTGGGCCAACGTGCCCGAGATCATCCTCAAGGGCGCGGAATGGTACGCGAGCATGGGCACCGAGGGTTCCAAGGGCACCAAGGTCTTCTCCCTGGTGGGCAAGGTCAACAATACCGGCCTGGTGGAGGTGCCCATGGGCATCTCCATACGCGAGCTGGTGGAGAACATCGGCGGGGGCGTCCTGGGGGGCAAGAAGTTCAAGGCGGTGCAAACCGGTGGCCCCTCCGGCGGCTGCATACCCGAACGCCTTGCGGACCTGCCCATCGATTTCGACAGTCTCACCAAGGCCGGGTCCATGATGGGGTCCGGAGGTATCATCGTCATGGACGAGGACACCTGCATGGTGGACGTCGCCAAGTACTTCACCGGGTTCCTGGTGGAGGAGTCCTGCGGGAAGTGTACCCCCTGCCGGGACGGCCTGCCGCGCATGCTCGACCTGCTCACCGAGATCACCGAGGGGCGCGGCAGGGAGGAGCACGTGGCCATGCTGGAGGAGCTGTGCGATCTGCTGACCTGGGGGGCGCTGTGCGGCCTGGGGACCTCGGCCGCCAACCCGGTGCTCTCCACCATCAAGTACTTCCGCGAGGAATACGAGGCCCACATTAGGGACAAGAAGTGTCCCGCCGGGGTATGCAAGGCGCTCATCACCTATTCCATAGACCCCGAGGCGTGCACCGGCTGCCGCCTGTGCGCCAAGAACTGCCCGCAGAATTGCATCACGGGGAAGCGCAAGGAGGCCCACGTTATCGATACCTCCAAGTGTATAAAGTGCGGCGTCTGCAAGGACGTATGCAAATTCGACGCGGTGAGGATTTCGTAACATGGAAAAGATAAGCGTGGTCATAGACGGGAGGACCTTCGAGGCCGAAAAGGACTACTGCGTGCTGGAGGTGGCGCGCCAGAACGGCATCCACATCCCCTCGCTCTGCTACAACAGCGAGGTGACGTCGAGCGGCGGTTCCTGCCGCGTGTGCCTGGTGGAGGCCCACCAGCGGGGCAGGATGAGACTGGTCACGGCCTGCAACTTCCCGGTGCGCAAGGGCCTGGAGATAAAGACGGACACCCCCTTAGTACGTAGGATCCGTAGGGGCGTTCTGGAGCTGCTCCTGGCGCGCGTGCCGGATTCAGAGGTGATAAGGGAGATGGCCGCCGCCGAGGGCGTCACCGGGGTGCGCTTCCGCAAGGACGAGGGCGAGAACGAGCGCTACAAGTGCATCGCCTGCGCGCTGTGCACCAACGTCTGCGCCGAGGTGGTGGGCGTGCACGCCATAGCCATGGTGGGACGCGGGGCGGACAAGAAACCCGCCACCCCTTACAATAAGCCGTCGGACGTGTGCATCGGCTGCGGCGCCTGCGCCTACGCCTGCCCCACCGGAGCCATCCAGCTTAAGGAGGAGAACGGCGTGCGCCACATATGGCACAAGGATTTCAAGATGGTCAGGTGCAGCGTCTGCGGTACGCCTTACATCCCCGAAGCTCAGGTGGATTGGATAGTGAAGAGGACGGGCAAGGACAGGTCGTTCTTCGACAAGTGCCCGGACCACCGCTGATTCCCGTCCCACGCGGAGGCGCCCGGCGCTCCAGGGAAACCGAAGGTGCCGCCGGCTCGGACGCTCCCGGGCAGGTGGACATGTTTTCCAGGGTCCCTTCGAGCACCGCGACCAAGTCTCCCCTGATTCCGCAAGAGATTGGGTTCAGCCCACCAGCCAGTGTGTCTCAAGGCGTATCCGCTTGACCCCGAGTATGAACATTTCGATAATTTAATTATTAAAATATTTAACTTTTCCAGACTAACGCGACAGGAGGTTTCCGGAATAACGTGACAGGAGGCAGCAATGGGGAAAGTCCAGCGGGTCGCGGCGGATGTTTCGCCACCGAGGCTCGAGGAGCACATACTGAACGCCTCCCGCATCATGGTCAATATCCTCGCCGAATCCCTGTTACAGGAGGGGGAAGAACAGATCACCGTCCCCCAGTTCCGGGTCCTGGACATGGTATACAACCTCAACGATAAACCGGCCAGGATAGCCGTCATGCTCGGCATTTCCCCCTCGGCGGTCACCTCCCTCCTGGAACGCCTGGAGGAGAAGGGCCTCCTCCGGCGCCGGCCGGGTACCGACGACCGGCGCCGCGTGGAGCTGGCCTTAACCCAGCGGGGCGAGCATCTCGTGCGTCAGGTAAACGCCCGCCGCAAGAGGCACCTGGAGAGGATCCTTGAGGAAATGAACCCGACGGCGCGCCGCCACCTGGAGGAATCCCTGCGGGAATTCGTTTCCGCCTACCTGAGGACGAAGGAGGAAGCCTGATTCCCGATGCTCAAGGACCTCATACCCGAGAGCCCCCATTTCCTGGTCACCATGGTCGGCCTGGCCCTCCTGCTGGGATGGGGAGCGGGTCTTCTCTGCCGACGTTTTAAGGTTCCCATGGTGGTGGGATACATCCTGGTGGGCATCTTCATGGGTAAGTCCGTCCTGGGGATCTTCCACGACGACAACTTCGGTGGGCTGGTCTATTTCACCTACCTGGCCCTGGCCTGCATCGGCTTCGACATCGGGGGGGAGCTGGCTTTCCGCAAGCTCCGGCACCTGGGGAACTCCATCCTCTGGATTTCCGTGCTCGAGTCCCTGGGGGCCACCGTGCTGGTGACCCTCGCCTTGTATATATACTCCCGCAACCTCCCCCTGGCGCTGGTGTTCGGCGCCCTGGCCTCGGCGACGGCGCCGGCGGCCACCGTGGACGTGCTGCGGGAATACCAGGCCTCGGGACCGCTGACCACCACCGTCTTCGCCGTGGTGGGCATCGACGACGCCTTCGCCATCATCATCTACGCCTTCGCCATCTTCCTGGCCAAGTTCCTTCTCACGGGAAGCGAGGTGCACGTGGCGGAGGCCGTGCTGCGCCCCTTCGGGGAGATCCTGGGGGCCATGGCCCTCGGGTCGGCGGTAGGCCTTCTTTTCCTTTTCCTGGTACGCAACTACACCGCCCGGCGGGGACTCCTGGTGCTCACCCTGGGAGCCATCGTCCTCACCACCGGGCTGGCCAATGCCCTACATTTCTCCCTCATCCTGGCCAACATGTCCATGGGGATGGTCGTGGTCAACCTCACCAAATGGCGTAGGGAGGACCTCTTCGAGATCATGCGGGGCATAACCCAGCCTCTCTTCGTGATCTTCTTCGTGGTGGTGGGTTCGCAGCTGATGACCGGAAAGCTGCTCCAGCTGGGATGGATAGGCCTGCTGTATATCCTCTTCCGCTCCCTGGGGAAGCAGGCGGGGGCCTCCCTTGGAGGGAGGATATCCAGGGCTCCCGAGAACGTCCGCAAGTACCTGGGCCTGTGCCTTTTTTCCCAGGCCGGGGTGGCCATCGGCCTCTCCATCCAGACCATGCTCGAGTTGGGGGGAGGGAAATTCGGGCCCGCCGGGGTGGAGCTGGGGACCATGGCCATCAGCGTCATCGCCGCCACCACCCTTTTCTTTCAGCTCATCGGGCCCCCGTTCACCCGCTACGCTATATTCAAAGCCGGAGAGGCCAGAGTCTGACGGGATCGAGGTGAGGGATATGGAGGGCGAAAAACACATCTACCTGGAGGGGAAGGTCGAGGACGTGATGACCAGGGAGCCCATCTGTGCCCGCAAGGACGACGACCTGGAGAGGCTGGTGGAAATGTTCAAGACCTACAAGTTCCACGGCCTGCCCGTCTTGGATGATAAAGACAGGCTGGTGGGCGTAGTCAGGGACACGGACATCACCGCCATCTTCGCCCGAAGGGACCCCGCCAGCCGGATGTACAGGAGGGTGGAGGACATCATGCACAAGCCGCCCCTGACCATAGGGCTCAAGGATTCCATCCAGAACGCCATCATGAAGATGTTCACCGACCAGACCCGCTTCCTGGTGGTCACGGATGAGGAGAACAAGATGGTGGGCGTGGTCACCCGCATCGACCTCATCCGGGGGATACGCTTCCGCGAACCGGACGGAAAAGAAAAGCCAGGCTAAAAAAACTGTTGGGCTCCCTGCCAATCTTTTCCAGTATTTCCCCCGGAAGTGCGTTCGCAGGTCGTGGGGCGATCCCTCGCAGGAGAAGGAGCGGGTTGGATGGCGGCAAGTAATTGGTGACCATGATACCAACCCTGGCAAGGCAAAGAGCGATTCCCGCAGGACCTGGAAGCGGTACGGGTAGTTGAACGGCCGGGACGTTTCCCGGCCTCCTCGCGGCAATCCCCGGAACCGGGGATTACTTCTTCTCCAGCTCCTCGATGCGCTTGCGTATGGCGTCCAACTGCCGGGAGAGAAAATCAGCCCTGGACTTCAGGAACTCCAGCTCCTGCTCTGGCCCTCCCGCGAAACCAGTCCCGGCTGCAAAACCCGATGCCGGACCGGCCTGCCAGGCCTGGGCCGTCTGCGGGGTGGGCCATCTCCCGGTCACGAGGTACTCGGCGCATGGCCCCAGGCCGCTGGGGCTCCTCCCCACCCAGCCCGGGCTGTAGCCGAACCTCATCCACCCCGGGAGGCCCGTCAGCCGGTACATGTTGCGATACCCGTAACCCGGCATCCTATTCACCTCCTTTCCGCCGCGCTCGGCGTTTCACGTCACCACCGTGCCCATTCCCTCGGGGGCCGGTTCTCGATCCTTCATGTCTCCCCCCATCGATCTCTTATATTAATATTATAATGGGCATATGTCAATTATAATTCGTGCTCTCACGAGTACCGTAAACGGCCCCCTCTTCCCACAATGCGATTCCCTTCCTCAAACGAGGACTCTCAGGCCGCGGCCTGGACGAAAAGTGGGCGTCCCTTCCTTTTGGGCACGCAAGCCCCCCGTGCGGTCCACGGGACATGATGCCGACGAGACCTCGGATTGGTATAATCATCCTGTTCGCGTTCAGGAGACTCGGGAAGGAGAGGCACGGTGGAAGACCATTTCCTGCGGGAGTTCCTCAACCACCTGGAGGGGGGCCTGCGCGAGGAAGCCCGGGACCTTTTCAAGCCGGAGTGGTTCGACCGCGAGCAGTACATATTCATAGACCAAGACGAGGCCACCCACCTCTACGTGGTGGAGGAAGGTACCGTGGAGGCCAATATCGTCCACGGCGACGGCAGGCTGTACATCCTGAACTTCCTCTACCCCGGGGACCTCTTCGGCGAGGGGGCCCTCTACGAGGAGGGGATCTACTCCTATTCCGCGGTGGCGCGCGAGGAATCCCGCGTCTGGCGGATAAGCTGGGACGACCTGCAGTGGCTGGCCTCAAGGGACCCCCTTTTCGCACTTTACCTGACCCGCCGCGTGGTCATGAAGTTGGACCAGGCCTATTACAAAGAACGCTGCATCGCCGGGGAGAAGGTGGAGAAGCGCATCGCCTGCGTGCTCCTGAAGATGGTGGACGAGGTGGGGATTACCGACAAGTGCGGACTGGTCATCAACACCCCCCTCACCAACCGGGACATCGCGGGCCTGGTGGGGTCCACCGAGGAGACCGTCTCCCGCATCATGAGCCGGCTCAAGAAATCCGAGATCATCTCCTCCGAGGGCAAGCTCCTGGTGGTGAAGGACAAAGGCGCCCTGCTCCAGTACTTCGACGGCCTTTCTTAAGCCCGCCCTCGAATGAAGGGTGGTTCCCGTGCATTTCGCCCTTTTTGCCCGCCGTCACGCTTACTTTCCATGTGCCGGAGGGCTTGAGGCGAGACTCTTCACGGGGGAAGGCGGGCACTGACGGAAGTCATGTCCTCCGGGCTGATGGACTGATATTTTAATGCCAGGAAACGAAGCGGGACTGAAGACCACGAGAAAGGAGAGGCTGACATGAGCAAGGCGAAGTCACTGGAAAGAGGAGGCCTCTGCTGCCCTCATTGCGCGGATTCCAAGTTTCCCTGCGTGACCATGGAGAAACAGATGCGCAAGGGGACGGAAACAGGTAAGAAGGAAGGTTCGGGAAAGGGTCGGGAATGACGGTTCTCCCGCCATCCTGCCAAGGGGGTTGACGACCCGGGTCCCCGGCAGGTGAGGGTTGTACATCCGGAGGAGGGCGGCAGGTCCGCCCTCCTCGCCGCTGGGGGAAGAAAGCGCGATGCGGCAGGGGGTCCGCCGTCCGCCCCGGAGGGATGCCGAAACCGGGTCGCCCGGGGCGCGGTGGAATCCCGGCCGAGCAAGGGAAGGAAAGGGTTGCCGTACCCATTAAATCTTTTAATCGGCGCAGGCCGAAAGGGGCAGTCGCTTTCACCCCGGCGGTGGAGCGGGAGATCCGAGCCGTGCCGCCGTATGGGAAGAGGAAATAGCCTGACCATCCTTACCCGAGGAGATGGACCGTGATGGGCGAGGCCAGGAAAGCCGATACCCGAGGAACCGGGGAGGAATTTCGCTTCTCGCCCCGGCCCAATCGGGCGCGGGAGATAAACTGGCTTCCCTGGGGAAAGGAGGCCTTCGAACGAGCGGCCAGGGAAGGCAAGCCGGTACTCCTTTCCATATCCGCGGTATGGTGCCACTGGTGCCACGTCATGGATGAGACCACCTATTCGGACGAGGAGGTCATCCGGCTCATCAACTCCCTCTATATCCCGGTCCGCGTGGACAACGACCGCAACCCGGACATCAACCGTCGCTACAACCAGGGAGGCTGGCCCACTACCGCCTTCCTCTCCCCCAACGGGGCGCTGCTTGCGGGAACCACCTATGTCCCGCCGGAGACCATGCGCAAGGTGTTGCGGAGGATCTCCCAGTTGTACGCGGAGAACCGGAGCCAAATAGAGAGCGCTCCTCCGGAGATAGTCTCCCCCGGCGGTCGCGGCGGACCCTTGGATCCCTCCCTGATGGACGCGGTAGCCTCCTCCCTACTCGTCGCCTGGGACCGGGAATACGGGGGGCTGGGCGGGGAACCTAAGTTCCCCCACCCCGAGGCCGTCCTCCTTGCCCTGCGCATGCACCGGAAGGGAGAGGCGAGGTTCCTAGACTTTGCCTTGCAATACCTGGAAGCCATGGCCCGGGGCGGGCTGCGTGACCCCGTGGAGGGAGGTTTCTTCCGTTACTCCGTCACCCGGGACTGGTCGATTCCCCATTACGAGAAGATGCTTGACAACAACGCCCGCCTCCTCACCGTCTACCTGCGGGCTTACGGAGGCACGGGAGAGGAGGGATTCCTCGAGGCGGCCGCGGAAACCGCCTCCTACATCCACCGCACCCTGAGCGACGGCGACCACCGCTTCTTCGGGAGCCAGGACGCGGACGAGGAGTATTACCTCCTCGATGCCGCCGCAAGGCGGACGCGTCCCGTCCCCCCGGTCGACGAAACCGTCTACATTGATGCCTCCGCCCGGGCCGCGGGAGCGCTGCTGGGAGCGGCGGAGGTCCTGGGACGGGAGGAATACGGCCGGCTTTCCCTGCGCTTCCTGGATTTCGCCTGGCGGGAATGCTTCCATCCCCGGGGCGGGATGGCCCACTACCACCATCACGCCCCCCACCGTCACGGCCTGCTAGCCGACCAGGTGGAAACGGCCCTTTCCCTGCAGGAGGCCTTCTCCTCCACCGGCGACACCATTTACCTGGAAAGAGCCGGGGAGCTGCTCCACCTTGTGGAGGACGAATTTCGGGACCGGGAGAGCGGGCTTCTCCTGGACGCCTTGCCGGACTTCCTGCCACCCGGCTTGCTCCCCGAGCCCGCCGACCCGATCTCCGTCTCCCGGGCTTCGGAGGCCTTCCTGCGTCAGGCCTTCCTCGGTGGGAAAGAAGGATGGAAGGAAAGGGCGCAAAAGCTGCTCTCCTCGGTGGCTGGTGATGTCCTCCGCTACGGCTACCACGCCTCCCCCTTCGCCCTCTCCCTGGATCTTTTGCTGGAAGGCCCCTTGGTAGTGAGGTGGTGGGGAGGCGACCAGAACCGTCGGCGCCTTTTCCGAGTCGCCCGGGAGCTCTCCCCCGACCACCGGACCCTGTTCCTCCCCCTACCCCGGGAGGAGGCGGAGGGAGAAACCAGGCCGGGGGCCGAGATCTGCGGTGAGAACTCCTGCCTGCTACGCACCGTGAATGTGGAGGAAGCGGCTGCATACCTGGGGATTCGGCCGGGAATAATAGAAAGGGTCAAAAAGGGCGGGGTCCCACTTGCGAAGGATACCGCAACGGAGCGGAAGGAGACGGGAGGGAACTCAGCCGCGGGCGGGAAAGGACCTGGCAAGGAGGAATAGATAGATGAAAGAGGTATACCTGGACAACTACGCCGCTTCGCCTCTCCTTCCCGAGGTGAGGGAGGCCATGCTCCCCTTCCTGGGCGAAAGGTACGGCAACCCCTCCTCCCTGCACAGCTGGGGCGATGCCGCCCGGGAGGCGGTGGAAGAGGCACGGGAGAAAGTAGCCGCCCTCATCGGGGCAGAGCCCTCGGAGATCATTTTCACCTCCAACGGCACGGAGGCCAACAACCTGGCTGTGAAGGGCATCGCCGCGGGCTCCCGGCGCAAGGGAAAACACATCGTAGTCTCCGCGGTGGAACACTTCTCCGTTCTCCACGCCGCCAGGACCCTGGAGAAACAGGGGTACGAGCTGGACCTGGTGTCGGTGGACGAACACGGGCGGATTGACCTTGAGGAACTGGGATCCCTGTTACGGGAGGATACCATCCTGGTATCGGTAATGCTGGCCAATGGGGAGGTGGGGACCATTCAACCGGTGGCCGAGGCCGCCCGCTTGGCAGCGGAAAGGGAAATCCCCTTCCACACCGATGCCGTGGCCGCCGCCGCTCATCTCCCCATCGACGTCAAGGAGCTGGGCGTGCAGGCCCTCTCCATCTCCTCCGACCTCCTTTACGGTCCCCAGGGAGTGGGAGCCCTGTGGGTGAAACGAGGGGTTCGCCTCATCCCCCTCCTGGACGGCGGAATCCAGGAAGGGGGCCGACGTGGCGGAACGGAGAACGTACCGGGAATCGTGGGGATGGGAAAAGCTGCGGAGCTAGCACGGAAACGCATGGGGGAACGGAGCACCTATCTCGCCGGGCTCCGTGATGCTCTTATCACGGGGCTGACCTCCCGGGTGGAGCATATCCAGCTCACCGGGCACCCCGTGGAGAGGCTGCCCTGGAACGCCAGCTTCGTGGTGGAATTCATCGAGGGAGAAAGCATGCTCCTCTTCCTGGACCAGCGGGGGGTGGCCGTATCCAGCGGCTCAGCCTGCACCTCCCGGGCCCTTAAGGGCTCTCACGTGCTCACCGCCATGCACATCCCCCCGGAGAAGGCCCAAGGGTCCATCCTTTTCAGCTTCGGGCCCCAGAACACCATGGAGGACGTGGAATACGTCCTGGAGGTTTTCCCGCCCATAGTGGAGCGCTTGCGGCAAATGTCGCCGCTGTACGCTAAGTACCTCAAGGAAAGGGGGTGAGAACATGGCCCAGTACAGCGACGTGGTCATGGACCACTTCACCAACCCCCGCAACGTGGGCGAGATAGAGGACGCCGACGGGGTGGGAGAGGTGGGCAACCCGGTTTGCGGGGACATGATGACCTTCTACATCAAGGTGGACGACGAAGGTCGGCTGTCGGACGTGAAATTCAAGACCTTCGGCTGCGGCGCGGCCATCGCTGTCTCCAGCATGGTGAGCGAGATGGCCAAGGGCAAGACCATCGAGGAGGCCTTGAAGATAACCCGGGACGACGTGGCCCAGGAGCTGGGAGGTCTCCCGGCCAACAAGATGCACTGTTCCAACCTGGGCGCGGACGCCCTGCACAAGGCCATCGAGGACTACCTGGAAAAGAAAGGAAAGAGATGAGATGGAGGAGAGGAAGGAAGAAAGGACCGAGGTCTGCCGGTGCCCCTACTGCGAGGCGGAGATAGAGGCGGCGGTGGACATGCCTGCCTTCTGCCAACCCTGCCAGATAGTCATCGTCACCTGCGCCGCCTGCGGCGGGGCAGCCCGGGAAGGGTCCGAGGAATGCCCCCATTGTGGCGAACCCCTCGAGGCGCGGGGGTGACTTGGGCTGAGCGTCGGGAAGAGCGGTGCAAGCCACCTTCGCAACCCGGCGGGTTGAGACCGCGGACGGTGAGGTCTCTCACGCCCTGGTTGTGCGGAAGATCCAAGCCAGGAAAAGCTAATTCCCACAAGCATGCGGCGACCCGGGAGCTGTTTATTCGATGGGGATAGCGGGCGAGCAGAGACCGTACTGAGAGCGGATGAAAAGAAGGGGCAGGTGTAAGAGGATGGAAACGCAGGGTGATATAAGGTGGGAAAAAAGCCAGGATAGTGCCACCATCGTGGTCTTCAGCGGTGAGCTGGACCGCGCCCTGGCAGCCTTCAACATCGCCACCGCCGCCGCCTCCATGGGCATGGACGTGACCATGTTCTTCACCTTCTGGGGGCTCAACGTGGTGCGCAGGGAAAGGGGCGGAGGAGGCCGCAAGACGCCCCTGCAGCGTATGCTGGGCCTCATGAACCGGGGAGGCTCGCGGCGCCTGCGCCTCTCCCGCCTGCACATGCTGGGGGGCGGCAGGGCGGCCATGAAGCTCCTCATGCGGCAATTCCGCATGCCCTCTCTGGAGGAGATGATCGGGCTGGCCAGGGAACTGGGAGTACACTTCATAGCCTGCACCACTTCCATGGCCCTCATGGGCCTGACGGAGGAGGATTTCATCCCCGAGGTGGAGGACTTCGCCGGGGCGGCCACCTACGTGGAGCGGGCCTCCCGCTCGGCCATCAATCTCTTCATCTGAGGGCCGCCGGGGAAGGAGAGGCAAGGATGTCGATGGAATCGGAACGAGGGATATGAACGACCCCTTCAACTGAGGACTTTGGAAAGGAAACGGTTAACGTCAAGCGAAAGAGGGTAACATCTTCGACGAGCGACCGGAAACCGCGCGCCGGAAGCACTCCCGGGCCACCCGGCACCGAAGAAGGCCGCCTGTTATCCATGTCGGGAGGTGATGAAAGTTGAAGGCGGATAGGACCGTGGACTGTGTAGGACTTTACTGTCCCATGCCCATCGTCAGGACCTCCCAGGAGATGAAGTACCTCCAGGAGGGGGAGATCCTGGAGGTCATCGCCGACGACCAGGGCATCAAGAACGACATGCCCGCCTGGTGCGCCAAGACCGGGCACGAGTTCCTGGGCATCGAGGAAAGGGACGGGGAATACCACGTCTTCGTGCGCAAGAAGGGAAACTGAGGATCCGCGGGCGCGCCGACGGGAACCCTCTAGTTCACGGCTCGGGTATCGAGGAAAGGGGGACCTATGGGAGAGAAAACCAGGAAGCACCTCTATGACGCCTATACGGGCGAGTCCAAGGCGGCGGTGAGGCTCAAGGCCTTCGCCAGGAAGGCCGAGGAGGAAGATTACCCGGTTATCGCCAAGCTCTTCAGGGCGGTGGCGGAGTCGGAGAGCATCCACGCCTACAACAACCTCCGCCTGCTGCGGGAGATAAAGGACACCGAGACCAACCTGGAGGAGGCCCTGGCCTCGGAGCAGAAGATCGCACAGGTTAGCTACGATTCCTTCATCGCCGACGCCGAGGCGGAGGGCGAGAGGGTGGCGGCCACCATGTTCGCCTACGCCCGCGACGTGGAGGAACGCCATGTCAAACTCTACGAGGGAGCCCTGCAACACCTGGTGGCGGAAAAGATTCCCAATTATTACGTTTGTAGCGTGTGCGGGTACGTGGCCGACGACGTCATACCGGAAAAGTGTCCCATATGCGGAGCGCCGGAGGACAAGTTCTTCGAGGTGGAATAGGTTCGGGGTATAAGCGGGCCTTTGCCTCCTGGCGACCTGGAAAGGGCATAAAACGAGGGGCTTCCCGGGAAGCCCCTCGAGGTTCGTCGTTTTCAGGTCATTCGATGCCGCACTGCTTGAGGGATTCCATCACCTCGGCGAGGACCTTCTTCCTCTTCTGCAACTCGGCGAGCTTGGACTCCACGTCCTCCATCTCGGGATCGAAGACGCAGGCCCCGAAGGAACAGTCCACTCCGGCCAGTTCCTGCAGCTTGCTCGCCAGCACCTTGAGCTCTTCCTCGTAGGAGGCGATCTCCTGGTTCAACAGCTCCTCTTTCTCGTTGGCCATCGACAAACCTCCTTCTCGTTTCCCTTCTGACACCTTATACATTATACCCCCACACCGGGTTTTTTCGCCCCGGGGATCAAGATTGAACAAGGCGAGATCACCCTTTTCCTCCGTTTTCCTGTCTCACTGGGATGATGGGGTGGTCTCCCAGCCTTCTCCAGCCCCGAAGGCGCCCGTTAAAACACGCGGCATCAACTGAGACGGCGTCGTTCAGGCGGAAACCAACTCCTCAGAAAGCGGGCTGCAGGGAGTAGTCCATCCCGGCGTCCCTGGCCCTCCTCCGGAAGCGGGCCAGGTCCACGAAGGCCTCCAGCCGGGTGGCCACGCCGGCCTTCCCGGTCATCTCGTCTATGACCAGGGAGAGGACGGGAATCCCCAGGTCGCGGGATACCCTGGGCAGGATGCTCTTGGCGATGGTCTCCGGCATGCAAGTGAAGGGCATGACGTGCACCACGCCGTCGTAACCGTGGCGGTGATAGAGGGCCGTCGCCCCCACCGACCTTAGCCCCTCGCCGCCCACGAAGTGGGTGAGATAGGGCAGTGCCGCCTCCTCGATCTCGCGATCGTGCTGCCCGGCTACCGGGTTGTTCCCCGAGGGACGCAGCCAGTCCGTGAGGTAGACGCTGCGCTCCACGAAGGCTCCCAGGTTCCCCAGTTGCTCCTCCACTCCCAGGTTGAAAAAGGGCTCCAAGACCAGGTAGAACTCCCCCACGATCCCTATTCTCACCGTCTCCCGCTCCACCCGGGGAACAGAATATAGGAGCCCGAAAGCCTCCTCCTCCACCCTGCGCAAGGCGGCGTAGGAATCCGCTTTCCACACCATGCGGTAGCATTTCTCCAACGCCTTGGTGGTCGCTCCCCGATCCCGGTCCAGGCAGCGCTGGTGCAACGCCTGCTGCTCCAACCGGTCGATGAGATAGGCTTTGCTCAGGGCAAACTTGATGGCCCGCACCACGGACCTCCAGGGCCGGCCCTGCTTCAGCTCCCGTAGTTTCCGTACGGTGGCCGGGATCTTGCTCGGCTCGAATTCCAGGGGGACCATGCGGAACTCATAGCCGGCGTCCTCCAGGATACGCCTCTGCGTCTCGGCGTAGAAACCGAAGCGGCAGGGCCCCTTTCCGGCCACCATGATCAGGGTGTCCGCTCCCGCCTCGATGGCCTCGATGAAGTTCCCCAGGGTGGACTTGAGGGGGAAGCAGGCGAACTCCGGCCCGTAACGCGTGCCCAGCTCCAGGGTGCGCTGGGAACTTGGAGGCGGAAGCACGTAATCCAACCCCAACTCCTCGAACACGCTGCTCAGCACGAACTCCAGGCTCCCCATGTGGGGCCAGCTGATCTTCATATCGCCACCGCCTCCCGCACCTCCGGGGCGATTCCCTTGCGCCTGCGGAGCATGTCCACGAAGGCCTCGATGCGGGTGAGGAAACCGCCCTCCCCGGTGTGCTCGTCGATGACCAGGCTAAGCATGGGGACCCCTCCCATGCGCCGGTTCTCCTGCTCGCAGAGGACGCGGATGATGGAGTCCGGCCCGCAGGGGAAAGAGATCATGAATATTATCCCGTCCACCAGACGGTAGCGAGTGCAGGCCAGTATGGCACCCGCCACCTCCTGCTCGTAGCTCCAGTAGATGTCCTTGGGCAGGCGCTTCAGCTCCCGCTCCTTGAGCTCCTCGGGGACCATGTCCGCGGTGACCACGTCCACCCCCATGGAGCTCAGGCGGTCCAGCAGGGACATGGTGGTGAAGGTGTCGTAAACGTTGTAGTGATGGCCGATTACCCCTATCCTCAATTCCCGCCCCTCGCAGAGAAGGTCCTCCGCCTCCCCCCTGAGGGCGCTCCTGTGGTCCAGGCCCAGGGTCAGGCGCTCCAGGTACAGGCGGTGCTCCCGCCAGGCCTCCAGGCCTGCCCGGATGATGCGAATAGGGTTGCGGGTGAAGAGGCTCCCAAGGGAATAGACGGCGCGGTAGTTGGCCCACATCCCCTCCTGGAAATTAATGGTAGGGGCCAGGATGGGCACCTTATCCTCCACCGCCGCCCGGGCCAGGTCCGGGAGGCCCAGCATCTTGGGACAGGTGTGGGTTCCCCTCTTCACGCTCACCAGGCGGGGGACGAAGATGGCGTCCACCTTGTCCCGCAGGGCGAGCACGTGCCCGTAGAAGACTTTCACCGGCAGGCAGCTCTCGTTCTCCGCCTTGCTTACCCCGGAGGAGAGGATGGAGCGGGTGGTCTCCCCCGACTCCACCACCTCCGCGCCCAGGGCACGGAGGAAGGAAGTCCACAACTTCCCGTAACGGTAATAGAGCAGGCCGCCGGGTATTCCCACCCTCATCGGGACCCCCCGGTTCTCAAGCCCTTGCCTTCTGGAGGATGAGGTCCACGGCGTCACCCACGGTGTTTATCTCCGCCGCTTCCTCGTCGCTGACCTTGAAGCCGTAAACGCGCTCCATCTCCAGGAGGAGCTCCACCAGGTCCAGGGAATCCGCCTCCAGGTCCTCCTTGAAGCGGGAATCTTCCCTTATATCCTCCTCGGGGAGCTCCAACGCCTCCGCCAGCGCGGCGCGCACCACCGCGAAAATCTCTTCCCGGTTCATCTCCGCCCCTTCTCAGACGCCCAGGGCCACGGCCCTCCGCCTGGTAAGATGCTTGTTAATAGCATAGGCGGCGACCCCCAGAAAGGGAAGGGCGGAGAATATCGCTCCGCCGATGATCATCCCCCGGCGGCCGGAGAAGTAGCCCGCGGGCTCCGACTCGGCCACCAGGAGGTCGTCCGCCCCCAACCCTTGGCAGAGGTCCTCCAGGCGTCGGGAAAAGGCGGGATCGGGATCCACGGGATGGAGGTAGCTCTTGAGCAACCTCACCGTGTGCCGGTATCCGCGTTTCACCATCTTGTTCCCCCGTCTCCTCCATCCGCTCATTTCTCCTCCTCCTCCATCTCGGAGAGGCGCCGGTGCAGGCTTATCAGCGAGCGGTGAACCAGGACCTTCACCGCCCCGGCGCTCTTCCCCATCACCTGCCCGATCTCGCGGTGTCTCATTCCCTCCGCGTAACGGAGGATGAGCACCTGCTGCCTCTCCTCGGGAAGTGAAGCCAGCGCCTCCCGCAGGCGTCTTATTTCCTCCGCCCTCTCCAGGGCTTCCTCAGGCGATAGGCCCTCGTAATGCAGCTCCTCCACCGCCTCCAGGGATACTGGACGCCTCCTGGAAGCGCTGCGGTGCCAGTTGGCCACCAGGTTGTGGGCTATGCGGAGGAGCCAGGCGGAGAAGGGAATCCCCCGGTCCTGGTAGCGGTCCAGGTGCACCAGGGCATGGAGGAAAACGCTCTCCGTTATGTCCTCCGCGTCCTCCGCGTTGCCTACCCGGTAATAGACGTAGGTGTAAATCTTGCGGAGGTACTTGGTGTATAGGGCCTCGAAGGCATCCCTCTTCTCCCGGGCCCGCTGCACCAGGACCCTGTCCTCGTGGCAGAGCTCCCGGCCTCCGTCACCACCCGCTTCCAAGCTCACCTCCCCTTCTCGGGTTTTCCGCTTCACACCCTTTATTATAAACACCGCCCGGGGTCTCCGGTTACCGCAGAAACACCTGACACGGGACCCGGCGTAAGCCCTCGCGGGATGCGGGACGGCGCGATCGACCGACCTGTCAACGCCGGAACACCGACCGGGTCCGTCGTCGACCCCTTCCGGGAGGGACATGGTGCGGCGGAAAACCACCGAGGAAAGGGCTTCTCCGAACATATTCGATCTACTCGCCGAAGACGGTCATCACCTTACCGGCCGCTCGTTGAGGTGCATCGCGCCCGAGGGGCCGTTGTGATAGCATCTTGTTGAGCGGCACCCGGGGATCGGGTCCGGACAGGAGAGGCGGCGCCAGGCGCAGGGGAACGCGGCGCCTGCCCTGCGGGATCGGCGGAGGCCGGAATCCTGCCCATCCCGGATCCACCCGGTTAAACCAGGGTGGCAGGCGGGATCTTCCGCGCAGGGGAAGAAGAGGAGGTTGAAATGGGAAACGTCCCCGGAGCTTACTGCCCTTTCCGCGTATCGGCCATCGCGGGCGCCCTTTCCCCCTGCAATGACGAATGCGCCCTGTATATCCCCACCTCCAAGATGCCCGCCCAGAAGAGCTGCGCCATCTCCATACTGGGGGTGTACGCCCTGCAGAGGATAATATTCAAACAGCAGGAGGAGTCGGGGAAGGTATCCGGGGGAGAAGCGGAAGGGAGTGACCGGGAATCCCCCTGACCGGGGAAGTGGATACCCCGCAACGCCGGCCTTCAGGGCGGGCTGACCCTCGAGGACGCACCGATATAAACGGCGCTGGAAGGGGCCGGGAAATGGGACCCAGCACCGTCGAGGAGCGGGGGGCGATCTCCAATTCGCATCCGCGCGGGGGGAAGGACCTTCCGTCCTCCAGGCGATCTCGACGCCGGACATGAGGCCGCATCCGCGGTGGAAGGGAAAGATGTCCAGGGGCAGGGTCGTCCCGCTGCGGCGTTGAACGCCGGCGCGAGGCGTGACCGGCGGGTAAAGGGTCGAGGTGCGGGAGCTTTTCCGGCTTTATCCCTTCGAAGCGGTGAAGGATAATATTCGCAGTAAGGGGGGCGGACGCTCCGGAGGTCACTTCCAGCGTTCCGCTCCCCGCCCGGGTCCCGGTATCGTAAAACGTCGAGGTGAAGGGGGAGTAGCGCACATGTCGGAGATGGAGGTCCCCAGGCCGGAAGGAGAACTTCCCTTCCACATTGCCATCATCATGGACGGTAACGGCCGCTGGGCCAAGATGCGCGACCTGCCGCGCATCGCTGGACACAAGGCCGGAGAGAGGTCCATCACCGACGTCGTCCGGGCCGCCTCCGAGTGGGGCATCGGGGCCCTCACCCTCTTCGCCTTCTCCACGGAGAACTGGAACCGCCCGGAGAACGAGGTCCGGTTCCTCATGAGCTTCAACCGCAACCTGCTCAACAACAGGGTACAGGAGTTTCACCGGCGGAACATCCGCATCAGGCACCTGGGACGGCGGGACCGCATCCCGCCCTCCACCCTCAAGGCCATCGACGATGCCGTGGCGCTGACCCGCGACAACACCGGGATGTCCCTGAACATCGCCTTCAACTATGGCGGCAGGGCCGAGCTGGTGGACGCCGTCCGGGCGCTTAGCGCCGACGTGGCGGCGGGCAGGGTGGACCCCGCCGAGGTGGACGAGGAGCGCTTCCGTTCCTACCTCTACCATCCGGACCTCCCGGACCCCGACCTCCTCATCCGCACCGCCGGGGAGATGCGCATCAGCAACTTCATGATCTGGGAGCTGGCCTACACCGAGATATACGTCACCGACGTGCTTTGGCCGGATTTCGACCGTCGCCACCTGGCGGAGGCCATCCGGGACTACCAGAGGAGGGAAAGGCGCTTCGGCGCCATCCGCGAGGAGTAGGGTTTCCGTTGGCCACCCTCAAGGATGAGGCCATCGTCCTGCACGCCCATGACCTCGGGGAGGCCGACCGAATCGTCTCCCTGATCACCGCTGGGCACGGCCTGCGCCGGGCGGTGGTCAAGGGGGTCAAGCGCACCGCGAGCCGTTTCGGGGCCCGGCTGGAACCCTTCACCCACCTCAAGATAGTCCTCCACGAGGGGAGGAACCTGGACACGGTAACCCAGGCGGACACCGTCCACGCCCACGCCCCGCTGCGCTCCGATTACGAGAAGTACCTTTGCGGGGAGGCCATGCTGGAGCTGGCGGAGAGGTCCCTGCGGGAAAACCAGGCCATCCCCAGGTTCTTCGACCTGCTGCGGGTGACCCTCGGGGTGCTGGAGGGCGAGGTGAGAGACTGCGCCCTCCTGCTAGCCGCCTACCAGTTGAAGGCCTGCGCGCTCATCGGATACCGGCCCCACCTGGACCGCTGCCTCCACTGCGGTAGGGAGGCATCCACGGGATCCTGGCGCCTGGACCCCTCCGAGGGGGGGATCGCCTGCGCCAAGTGCGCGGGGGGCTCCTCCCGAACCTTCAATCTCAGCACGCAGGGCCTGGAACTCATGCGGCGCCTCCTAGGGACGGAAATGGCCGCGGTGGCCCGGTTCGAGGAACCTCCCCGCCTGGTCCTGGAAGCGCTAAGGGTATCCTTCGCCTACGCGGAGAGCGTCCTGGAACTGCGCCTGCGGTCGCGGCAGATCGTCCTCCAGCACCTGGAGGGAAAGATGCGCGGAGCGGGTCCGCTCGCTAACCCGTAAGGTTGGCCTCCGGTTGAGCACAGTAGCCCAAACGGTGGAGCGGATTCCCGGGGTAGTCGAACCTTCACAAAAGAGGCGGGACGTGCCGTGTGGAGCGTGGCATGGGCAACTCCCCGGTAAATGGCTGCCCTATTTCCTGGATACTCCCCGAGTGTTAGGTCGTCGAAATCCCCCGACGAGGGAAGATCTATAAAATCCCAGGTAAAAGGGTATTGACCCTCTAATACCATAGTGGTATATTTACTTTGACCCCAAGGAGCTGGAGGGAAGTCCAGCCGGGGGACCCGGAAGGAGGAACCGGAAGGCGTAAGCTGGAAGGTGAGGCCGGAAGGGAAGCTCGGAGGGATGTACCAAAGGTTACTTGGGGTCACTTCTTTTATATTTTATATTTATGGTTATTATCCGTAGGGATTATCGGGAACTTTCCCCAAACCGCACTTACCCACCAACCATCTCTCCTCATACATACCCACTTCTCTTCGCTGGAGCCAACCGGATCGTCCGGAACGTTTCTTCCGGCGAGCGGGCACGCTGCACCATAAGAGGCCGCAAGGGGGAATTCTCGCGGCGACTCACCCCACCCAAGGGGCCGGTGTTTGGTCGCAGCGAGCGTTTCAGCGAGCGAGACCATTAACCCCGGCCCCTCGGAAGAAGGAACTCCAAGGGAGAACAGCACATCCATGAAAGCCAGCGGTCAGTCGGAGCGAGCGTCTCAGCGAGCGAGACCACTACCACCGGTTTTTCGGAAGAAAGAGGGATCCCAGGCGAACGAGACCACTAACCCCGGCCTCCCCGGAAGAGGTAGAAGGGCGATACGGCTGGCAGGCGGCCTCCCGCCCCACATACCCCCCGGGGTATCAAAATTCAAGACCTGACCCCATAGATCCAGAGGTACTCCTGGAGGATGGCATAAGCCGCGCTGGTCCCGATCCGGTTGGCCCCGGCCCTCACCATCTCCATCACCTGGGCCAGGGTGCGTATCCCCCCGCTGGCCTTGACCCCGAAGCCCGGCCCCACCACCTCCCGCAGGAAGCGGACATCATCCGCAGTGGCCCCGGCGGGCCCGAAGCCCGTGGAGGTCTTCACGAAATCGGCCCCCGCTTCCCTGGCCAGCAGCGCCCCGAGGCGCATCTCCTCCCGACTCAGGTAACAGGTCTCCAGGATCACTTTCACCACCACGTGGCCCTCCCCCTTGCCGGCGTCGTAACGGCGCGCCAGCTCCACCACGCCCCGGATGTCCTCCCTCACCCTCTCCAACCTTCCCGAGCGGAGGGCGGAGATGTTGATCACCATGTCCAGCTCCCCGGCTCCCTGCTGCAGCGCGAACACCGCCTCCGCCCTCTTGGCGTCGGTGGACTGGTAACCGAAGGGAAACCCCAGGGGTGCCCCTAGGACCACACCGCTTCCCCGGAGCTCCATGCGCGCCATGGGCAGGTAGTAAGGGGGCACGAAAACGGCCCGGAAGCGCGCATCCGCCGCCTGGCGCAAGAAGCTCAGGTACTCACGTTCATCGGCCTCCGGCCGCAGCAGGGTGGCGTCCAGGAGGTAGGTTAGATGCCCCACACTGGGAAACAATTCCAGGACTTCTTCCCTGGTCACCTCCCGTTTCGCTCCGGGCATCTCGCACCCCCATTCATACCAAAGCCATGGCCACCAGGAGGTAGACCGCCAACCCCACGGCGTCCATGAGCGTGGCCACCAGCGGCTCGGAGGCCTTGGAGGGATCGCGGCCCATCTTCCTCAGGAGCAGGGGAAGAGAGGACCCCAGCAGGGCGGCGGAGAGAACCGTGCAGGCCATGGCCAGACCCACCGCAGTTCCCAGGGCGGCGTTCTCGCGCATCAACCAGGCCACCACGGCGATTATCCCTCCCGAGGCCGCGGCCACCAGGAGACCGATGCCCACCTCGCTCGCCACGGCCCGCACGTACCGCCGCCCTTCTCCCTCCTGGAGGAGGTCCACGGTCACGCGCGTGGCGCTCTGCAGGGCCACCGTCCCTCCCATGGCCAGGATGGCGGGAATGAAGAAGATGATGGCCAGGTGATTCCTCAGCACCTCCGAGAAACCCCGCAGAATGCCCCCCACCACCAGGACCTCCAGAGCCAGGGCGAGGAAAACCCAGGGCAGCCTGCCCAGGAAGGGGACCAGCAGGGGATGCCTTTCCGCTCCTTCCTCCGTCTCCCAGCTCCCCACCAGGCTGTAGATGTCCTCCTGGGCCTCCTCCTCGATGACGTCCAGGACGTCGTCCACGGTGACTATCCCCAGGAGCCTCCCCTCCTCGTCCACCACCGGGACGGCCAGCAGGTCATAGCGGTCGATGAGGGCGGCTACCTTCTCCTGGTCCTCACCGGGGCCCACGGTGATGAGATCGCGGTGCATGATACGGGAGACCGGCTCCTCCGGGTCGGCGACGATCAGCTCGCGCAGGGAGGTGACCCCCACCAGCCTTTCCCGCTCGTCCAGCAGGTACACGTAATAGATCATCTCCACGCTTTCCGGCGCCTCGCGCAGCCTCTCCAGCACCTCGCCCACGGTGAGGTCCTGGCTCAGGCGCATGGCCTCGGGGGTCATGAGGCCTCCCGCCGTGCGCTCCCCGTGGGCCAGGAGGCGACGCAGCTCCCCGGCCTTCCGTGCGCTCAATCCGGAGAGGATGGACTCCCTTAACCTGGGGGGAAGGTCGGCCAGCAGGTCAACCGCGTCGTCGGGAGGCATCTCGGAGATGATGCGCACGGCCAGGTTGCGGGCCAGCCCCTCCACCACCCTCACCTGTTCCTCTTCGGACATCTCCAGGAGCGCCTCCGAGGAATCCTCGGCGTCCCAGGAACGGAAGATGCGCATCCGGTCCTCGTAGGGCACGCTCTCCAGGACCTCCGCGGCGTCCGCGGGGTGTAGCCCGTCTAGAAGGGCCAGGGCAGCCCCCATCTTCCCCTCCGCGAGAAGGTCCTTGAGGGTCTCGCCCAGAACCCGGTTTCTCTCCTCCATGGCCTCCCTCTTATCCTGTGCAGGTATCAGTAGCCCATCCTGCGCACCAGCTGGGGCCGTTTGGACCAGTCCTTTTCCACCTTGACCTGGAGCTGCAGGAAGACCTTCTCTCCTAACAGGGGTTCAATCTCCCGGCGTGCCCGGGTGCCGATCTCCTTGAGCATGCGGCCCCCCCTGCCTATGATGATGCCCTTCTGGGAATCCCTCTCCACGTAGATGACCGCCTGGATGTCCACTATCTCCCCGTCCTCCCGCTTACCCATCTCCTCAACCACCACGGCCACGCTGTGAGGGACCTCCTCCCGCGTGAGCTGTAGGACCTTCTCCCGGATGAGCTCGGCCACTATGAAGGTCACCGGCTGGTCGGTGATCATATCATCAGGGTAATACTTGGGGCCCTCCGGCAGCAGCTCCACGATCTTCTCGATGAGAGCGTGGACGTTCTCGCCGGTCTTGGCGGAAAGGGGGATGACGTCCTCGAAATCCCCCAGGTTCTCCGCCACCGCCAGCTGGGCCTCCACCTGCTCGGGGCTCAACCTGTCTATCTTGTTGAGCACCGCCACCACCGGGGTCTCCAGGCCGGACAGCTCCCCGGCAATGAACAAGTCGCCCTTACCGATGGTCTGGGTCCCGTCCAGCATGAAGACCACCACGTCCACCTCGGAGAGGGTCTCCCTGACCGCCTTGTTCAACCTCTCCCCCAGGGCGTTCCGGGGCTTGTGCAGACCCGGGGTATCCACGAAGATTATCTGGGCGTCGTCCCGGGTGAGTATGCAGCGGATCTTGTTGCGCGTAGTCTGGGGCTTTTCGGAGATGATGGCCAGCTTGCGATGCATGAGGTTGTTGAGCAGCGTGGATTTTCCCACGTTGGGCCGGCCGATGATGCCCACGAACCCCGAGCGGTAAGCGCCTTGCGGACTTGAATCCTCGGACATGACCTCCTCCATCCTCGCCTTGACCTACCCGTATCCCGCGACCTCCTTGCTCCCGCGGGAGGAAATTCCCACCCTTCGAAAGAGATGGGATTTTTTGCCATACCTATATCTGGGAGAACCTCCGCATGTACACGTTGGTGAGCAGGCCAACGGCCGCCAGGTTGACGATGAGGCTCGATCCTCCGTAGGTGATGAAGGGCAGAGGGATACCGGTTATGGGCATGATCCCTATTGTCATGCCTATGTTCACGATGATCTGGAAGGCGAACATGGTCACGATGCCGAAGGCGATCATGGTCCCGTAGAAATCGCGAGCGTGGTTGGCGATGCGCACCCCCCTCCAGAGAAGGTAACAGAAGGCCGCGATGAGCAGCAAGGCCCCGATCAACCCCAGCTCCTCTCCCACCACGGCGAAGACGAAGTCGGTATGGTGGGCGGGGATGAACTTGAGGTTGGTCTGGGTGCCCTTGAAGAGCCCCTTTCCCACCAGCTGGCCCGATCCAATGGCTATCTTGGACTGCATGAGCTGGTAACCGGCCCCCTGGATGCTGCTCCCCTGCTTGAGGAAGGCCGTGAAGCGCTCCACCTGGTAGTCGTGGAAAAGGTGGAAGGCGAACCCCAGGGTGAACCCCAGGACCCCCAGGCCCACGAAACCCAGCCAGTAGCGCATGCGGCAGCCTACCAGGTAGAGCATGCCCAGCAGGATGGCCGCCAGCACCAGGGTGGTTCCCAGATCGGGCTGGAGGAAGACGAAGAACATGAAGGGGAGGGCCCAGAGCGTCGGGACGACAAAGCTGCGGAGGGACTCCGGATCCGCCTTGTTGTCGGAAAAGTAGTTGGCCAGGACCAGGATGAGCACCAGCTTGCAGTATTCGGAGGGCTGGAAGCTGAAGGGTCCCAGGGTTATCCAGCGCTGAGCCCCCATGGCCTCCTCGGTGAGAAAGACCACCAGGAGGGCGAGGAGGAAGAAACCGTAGATGAAGGGCGTGGCCACCTTGAGGCGGCGGTAGTCGAAGCTGAGCATGAGGCCCATGACCACCAGGCCCACCAGGAAATTCAGGGCCGTGCGTAAAACGTAATAGGTGGGGTTGTCCGGGTTGTCCCCCCGGGTGGCGCTGTACTGGACGAGCATCCCGAAGGCCACCAGGAAAAGGGTAACCGCCAGGAGGGACCAGTCCACGTGGCGGATGGGCATCCCGCTCAAGCGGCGGGCTACCTCGTCGGTCCTCCTCCGCTCCGTAACCTTGGGGGCCAGGACCCTTCCCAGCCGAGTTGGCATAATTCCTCTACCCCCTCCTCACTCGGTCACCGTGACCTCCGGCTGTCCCCGCGGGATGCCGAAGATATACTCCAGGATGTGCCGGGCGATGGGAGCGGCCACCAGGCCTCCATGGCCGCCCTCCTCCACCATCACCACCACCACGTAGCGAGGATCGTTGGCCGGAGCGTAGCAGGCGAACCAGGCGCAGGGCTGCTTGCCCTGGACCTCGGCGGTTCCCGTCTTCCCGGCCACGGGGATGGCCTTGATGGGAAAGCCGGCAAAGGCCCCGGCAGCCGTTCCTCCCCGGGCTACCACCCCGGTGAGGGCGTTGCGCACCACGTCCAACTTGTCCTTGTCCACGTGGATGCCGAGATCGTTGTCGGGATCGGTGATATCCCCGATCTGCTGGGGCTGGATGGTCTCCACCGTCTCCCCGAGGTAGGTGAGGATCTCCTTCCCCACGTGGGGCCGGAAGTATGGGCCCCGGTTGGCTATGGCCGCGTACAGGTTGGCCAGCTGCAGGGGGGTGACCAGAATGTCTCCCTGCCCCACGGCCATGTTCACCGTATCCCCGGGATACCAGCGCTGGTAGTCCGGGTTCCCCTGATTGAACTCCCACTTCCACTGCGGGGTGGGGACCCGTCCCTCGAACTCGTTGGGGAGGTCCACGCCCGTGGGCTTGCCCAGCCCGGCCAGGACGGCGTAATCCTGCAGGCGGGTGACCCAACCTTCCCGGTTGCGGTTTTCGTAGAAAGCGTATCCCAGGTCATAGAAGACCACGTCGCAGGACTGGATGATGGCGCTCATGAAGTTGATGGAGCCGTGGGTACCCCAGCAGGTCTTGGGAAACTGGGCGAACTCCCCCCGGTTGAAGACGTGCCCGCAGAAGAAGGGGGAATAAGCGCTCACCATCCCCTCCTGGAGGGCGGCCATGGCGGTGACCACCTTGAAAGTTGACCCGGGTGGGTACTGTCCCACGATGGCCCGGTTGTTCAGGGGATAGTTGTTGCGGGGGTCGTTGAGCCTTTGCCATTCCTCCTCGTCAATCCCGCCCACGAAATCCTCCAGGTTGAAGGTGGGCTCGCTGGCCATGGCCAGTATCTCGCCCGTACGGGGGTCCAGGACTACCGCCGCTCCCGCCGGGGCCACGTAGTTCTTGCCCCGCTCGCGGTCGAAGTAGGTGCGTGCCTGGGCCATGCCCTGCCGGAGGCTCTCCTCCACCGCCCGCTGGAGTTCCTTGTCCAGGGTGAGGACCAGGGTTTTCCCCGGGTTTCGCTCCTCCCTCCCCAGTTCCTGGAGAGGCCTGCCCCGGGCGTCCACCTCCATGATCAGCTTGCCATCCACCCCCCGCAGGATATCCTCGTAGTAGGCCTCCACCCCCGAGGTCCCCACGATATCCCCCGCCTTGTAACCCTTGTCCTTCAGCACTTTAAGTTGTTCCTCTGAAATTTCTCCCAGGTACCCCAGAACGTGGGCCGCCAAGCTCTCGTCCCCATCAGGGTATTCGCGGACCGGCATCTTCTCGGGGAACACCCAGGGGAAGTCCGCCTGCCTCTCCTGGATGAAGAAATAGACCTCGGGGTCCACGTCCTTCTTGATGAGCACCGGCTTGTGCGGCTGCACGCCCTCGCCCTGGAGTTTTTTCATGATCTCCTCGCCGCTCATGCCCAGCATGGCTCCCAGGCGGGCGGCCTCACCTTCCTTGTCCTCCAGCTTCTCGAACTCCGTGGGGAGGACGAAGATGGAGAGAGCCCAGCGGTTTCCCACCAGCATCTGGTAGTTGCGGTCCAGTATCTTGCCCCGGGAGGCCTCCAGGGGGACCTCCCGCACCCGGTTGCCCTCGGCCATGCTCCGGTAGCGGTCCCCCTGCACTACCTGCAGGAACCAAAGCCTGACCACCAGTACGGCCACCATGACCCCGATGAACATGACGAAAAGGGTATAGCGGTGGACCATGGCTCCTTTCTGCTGCGGGTTAACGGGCATGGCGACCCCACCTCACTGGAACATCATCTCCCTTTCCTCGCGACCGGCAAACCTTCCCAGCAGGGGATAGACGGCCAGGGTGAGCACGGAGTTGTACAGCGCCAGCCCGAAGACCACCCCGGGGTTCAGAGGGGGTCTCTGCTCCAGGCCCACCATGGTCCAGGCGGCGAACTTGATGAGCTCGTGGAGGAGGGTGCCCGCGAAGACGATGAGCATGGGCCAGACCACGGACTTGGAGACCACGCGCTGCCGGAGCTCACCGGAGAAATAGCCGATGAGGGTCTTGGCGAAGGCCCCCACCCCCAGGACGGCGGTGGTGAAGACGTCCTCAAGCAGGCCGCCCCAGAACCCGAAGAGGGCTCCCCGGGTGGGGTCCTCGAAGAGGGCCCAGCAGATGGTGGCCGTGAGGAGGAGGTCCGGCTTTACACTCCCCACGCTTATCTCCCCCGCTACCGCCACCTGGAGGAGGAGAGCCACCAGGATGATGATGGCAAAGAGCAGCCGGCGGTGGGCGGTTATCATATCCCGCTCCCCCCTTCGGCGACTCCCGGTGCGGTGGTAGGCTTCGGGGAGATCACCACCATGACCCTGTCCAGGCGGGTCATGTTGGCCCGCGGCTGGATAATGATTCCTACCGATAGGTCCGCCTGCTTCTCCCCTATCTCGGTCACCGTGCCGATGGGTATGCCCGCCGGGCAGGTGCCCCCCATGCCCGAGGTGACCACCACGTCGCCCGTGCGCACGTCAGCCTCCAGGTTGAGGAGCTCGAGGTGCACCCTTCCACCGCCCTCCCCGCGCAGGATGCCCATCTCCGAGTTGCGCTGCAGCCTGGCTCCCACGGCGCTTTTCTCATCGGTGATCAGCTGCACTATCGAGGACTTCGCCGTGCAGGTGATTATCCTGCCCACCAGGCTCCCGTCCTCGCTGAGCACGGCCATGTACTCCTGCAGACCGTCATCGTATCCCGCCCCGATGATGATGGTCTGCTCCCAGGCGTCGGGGCTGGCCCCGATAACCTCCACCACCAGGAACTCCAGTTCCGGGTAAGCTTCCTTGACCGCGATCATCTCCCTCAGGGCCTCGTTCTCGCGCCGCATCCCTTCCAGCTCGTGGACCCTCTGCTCCAGAAGCCTTACCTCGTCCTTAAGGCGGTCCCTCTCTCCCCGGGCCCGCCCCAGGTCCACCAGGAAGCCGATGCCGTCGCGCACTGGGCTCAGCACCTTGCTCATCCCCTTCTGCAGGGGGGAGATGACGTCCATGGAAAAACGCTGCAGGCGGTGCAGCAGGCCGTTCTCGCTCTCGCGGGAGTAGACGGTGACCAGAAGTATGCACACCAGTATGAGAATGACGATGAGAAATCGCTGTCTGCGGTTGCGTCTTTCCAGCATGATCTCTCATCCCCGGTTCAATGCCGGGACGAGGAGATGAGCACCTTTTTCATAATCTCGAACTCCTCGAGGCATTTCCCCGAACCTATGGCCACGTCAGAGAGGGGGGAGGCGGTGACCACCACGGGCATGGCCGTCTCGTGGCGTATCCTCTCGTCCAGGCCGGTGAGCAGCGCCCCTCCACCGGTGAGCACGATGCCCCGGTCCATGATGTCCGAGGCCAGTTCGGGCGGGGTCTTGTCCAGGGTAGTCTTGACCGCGTCCACGATGGCGGAGACGGGCTCCTCGATGGCCTCCCTTATCTCCTCGGCCAGCACCACGATGGTCTTGGGCAGGCCGGTGACCAGGTCCCGTCCCCTTATCTCCGCGTTTATCTCGTCGTCTATGGGGAAGGCGGAGCCGATCTGGATCTTGAGCTCCTCGGCGGTCCTCTCCCCGATCATGAGGTTGTATTCCTTCTTGATGTAGTTGACCACCGCCTCGTCCATCTCGTCGCCGCCGACGCGGATGGACTCGCTGGTCACGATGCCCCCTAGGGAGATCACCGCCACCTCGGTGGTCCCCCCGCCGATGTCCACCACCATGTTCCCGGTGGGCTCGTGGATGGGCAAGCCCGCCCCTATGGCCGCGGCCATGGGTTCCTCGATGATGTAGGCCGCGCGGGCTCCCGCCTGGATGCAGGCCTCCTCCACCGCCCGCTGCTCCACCCCCGTGGTCCCCGAGGGCACACAGACCACCACGCGGGGCCTCGCGAAGAGGCGCCTCTTGTGGACCTTCTGGATGAAGTAGCGCAACATCTTCTCCGTGACGTCGAAATCGGCGATCACCCCGTCCTTGAGGGGCCTGACGGCCACGATGTGGCCTGGGGTGCGCCCGATCATGCGCTTGGCCTCGGCTCCCACCGCCAGTATGGCTCCGTTGGAGGTATTGATGGCCACCACCGAAGGCTCGTTGAGGACGATGCCCTTACCCCGCACGTAGACCAGGGTGTTGGCCGTCCCCAGATCGATGGCCATGTCCCTTCCCAGCATTTCCCACGAGGAAAACATGGCACTCACCTTTCCGGCATATTTTTAACGGCCCGAAGGCCGCTTCGCGTCGCGCTCATCATCCTAATAATTTTATCACAAGGGCCTGGTTCTCCTTCCCCCGCCCCCGCGGCGGAGCGGGAGTGCTGGTCGCCAAGCTTAATGACGGGGGTCCGCGCCGGGCGGTTCCCCCTCCCTCGGGCGCGGCGGGATCTTCCCTGGCTCGAACCGGCAGATTGGTTCCCCATGTCCCTCCCGATTCACACGCCCCCGCACGCAGCGGTAACATCCCCGGGGCGGCCGTCAGGGGCTCTCCGGGTCCGGCCTTCCCCCCGGGCGGTTACCGGCAGATAACGGCATGGTGACCGTTACGTAGGCGACGCTTTTTCCCGCATGCCGAGGCGTTCTCCTTCCCCTGGCCGTCAGGTAAGCTCCGGGAAGAAGAGGCTTATTTCGCGGGCGGCACTCTCCGGGCCGTCCGAGCCGTGCACGATGTTGCGGGTGATCTCCACCCCGTAATCCCCCCGGATGGTGCCCGGAGGAGCATCAACGGGATTGGTGGGGCCCATGACCTTGCGCACCAGCCCTATGGCCTCCTCGCCCTCCAGGACCATGGCCACCACCTCCCCGGAGGTGATGAAGGCCACCAGCTCCGGGTAGAAGGGCTTGCCCACGTGCTCCGCATAATGCTTGGAGGCCAGGTCCTCGTCCACCCGGAGCATGCGCAGGGCCACGATGCGCATGCCCAGCCTCTCGAAGCGGGAGATGACCTCCCCCACCAGGCCCCTCTCCACGCCGTCCGGTTTCACCAATACCAGGGTCCTCTCCACGGCCATGTTCTTGATTCCTCCGTTCTCCTTCCATGAAGCTCCAGACAATGCTCTCCCCCGGTAGGCATGAAGTCCTGCAGAAAAACCAGCTCCTCCCTTCTCCTCCCGTTTAAGCCGCTTAAACCTCCATGTCCATCCAGGCCTCTTTTCCCCTTCCGCCGGCCTCGCCTTGGGACATGGTATATCACGCCTGGAGATTTCCGGGAGATATATTACACCATTGCGGGCTCGGGCCATGCCGGGTCGGGGCAGGGCTATTCCGGGCGAAGCCCCAGGGCGGCGCGGGCCTCCCCCACCGTGTACAGGGATCCGGTGACACACACCATGTCCGTGACCGAGGCCAGGGTGCGAGCGAACTTCACGGCCTCGCCGATGTCCTCCACCACCACGCCGTCGTAACCCATCTCCCGGGCCATGCGCGCCAGTTTCCTCGCTGGGGCGGCCCTCTCCTCGAGGCTCTGGGTGAACACCACCGTGTCCGCCAGGGGGAGGAGTACCTTCAGCATCTGCCGCATGTCCTTGTCCTCCAGGATGCCCAGGACCAGCACCAGCTTGTCATAATCCAGATCGTTGCGGATGACCTGGGCCAGCCGGGACGCCCCGTCCGGGTTGTGGGCCCCGTCCAGGAGGACCAGGGGGTGGAGGGAGACCACTTCCAGCCTGCCCGGAGAGGTCACCCGGCGGAGTCCCGCCGCCACCTCGTCCGCGGAGAGTTCCGCCGGAGAGCCGGCGAAGGCCTCGCAGGCTGCCACGGCGCAGGCGGCGTTGACGCCCTGGTGTTCGCCCAGCAGAGGAAGGAAGAGGTCGGCGTACTCCCGCATCAGGCCCCGTATCCCCACCACCTGGCCTATCCTCTCCGTCTCCACCCCGTAGGTTAACTGATAGATCAGCTGGAAGTCCTTTCCATACAGCTTGAGGTCGCTCCCCCTCTCCGCGCAGGTGGTGGCGACCACCTCCAGGGCCCCCGGGTGGGCCACCGCGGAGATCACCGTACTTTTTTCCTTGATGATTCCCGCTTTTTCGAAGGCTATCTTTTCCAGGGTGTCCCCCAGTTCCGCCACGTGGTCGTAGGCTACGCTGGTGATCACCTGGACGGAGGATCTCAATAGGTTGGTGGCGTCCCACCTCCCGCCAAGCCCCACCTCGATGACCCCCACGTCCACCTTGCGGCGGGCGAAGTGCAGAAAGGCCATGGCCGTGGTGACTTCGAAGTAGGTCAGGGGATCACCGGTCTCGGCGTCGGTCTCCTCCACGGCGGGGATGATCCTCTCCAGGAGGGAGGCGAACTCGCGCTCCGTTATCGGGCGCCCGTCCACGCAGATACGCTCGGTCACGCTCTGCAAGTGCGGGGAGGTGTATCGCCCCACCTTCCTCCCCCCCACTTGCAGGATGGACGCCGCCATGCGTGCCGTGGAGGTCTTCCCGTTGGTGCCGGTGATGTGTATGGAAGGAAATACCAGCTGCGGGTCGCCCAGCCTGGAGAGGAGAAGCCTTATGCGTTCCAGGCCCGGCTTGATGCCGAACCTCGCCCGCCGGTCCAGATAAGCCTCCGCCTCCCGAAAATCCATGGGGTCAGGTCTTGAATTTTGATACCCCAGGGGGTATCCAATCGAATAACGAATTTTTCTCTTCGACCTTTATAGAAATATAAAGTAATTGCTTTTTATAACAGATGACGTGGCAATTGTTGAGCCACATCCCTCTCGAACCTTTAAAGTCAACCGCCAAAGGATCGCAACGGACAGTCAAAGCAACTGGACCACATATACCCGGGGGGGTATCAAAATTCAAGACCTGACCCCTTTATTCTCTTTATTCTATCAACTTGAGTTGTTCGCGGAGCTTTTCCAGCTTGAGGCGCACGTCGGCCAGCTTGCGACGTTCCTTCTGCACCACCTCGGGAGGGGCCTTGGCCAGGAACTGGTCGTTGGACAGCTTGGCCTGGTGGCGCCGCGCTTCCTCCCCCAGGCGGGCGATCTCGCGCCGGAGACGCTCCGCCTCCTCCCGGAAGGCCTCTCCCCGCAGGGGGATGAAGACCTCCACCCCGGCGGCCAGCCCCCGTGCGTAGGAAGTAGGATCCTCCACGGCTTCCACCACCCGCATGGACGAGAGGCGCGCCTGGGAGGTCACGTATTCCTCGTGCTCGAGGAGGAGTTCCTTCCTGCCCTCCAGGATGGGGACCAGCAGGGCCTCCACCCGGGCGTTGGGGCGCACCCCCATCTCGGAGCGCAGGCGGCGCAGGCAGGTGATAACCTCCTGCAAAACGGACATCTCCTCCTCCGCCCCGGGGTCCAGGTGCTCCTTCCTGGGGGTCGGCCAGGGAGCCACCACGATGGACTCCCCCTCGTGGGGCAACCGCTGCCAGATCTCCTCGGTGATGAAGGGCATGAAGGGGTGCAGCAGGCGCAGGGCCTGCTCCAGGACCGTCCACAGCACGTAGCGGGCGGTGCGCTTACCTCCCTCGTCCTCCCCGTAGAGCCTGAGCTTGGAGAGCTCCACGTACCAGTCGCAGAAGTCGCTCCAGAAGAACTCGTAAAGCGCCCGGCAGGCCTCGCTGAAGTTGTAGTGGTCGAAATATTCGTCCAGCGTGCCGATGAGCCCGGCCAGGCGGGAGAGTATCCAGCGGTCGGCCAGGGTCAGCTCGAGGTCCTCCTCCCTTACCTCCCCGGGGTGGAAGTCCCCCAGGTTCAGGAGCACGAACCGGGAGGCGTTCCATATCTTGTTGCAGAAGTGGCGGCTACCGGCGATGCGTTCCTCGGAGAGGAAGACGTCCCTGCCGGGGACGGCGATGTGCCCCAGGGTGAAGCGCAGGGCGTCCGCCCCGTAGCGCTCGATGATCTCCAGGGGGTCGATGACGTTCCCCGAGGACTTGCTCATCTTCTTCCCCGACTCGTCCCGGATGAGGGCGGTGACGAATACCTCCCGGAAGGGGACTTCCCCCATGAAGTGGAGCCCGGTCATCATCATGCGCGCCACCCAGAAGAAGATGATGTCGAAGGCGGTGACCAGCACCGAGGTGGGATAGAAGTAACGCAGGTCCGGGTTGTCCTCCGGCCACCCCAGGGTGGAAAAGGGCCACAGCCCGGAGGAGAACCAGGTATCCAGGACGTCCGGGTCCTGCTCCAGCTCGCCCCCGCACGGGCAACAGTCCGGATCCTCGCGGGCCACGATGACCTGCCCGCACTCCCGGCAGTACCACGCCGGGATACGGTGCCCCCACCACAGCTGGCGTGAGATGCACCAGTCCCGGATGTTGTACATCCAGTCGAAGTAGATCTTCTCCCAGCGGGCGGGGATGAAGCGCGTCCTCCCTTCCTCCACCGCCTTGATAGCCGGCTCGGCCAGGGTCTTCATGCTCACGAACCACTGCTTGGAAAGGTAGGGCTCGATAACCGTGTGGCAGCGGTAACAGTGTCCCACGGCGTGCAGGTGGGGCTCCACCTTCTGCACGTAGTGCATGCTCTCCAGGTCCCGCACCACGGCGTTGCGGGCCTCGTAGCGGTCCAGCCCCGCGTAAGGCCCCCCATTCTCGTTCACCCGGGCCTCGGGGGTGAAGATGTTTATCTCCGGAAGACCGTGGCGCTTTCCCATCTCGAAGTCGTTGGGGTCGTGGGCCGGCGTGACCTTGACGATGCCGGTGCCGAACTCGGGGTCCACGTAATCGTCGGCGATGATGGGAAGTTCCCGCCCTAAAAGGGGCAGGATGGCCGTCCTCCCCACCAGGTGCCGGTAACGGTGGTCGCGGGGGTTCACCGCCACCCCGGTGTCTCCCAGCATGGTCTCGGGACGGGTGGTGGCCACGTAGAAGTACTCGTCGGAGTCCTTGAGGTCGTAGCGGATGTACCAGAGCTTCCCCTCCACCTCCTCGTGTTCTACCTCGATGTCCGAGATGGCGGTGAGGCAGCGGGGACACCAGTTGACGATGTAGTATCCCTGGTAGATGAGGCCCTCCTCGTAGAGCCGTACGAAGACCTCGCGCACGGCACGGGAGCATCCCTCGTCCATGGTGAAGCGCGTCCTCTCCCAGTCACAGGAGCACCCCAGGCGCTTGAGCTGCTGGATGATGGTCCCCCCGTACTTCTCCACCCACTGCCAGACCCGCTCCAGGAAGGCCTCCCGCCCGATCTCCCAACGGGTGGTCCCCTCCTCGGCCAGGAGGCGCTCCACCACGGCGTGGGTGGCGATGCCCGCGTGGTCCGTGCCCGGGAGCCACAGGGTCTCGTAGCCCTGCATCCGCTTGCGCCGGATGATGAAGTCCTGCAGGGAATTGTTCAGGGCGTGTCCCAGGTGCAGGGAGCCGGTGACGTTGGGAGGCGGAATGACGATGGTGAAGGGTTCCTTCTCCGGGTTGGGCTCGGCGTGGAAGTAGCGACGCTCCTCCCAGAAAGCATACCACCTGGACTCCACCTCGGCTGGCTCGTAGGCCTTGGGGATGTCCACCTCCACTTCACCAGTCCTGCGTTCGGACAACCCTCAGTTCACCTCCAGTCCCCGTCCTTCCCGTTACAGCGGGCCGGCCTCCTCGCCCCGGGCAGGAAGCTCACCCGCTCGAGCTCCGACCCCCGCCGCGGTTTCCGGCGATATGAGACATTATATATGCAAGGGACCATGTGTCGTCAGGTTCCACGCCGTTTAAAATGCGCGGTGGGGGCACGCCGAGTTATGAGGAATATGCGTGGGCCATCGGACATATTGCGGCGCGGGCGGGGCGGGCGCGGGGCATCAAGGCTCGCGTGACAGGAGGGCATGCGGAACTTGGGGATATAGGGATCACAAGTGCACCACGGGCCATATCGAGGCACGGGGGGATACGGGCGCGGGGCATCAGGGCCGGCGGGAGATAAGGGCAACCGGAGGAGGGAGTGGCACAAATGTATTCCCTTCAGGAAGTAAGAGCGAAAGACGAGGGAGAGGCCTCGTCGTGGAAAGAAGGGTGGACCGGCAACCGTTTCTTCCTTATTTCCAAGGCTTGTGGCGACGAGGTCAGCGGGATATCCTTTTGATAGCCCACCCGCAGGAAAAGGGAGAAAGGTCGGTGGACGTAACAGAGGCACTTGGTATATCGGCATATTTCTTTGATGGACCACCCGAAGGAAAAGGGAGAAGCGTCGGCTGGCAGGCTCGAGGCGGGCGAGGCAGTGGGCTATTCTTTGACCACTAACCGATATGAAAGGGAAGGTGCTTCCATGGGCAAGGCCGCGCTGGTGGTGTTCCTGGTGGCCCTGGGGACGGGGTTCCTGGACCTCGCCCTCCTGGTCCGTTCCGCCTTCCTCGTCTATCGCACCCTGAGCGCCGCCTACGACGACTACCGGGCCTGGGCCGCCTCTTTCTCCGAGATGGCCTCCCAGCTGTCCGAGAAACTGCAGGGCCTGGAGCGGCGCGCGAGCTCCATTCTGGAGACCGTAAACCGGATTCGAGAATCGGTGGAGGACATCCAGGACGTCGTGGAGGAGTTGCGTTCCAGCCCCCTGCTGCGCGCCGCCCGCTTCATCGGTAAACACCGCGCCAAGTCCTGATCCGGGCACTTCATGCCTGGAATGGGAAACGGTGAAGGGCATCCTGGACGCCCTGGAGGAGTTGCGTTCCAGCCCCCTGCTGCGCGCCCCGTTTCCCGGGAAGGTACCGCAGGAAGACGTCCCCGATCTCCACCACCGTTAATCCTGAAAAAGCTAACCAGTCGTCGCTTCTTTCCGTGCTTTTGGAAATGGTGATCACAGGAGATCGCGATCCGCGGCGGGGCAATAGGCGAGACAGGGCGGGAGTGGGTGGAAAACTCAGGCGCTCTCCTCGTCCTTGTAATCGCCAGCCGAGGTAACCAGGGTGGGCTCGGTTCCCCTCTCGATGGTGTCCTTGGTCACCACGCAGCGGATGATGTCATTGCGCGAGGGAAGCTCGTACATGACGTCCAGGAGGCACTCCTCCAGGATGGCCCGCAGGCCCCGGGCCCCGGTGTTGCGCTGCATGGCCTTGCGGGCCACGGCGCGCAGGGCCCCCTCGGTGAAGCGCAGCTCCACCCCGTCGAACTCGAAGAACTTCTTGTACTGCTTGACCAGGGCGTTCTTGGGCTCGGTGAGGATGCGGATGAGGTCGTCCTCGGAGAGCCCGTGGAAGGCGGCGATGACCGGCAGGCGTCCCACGAACTCGGGGATGAGGCCGAACTTGAGGAGGTCCTCGGGCATAACCTGCTCCAGGATTTCCCCGATGTCCTTCTCCTCCCGCTTGCGCAGGTCAGCCCCGAACCCGATGCCCTTCTTGCCTATGCGGTTCTCCACGATCTTCTCCAGCCCGGCGAAGGCCCCACCGCAGATGAAGAGGATGTTGGTGGTGTCGATCTGGATGAACTCCTGGTGGGGATGCTTGCGCCCTCCCTGGGGCGGCACGCTGGCCACCGTGCCCTCCAGTATCTTGAGCAGGGCCTGCTGCACCCCCTCCCCGGAGACGTCCCGGGTGATGGAGGGGTTCTCCGACTTGCGGGCGATCTTGTCTATCTCGTCGATGTAGATGATGCCCGTCTCGGCCCGCTTGACGTCATAGTCCGCAGCCTGGATGAGCTTGAGGAGGATGTTCTCCACGTCCTCCCCCACGTATCCGGCCTCAGTGAGGGTAGTGGCGTCCGCGATGCAGAAGGGGACGTTGAGCACCCGGGCCAGGGTCTGGGCCAGGAGGGTCTTCCCGCAACCGGTGGGCCCGATGAGGATGATGTTGCTCTTCTGTAGCTCCACGTCGTCCCCGGAGTAGGCCCCCACCTGGATGCGCTTGTAGTGGTTGTAGACGGCGACGGAGAGGATCTTCTTGGCCTTTTCCTGCCCGATGACGTAGTCGTTGAGGAAGGCGTAGATCTCCGCCGGCTTGGGGAGCTCCTCCAGGCGCAACTCGGGGGTCTCCGCCAGCTCCTCCTCGATGATCTCGTTGCACAGGTCGATGCACTCGTCGCAGATGTACACGCCGGGGCCGGCGATGAGTTTCTTCACCTGCCGCTGGCTCTTGCCGCAGAAGGAGCACTTCAGGAGATCGCCGCCCTCACCGAACTTGGCCATGTAACCACTTCCTCCTGATGTTTATCCTGAAGGACGTCGGTCCCGTCCATACATCGCCTTCTATATCGCCTTCCGGACCGCTTTCCTTAACCCCCTCCGACATCAGCCTCCGCAAGCGGCACCGGGGAAATCCCGTTCTCCGTCCCGGAGCCGTCCCTACACCATGACCACGCCCTTCCTCCGCCCTTATCTTCCTCCTTATGTAGGACATGCTCCCCGCCGGAAGCAACCGGGCCGGACCACGCCGGCGCTCGGGCCGCGAGCGAGCTCGCTTCATCATGCCTACGTCCCGGGGACATCCGGAAACGCCCCCCGCCCGCCAGGCTCCACCCTTGCCCGTCCCGCTGCGGCCGCGGTCCTGCGGGCTCACTTGGTCCTGGAATCCTCCTCTTCCTTGCGCTCGATGACCGCATCGATGATCCCGTAATCCCGGGCCTCATAGGCGGTCATGATGAAGTCCCGGTCCGTGTCCGCCCGTATCTTCTCCAGCGGCTGACCGGTGTGCTTGGCCAGGATGTTGTCCAGCAGATCCCGCAGCCGGAGTATCTCCCGGGCGTGGATGTCGATGTCCACCGCCTGGCCGCTGGCGCCGCCCGCCGGCTGGTGCAGGAGCACCCGCGAGTGCGGAAGCGCGAACCGCTTCCCCTTGGCCCCCGCCGCCAGCAGGAGGGCCGCCCCGGAGGCCGCCTGTCCGATACAGATGGTGGAAACGTCGGCCTTCACGTACTGCATGGTGTCGTAGATGGCCAGGGTGGAGGTCACTATCCCTCCCGGGCTGTTGATGTACAGGTGGATGTCCTTCTCCGGGTCCTCGGATTCCAGGTGCAGAAGCTGGGCCATGACCACGTTGGCCACGTGGTCGTCGATCTCCGTGCCCAGGAAGATGATACGGTCCTTGAGTAGCCGGGAGTATATGTCGAAGGACCTCTCTCCCCGGCTGGTCTGCTCGATGACTATGGGTATCAGGCTGGTGGCCATGTCTACTCGACCTCTCCTTTCCAGGTTAGTTCTCTCCACGTCGGGGGTGGGAAACCCCGGGTATCCCAACCTTCCCACCCACCGCGTCTCCTCCCCTCGACACCGGGGAGGAGCTTTCCATACTCCAGGATTATTATACCCGACGCTTTCCGGTCCCATCCTCCCCCGGGACCAACGCCCCGCCCCTTGACCCATGCGGAGGATTTCCAGCGCGATGCAGTCGGCTCGGCCCCGGGAACCACCGTTATCTACACCCATCCGCGGGGCCTCTCGGGAGCCAACAGCGGGATAGCTATTCCTCCGGGGAAGTTTCCTCCTCCGGGGACCCGCCTCCCGCCTCCAAGGTCGCTTCCCCGGCATTCCCCTCGTTCCCGGAGACTTCCGCCTCCAGCTGCGACGTCTCCCCCTGGTCCGCGAAGACGGCATGTTCGCCCAAGAACTGAAGGGCCTTCTCCCGCAACAGGTCGATCCTTAAGTCCTCCAGGCCCTCCCTCTCTTCGATGGCCGAGCGGAGGGTCTCCGGCTCCAGTCCCAGCATCTCCGCGCGCCTCTCGATCTCCCGCTCCAGCTCCTCGTCGCTGACTTGGAGCCCCTCGGCCCGGGCCACGGCATCCAGCACCAGCTCGTTGCGAATGAGGCGTTCCGCTTCCTCCCCGAACTCCTCCTCCATGCGCTTCTCGGTGTAGTTCACCGCCTTGAGATAGCTCTCCAGGGAGATACCCCGGGTGGCCAGGCGCGCCTCAAGGTCCCGGCGGCGGCGCTGAACGTAGTCCTCCACCATGCGGCGGGGTATCTCCACCTCCAGGCCGTCGGCCAGCTTGCGCAGGGCCTGCAACCGCACGGACTCCCGGGCTCTCTCGGACTTCATCTCCTGCAGCCGCTTGCGGATGTCCTCCCTGAGCTCCTCGAGGGTATCGAACCTGCTGGCCTCCCGTGCGAAGTCATCGTCGGCCTCGGGGAGCTTCTTTACCTTGACCTCCTTGACCAGGACCTTGAAGCTGGCCACCTTCCCCGCCATCTCCGGTTGCGGGAACTGCTCCGGCATCTTCACCTTGATGTCCAGGATGTCTCCCTTGCGCTTGCCACGCAGCTCCTGGTTGAATTCCGGCCAGATGTTCTCCGTCCCGATCTCCAGCATGAAGTCCTTGGCGGAACCCCCCTCGAAGGGCTTCCCGTTTACCGTGCCCTCGAAGTCGATGAGGGCGTAATCCCCGTCGTCCAGCGCCTTGCCCGAGGCCACCTCCAGCTGGGCGAACTTTTCCCGCATATTGTCCAGGGCCCGCTGTACCTCTTCCTCGGTCACTTCCTCGTCGGGGCGTTCCACCACCACTCCCTTGTAGTCGGTGAGCTCCACGCGGGGCCGCACCTCCACCACCGCCTCGAAGGAGAGGGGCTTACCCTCCTCTATCTCGATCTCCTCCAGGTCGATTTCCGGCTCGGCGATGGGCTCGAGGTCCAGCTGTTCCAGGGCCTCCCGGTAATAATCAGGTAGGTTGGACTGCTTGACTTCCTCGTACACCGGCTCCATGCCCAGCCTGGCCTGGAGCACGCGTCGCGGGACCTTCCCCCGGCGGAAACCGGGAACGAAGACCTCGCGGGCGATATCACGGAAGGCGCGATCGATGGCCCTGCTCACCTCCTCGGCGGGAACCTCCACCCGTATGCGTACCTTGTTTTTCTCCACTTCCTCCATCTCGGCTTTTACGGTCACTTCCCCAACGCTCCTTCCTCGTTCTCCTCCGGACACGAACCTCGTCGGGCGACGTCCTCTTACTCCCCGCTTCTGGGTGGAAAAATTCCACTCCCCGGTGGGGGACGTTAAATGGTTGGTGCGAGAGGGGGGACTCGAACCCCCACGGTCTGAACCACTGGATCCTAAGTCCAGCGCGTCTACCGATTCCGCCACTCTCGCCCGTCTTCGGGGGCGTAAATCATGCTACTACAGGCAAGGTGACAAGGCAATAAATCCGCCTTTCCGGGGGGCCGGGGGCGATGCGCGGAACGTGCGCCGTTGCTATAATAACCTTGCTCCTTGAAAACACGCGCCTGTAGCTCAATGGATAGAGCAACGGACTTCTAATCCGTGGGTTGGAGGTTCGAGTCCTCCCAGGCGTGCCAGAAATCGGCGGTGGGGGTAGCTCAATCGGCAGAGCACTGGGTTGTGGCCCCAGAGGTCGCGGGTTCGAGTCCCGTCCCTCACCCCATTTTTTTCACCAAATCCTGTTCGGACCAGGGAAGGCGGTAAAGTCATCCCTTTTATGGTCCTGTCCGCGGAGGTAAGCCGCATGCTCCCTCCCCATCCCGCCAGCCCGGAACCCCGCGGGTCCGGTCACCAGCGGCAAAGGGAGACGCGGGGGCCGTCATTTCTCCTCCTGCTCCACAAGGAGGGCGCGCGCGCTGCGCCTCTCCTCCGTCCTCCTGCGGGCCAGGGGAAGCAGGGTTAAAAGGAGGAAAAGAAGGGAGAGGGCCGCGGCGTAGTACCTTTCCGCGTCGGGGGAGATATCCACCTCCCTTCCGGGCTGTAGCACGGTCAAGGACGAGGCGTGGATGTCAAAGTCGCCGCCGTGCTCGGCGCAGTCGGCGTGGAAGACGCCGCGTACCTCCACCGTATCCCCCATGCTGCCGTGCCTTCCCAGGCGACCGATCTTCTCCGCCTCCTCCGCCGGCAACCATACCCCGATGCCGCTGTTGCCCCCCGCAGTTCTCCCGCCTCGTGCAGGGCGTTGAGGCTGTAATGGTCGTCGTTTACCGTCACCCAGGCGTGCTCCCCCCTCACCATGACGTCACCCACCACCTCCCCCCGGAAGACGACCTCCTGCCCGTCGTACCTCTCCCATTCCTGGAGGAGGGTCCCGCTGTTCACTTCCTCCGGCACGCCCCCCAGGGCCGCCGAAGGGTGGAGAAAAAGCACCCAGAAGGTGCAGAGCGCCAGGGGCACAAGCAAGCGCAGCGCCCTCTTCATCTCATCTCCTCCTCCCCAAGCGGAGCAGGAAAACGAACATGGCCAGGACCGCCAGCACCTCCAGCCTCCCCGCCCACATCTCGAAGATGTAGGTCACCTTGAGCAGGGCGGGCATGGTCCAGGAGGTGAGCCCGGTGGTCAGTCCCACGTTTCCCGCCGCGGAGACCGACTCGAAGGCGGAGGCGGTAAGCCCGTACCCGTAGAAGAGCCCCACCACCGTGCCCAGGAAATACAGGCCCAGGTAAAGGAGGGTAACCAGGAAGGCCGTGGAGGCCAGCTCCTCGTTGAGGGTGTAATCGCGGATGTGGTGAAAGCGCTCCAGCACCACCGCCGATGAGGGGGAGAGGGTCTTGCGGACACGGCGCTTGATGTCCTTCCCCATGATTCCTACCCGGATGGCTTTCACCGCGCCGGAGGTGGAACAGGAACAGCCTCCCAGGCCCATGGCCACGATGAGGCCAGGTCCCCCCACCTGGCTCCCATCTGGGGACCGTACACGGTCATGAACCCGGTCCCGCTGTGAGCGGAGACCAGCTGGTAGACTCCCCGCCGCAGGTCGGAGGCGAAGCCGGAGAAGGTACCGGCCAGGGTGAGTCCCGCCAGCACCAGCCCCAGGGTGACCAGGAGGGTGAGGGTGAGGGTCCGGGTCTCGATGTTGCGCCGGAGCTCCCCGAACTTTCCGCTCCATACCTCGTACTGCACGGAGAAGTTGAGCATCCCCAGGACCATGAAGATCATGGTTATGAGCTCCACCGGGAGGCTGTGATAGTAGAGGACGGACTGCGCCTAGGGAGTGAACCCGCCGGTGTCGAAGCCGGCCATGAAGAGGCAGGCGGCATGAAAGAAGGAGCGCACCGGGGCCATCCCCTGGAGGAGGAGACACAACCCCAGGGAGAGGATTCCCGCCGCCAGGTAGGCCAGGCTTACCTTCCAGATGAAACGCGAGCTCTCCACCACGTTGGGCAGGATGTTCTCCCGTCCCTCCCCCGTGTAGAGCTGGGCGGCGGCGCTGGAGCCGGCCATGAAGTAGGAGACCACCAGCACCACGATCCCCTGGCCGCCCAGGAACATGATCAGGTGGCGCCAGAGGTTCATCCCGTAGGCCATGTGGTCCAGGTCGTGGACCAGGGTCAGGCCGGTGGTGGCCAGCCCGGACATGGACTCGAAACAGGCGTCCAGGTAGGAAGCGTAATGGCCGCTGAAATACAGGGGCAGGGCGGAAAAAAAGCATGGCTGCCAGCCAGGAGAGGGCTACGATGACCAGCCCCTGGTTCCAGGTGATGCGGCCCCGGGGGCGAAGGAGGAAGAAGAGGAGGTTCCCCACCCCACGGTGATACAGAGGGTAATGAAGAGGTCCAGCACGCTCGCCCACTCGCCGGCCACCAGGGAAACCACCAGGGGAACGGCCATGCACAGGCCCAGGGCGATGAGAACCAGGCCCACGTAATGGAATATGTTCTCGATGTCCTCGCGGTAAGGTGCGGTCATCTCAAGGGCTCCCGTCTCCGGCCTGGGGGCGTCGCCCGGGCTGTCCTCCCGCCTTCGTCCTAGTCCACGTACAACTCAAGGTAGCTAACCACGGCCCTGGAGGTGGGCCGGAAGTCTCCCATGTCATGACGGTAGAGGCAATCGCGCAGCGGTCCCAGGTCCCGGCCATCCCAGGCGCACCGGGCCCCGGTGACCTTGTAGATGCGGTGGAGCCGGAAACGGCTGCGCCTCCCCAGCTCGGTGACCCCGGCGATCCTCTGCCCGGGATCGGTTCCCAGCAGGGGAGCGGAAAGGCGCGGCAGGAGGCGGCAGTAGAGCGGGTTGCGGGCCACCCCATCCGGGATGCGCGGCGCGATGGAGTTCACCACCCGGAGGGGCATGGTCTCCCCGTACTCCACCTCCATCCTCAGCTCCCCTCGCTCGCCCGTGTCCGCCTCGATCACCCAGCGTCCATCCACACGGCGGGAGACGATGGGGGTCACCACCCGGCGGTCGAAGCGGTGGATACCGGAGACGAGGTCCCCGCTCTCCTCTCCGCTCACGTAGAGGGTGCGGAAATCGTCCGGGGTGAAATGGAAGATCGCACGATAGGGTCCCACCGGGGTGTCCTCCCAATCCTCAACCAGGAAGACGTCGTGGGGACCGAACTGCAGGGTGGGAATGAACCAGCCCCTCTCCACCAACATCCCTTATCCCCCCTTCCTCCGCTACCCTCCCACGCCGCGCTCCAGTCCAGAGAGCATGAAGCCCGTTAAAATCTGGTCGGGGTGGGCGGATTTGAACCGCCGACCTCATGCTCCCAAAGCATGCGCGCTGACCAAGCTGCGCCACACCCCGACGGGTTGATTATAGCAGTAACCCCCGGCGCCTTTAAGGTCTGGTCTCGCCTTTCGCGTTCCCACGCGGTCCCTGTCCTCTCCCCAAGGAACCGTGCGCCTGGCCCCGAATGACCCTGCCGCCGGGCGAGCATACTCCTCTTGCGGGGACGACGAGGGTCGGCTCCCCTTTCCGGTTCGATCCTTTCCCGCGATTCTAGGTCCTCCCCCGCACCTTCCCCGATCCATGCAGGACTCCTCACGCCGTCCCGCAGGGCCATTAGCGATCCTGGGACTCCGAACGCACCGCCCCTTCATGCCTTGCTTCGAGACCGGAAACTCTCCCATCCCCCACCGTGGAGCCTTGTCCAACCCTGAGGCTCCCGGCTCGCTCCACCTGAGACCCTTCGCGAGCATGAGGGCCCCGCCTTCCGTGGCCAGGGGATCGCTGCTGAACCCTAAACCTCGAACGCGACCCTCCTTGCATCCTCCCCTGCCACCCGGAGAACCTCTCCCTTCCCCGCCGAAGGGTTATGATAAAATTAGTTGCGCCGGAATCCTCCGGCCGCATGCGGGCGGGAGTAGCTCAGGTGGAAGAGCGAGAGCCTTCCAAGCTCTAGGTCGCGGGTTCGAGGCCCGTCTCCCGCTCCATTTTTTTGCCCGGAGCAGGGAACGGATTCCCTCACCCGCTCCTCCGGGCGCGAAGGCTGGTAAAGATCAAGCGGAAGTGAAAAAGAGCCAGGAGGGTTCTCCCCTTTCCAGGAGCTCCCGCAGGCGTCGAAGGGCCTTTCCGCGGTGGCTCAAGGAGTTCTTCTCCTCCAGGGACAGCTCGGCCATGGTGCGGGAATATCCCCGGGGAACGAAGACCGGGTCGTAGCCGAAACCGCCCTCCCCCCGCGGCTCCCCGGTTATCCGTCCCTCGCACTCCTCCCTTACCAGGAACCTCTCCCCCCGGGGACCCACGAGGGCCAGGACGCACACGAAACGGGCTTGCCTCTCCTCCTCCGGAATACCCTCCAGCTCCCGCAGCAGGCGGGCGATGTTGGCAGCGTCGTCGCCGTGTCTCCCCGCGTAGTGGGCGCTGGCGACACCGGGCGCCCCGCCCAGGGCCTCCACCTCCAGGCCCGAATCGTCGGCCAGGGAAGGCAACCCGGAGAAACCCGCCAGGCTTTCCGCCTTCTCCAGGGCATTCTCCTCGAAGGTCTTCCCCTTCTCCTCCGGCACCCGCCAACCTGGAAATTCCTCCCAGGTAATCAGGTGGAGAGGCAATCCCCGCAGGGCTTCCCCTATCTCCCTTATCTTGCCTTGGTTGCGGGTGGCCACGGCCAGGCGAATCTCCTTCACCCCGCATCCTCCAGGGAAGCTTCCTTCTGCTCGGAGAGGAGCACGGCGCGCTGCAGGCCGAGGATCTTCCCGATGCCCACGTGGGCCAGCTCCAGGAGCTCCTCCAGTTCCCGCCGCGAGAAGGGCCTCTTCTCCGCCGTGCCCTGCACCTCCACCAGGTCCCCTTTACCAGTCATGACCACGTTCATGTCCACCTCGGCGGAGGCGTCCTCGTCGAAGTCCAGGTCCAGGAGGGGTACGCCATCCACTATCCCCACGCTCACCGCGGCCACCGCGTCGGTCAGGGGGACCTCCTTCAACCTCCCCTCGTCCACCAGGCGACGGAAGGCCTCGTGGAGGGCCACGTAGGCGCCGTTGATGGCCGCGGTGCGCGTGCCCCCGTCAGCCTGGATGACGTCGCAGTCTACCCAGATGGTGTACTCATCCAGGGCTTCCATGTCCGTCACCGCCCGGAGGGAACGGCCGATGAGGCGCTGGATCTCCAGGGTCCGCCCGCCCTGCCGTCCCACCACCGACTCCCGGTTCATCCTCTCGCGGGTGGAACGGGGGAGCATGCCGTACTCGGCGGTTATCCAGCCCCTCCCCGAGCCCCTAAGGAACTGGGGGACCTTGAACTCCAGGGTGGCCGTGCACACCACCCGGGTGTTCCCCATCTCCACCAGGGCGGACCCTTCCGCGTGGGCCATGTAACCGCGGATGATCCGCGTGGGTCGCAGCTGGTCGGGACGCCTCCCGTCCCTTCTAACCATCCTTTCCACCCCCCAGACGGATGCGCATCCCCTCCCGAGCCACTTCCGCATCCCCCCCGAAGGCCTCGGCGGCCTCCGCGAGCACCTCCTCCGTATCGAAGGTGGGCCATATGTGGGTGAGGAGAAGACGCCTGACCCCCGCCCTCCGCGCCGCCTCTCCCGCCTGCCTCGAGGTAAGGTGGCCATGGGAAGCTTCCTCGCGGTAGGAGTCGGGAAGGGTGGCCTCGCAGATGAAGAGGTCCGCCCCCCGGGCGGCCTCCTCCAGGGCCGGGGTAAGGGAAGTGTCCGATGAGTAGGCCAACGTCCATCCCTCTCCCTCCACCCGCACCGCGTACCCCTCCACCGGATGGCGGGTGGGAAAGGCCCGCACCAGCATGCTGCCTACCTGGTAATCTTTTCCATCCTGAAGGGTTTCCTCCCGGAAGACCCGGGGCAGGTATTCCCGCGCCTCCGGGCTCAGGATGCGCCCCATGTGCTCCAGCCCGCCTTCGGGCAGGATGAGGCGCAGTCCCCAGGGCTTCAGGGGATGGAAGCGCAGGGCGTAATAGAGCGGATAGAGATCGCCGAAGTGATCTATGTGCATGTGGGTGATCAGGACGGCGTCGATGGCCGTGAGCTTCACCTCCCGGAGGAGGTTGGAGAGGCAGCCGTTGCCCAGCTCGATGACCAGGGAATATCCCTCCTCCCGGATGAGGAAGCCGTTGCAGGCCCCGCCGGGACGAGGATAGGTTCCGGAGGCGCCTAAAACGGTCAGGATCACGTCCTCCATCCCCCCAGCGGGAGCTCCACCTTCTCCACCGCCTCCACCTCGGGCCCCAGGAAGATCCTCCCCAGGGAGACGGCTTGCTCCGGGTCCCCCGAGCACATGAAGCGGTAAGAGGGAGGCTCGTCCGAGGTCTTGAGGTATCCCCGGCGCACCAGGTTCTCCTCCACCTCCCGGGCCACCTCCTCGTCGGAGCTTATCAGCCTCACTCCCTCGCCCATCACCCGGCCGATGACCTCCCGCAGGAGGGGATAATGGGTGCACCCCAGGACCAAGGTGTCCACTCCCCGCCTTTTCAGGGGGGCCAGGTAACGCCGGACCTCCTCCTCCACCCGAAGTCCGCTCACCTCTCCCCGTTCCACGAAGTCCACCAGGGTGGGGCAGGCCCGGGAGTGGACGTGGGCCCCGGCGTCCAGGGCATGGATGGCCCTCTGATAGGCCCGGCTGCGGATGGTGGCCCGGGTGCCGATGACCCCGATGCGACGGTTGCGGGTGGCCTGGACCGCCCCTCGCGCCCCGGGCTCCACCACCCCCAGCACTGGCACGGCGCAGCTCCTCTGGATGTCCAGGAGGGCGGCGGAGGTGGCCGAGTTGCAGGCTACCACGATGATCTTGACCCCCAGGGACTCGAGGAAGGCGGCTATCTCCAGCGCGAAGCGCCTTATCTCCGGGATCTCGCGCGGCCCATAGGGCCCCCTGGCGTTGTCCCCGAAATAGATGATGGATTCCCGCGGCAGGCGGCGCATCACCGCCCGCATCACGGTCAGTCCTCCCACGCCCGAATCGAACATGCCCAGGGGTGCCTCGTTCAATCTCCACCTCCCTAAAGGGTCCATTTCCATCCCGTGGACTTTATGCACCGCTTGTTTTCCAGCCCTTAAAATATCGATTGATTCTAACACAACGCAACTTTTTCAGGTCACCTCAAAATACGGGCAAGATTTATGGCCCTGCTCCTGCCCCTTTTCCAGTAAAGATCCGGGGTCAGTCCCTTTCCGTTGCCGGCTCCTTTCGTGGCGAGCGGTAGAGGTCTCCGGTCACTCCAACAATAAAAGCTCCTGCAGATGATCTCCCCTTCTAAAACCTCTACCCCCGAGTAAAGATTCGGGGTCGGTCCCTTTCCATTGCCGGCTCCTTGCATGGTCAGCAGCAAAGCCGTCAGGCTACGTCGGCAAGAAAAGCTCCCGCATGCAAACTTCCCTTCTACAACTTCCCTTCCCGGGGCCGACTGGGTCGGTCGCAGCGAGCCCTCCTCAACCCTTTTCTTCTTTCGAGAGACGGTGCGTGGAGGCGAGCGAGACTATTAACCACGGCCATTTCCAGAATAAGAACAGGGCCTTGGGCGAGCGATACCGCTACCCGGCGGCCCTTTTCCTCCATATACCCTCGGGGGTATCAAAATTCAAGACCTGACCCCTTTATACTTATCCTTATCGCAGGGTACGAGGGAGGAGGTCCGGGAAGGTGATAAAAGAATATTTCCTCCGCCGCATGGAGCAGCTGGTACCGCTGCTCCTCCTGACATCTCACGATCTGCCGTCCGCGGATCCCGGGGAGATAGCCGACTTTTGCAAGGAGTTTATCTACTCCGGCACCCCGGCCTTCCGCATGCTCTATTTCGCCATGATCCTCCTTCTGCAGGCCCTATGCCGGCTGCGCTGCGGCCGTTCCATCTACTCCCTGCGTCCCCCCGAAGCCGAGGAGTTCCTGGAATCCCTGTATTCCAGCCGGCTGATACTGCTCAATGCCGTGCCCACCCTCTTGAGCATGCCCTTCGACCTGGCCTATTACGGGCGGGACGAGGTGCAGGAAGCGCTGGGCTTCGAGGTGGGGGCCCTGCGGGAGGAAGCCCTCCGGAGAGAGGTGGTTCGATGATCGTGCGGCCGGAAGAGATTTCCGGGAACGTCAGCCGTGAGGCCGACGTGGCCATTGTGGGCTCAGGCGCCGGGGGCGCACCGGTGGCCAAGGAACTGGCCGAAGCGGGATACCGGGTGGTAGTCGTCGAGGAGGGAGCCTGGTACCGGCGCGAGGACTTTGACTTCCGGTCCTCCCATGCCCTCATGCGCCTCTACCGCGACGCCGGCCAGACGGTGACCCTGGGACTCCCGGTGGTGATCCTTCCCCAGGGGATGACCGTGGGAGGCACCACCACGGTGAACTCCGGCACCTGCCTACGGGTCCCCCGGCACGTCCTCAAGCGCTGGCACCTGGAACACGGGCTGCGGGACATCACCGAGGAGGAGTTGAACCTCCTCTACGCGGCCCTGGAGGAATACCTCTTCGTGAAGAGGGCCGACCCGGAGGTGGCGGGCAGGAACGCCATGCTCTTCCTGGAGAGCGCGCGGAACCTCGGGTACTCGGGTGGCTTCCTGCCCCGCAACGCCAAGGACTGCGAGGGCTACGGGGTCTGCGCCTACGGGTGCCCCTCGGGGGCCAAACAGAGCGCCAACGTGTCCTGGATACCAGACGCAGTGAGGGCGGGGGCGGATGTCTACACCCGCTGCCGCGTGGACCGGGTGGTGGTGAGAGGCGGAAAAGCGGTGGGCATACGCGGACACTTCCTGGACCCCCGGGGGAGAAGAAACGGTTACCGGCTGGAGGTCTCGGCCCGGGTGGTGGTGCTGGCCGCGGGCGCCCTGCAGACTCCCTCCCTGCTCATGCACAACCGCATCTGCCTCTCCTCGGGACAGGTAGGCCGGAACCTATCCATCCATCCCTGCGGGGCCACCGCGGCCCTGCTGAAGGAAAAGACCGGAAACCCCAAGGGCATCCCCCAGAGCACCTACGTGGACGAGTTTGCCCCGGAGGGGATCATGCTGGAAGGGGTGACCCTCCCGCCGCCCGTCATGTCCGTGAGCCTTCCCTGGGGAGGCCGCCGGCACGCCGAGGCCATGCGACTCTATCCCTATTGCGGCACCTTCGGATCCATGATCAGCGAACACGATTCGTCGGGGCGCGTGATGGCCGGGCCTTCCGCCCGCCAGCCCCTGGCCTTCTACCGTTTCGGACCGGGGGACCTGGAGAGGCTCAAAAGATCCATAATCCTCATGGCCGAGATCTGGTTCGCCGCCGGGGCCCGGAGGGTCTATACTCCCATCTCCGGCTACCGGGAGATCACCTCCTCCCGCGACCTGGCCCGCCTGGCCCGGCACCGGTTGCGGCGAGGGGAGATCTACGGCCTTTCCGCCTACCACCCCATGGGCACCTGCTGCATGGGAAGTGACCCCGAGTGGTCGGTGGTCAAGAGCACCGGCGAGACCTGGGAGGTGGAAAACCTTTACATCTGCGACGCCAGCGTCCTTCCCACCTCGCTGGGAGTCAACCCGCAACTGACCATCATGGCCCTCGCCCTGCGCACCGCCGGTTTTATTGATGAGCGCCTCCAAAAGCCTCGGGTTCCGCCGGAGAGGACCGGGCGCCTGGCGGAATGGCTGGAGAGGCGACGCAATGCGATGAGCAGCAGGTCGATTGTAGAGCCGTGAATTCCTTTGGACCGGGGATCGCATCAAAGACAACGCCGTCGCGTCATGAAATTCGTCGAGCGGTCGCTGTAAGTTTTGGATTTACTGATGCCGGGAGTATTGCTTGCGCCGCTGATCGGATAAGAGCTTCAATCTCGTAGGCCTAACGACGAACTATGGTCATGCTTCGCTAAGGGGCCAGATGCGCCCTTCCCGGAGCGCCTCGCGGAAGCGCTTTCCCGCTCCCCCCAGTATGGGTTCCCCGTGCCCGGGAAGGAGGATGTCGAAATCCAGCTCCTTCACCCGGAGCAGGGAGCGCGCCGCCGCCTCCGGGTCGGGAGTGAACTGGGGCGGGGGACCCTCGAGGATTCCTCCTTCGTTGCGCAGGAGGTCCCCGCTGAAAAGTATGCCGCGGCGGGAGGAGTAGAGGCAGATGCTGCCCACCGTGTGCCCCGGGGTGTGGATCACCTCCAGGCCGCCGGCCAGCTCCAGGCGGTCCCCCTCCCGGAGGGCACGGTCTACGTGAAAGGCGCGGTAGCGGAAGAAGGGCCAGAGGGCGGTGTAGAAGACCAGCCGCGAGGTCTCCACCTCGAAGCGCTCGTAGGGGATATCGCCGCGCGCGTAGGGGGCGTCGTCCTCGTGGATGGCAGCGCGCACCCCGTGCCTCCGCTTCAGGCCGGATATGGTCCCCACGTGGTCCCCGTGGTAATGGGTGGCCACCACCATCTCCAGGTCGCGGGGGGAGGCACCCATGCGGCGCAGGCCGAGGTGGATGGCCGGCAGATCCACCGGGAATCCCGCGTCCACCAGGGTGAGCCCGTTCCCGGTGACTAGGTATATGTTGGACCCGAAGGAATTGGCCAGCCGGTAGATGTCCCGAGTCAAGCTGATGGGCATGTCCTCACCTTACCCTCCCGCCCGCCCCGGGCGAGTTTCCCGTCTCCTTCCGCTTATTATATTCCATGGGGAAATATTCCATCCCCGCAGGCCGGTTCCGGCGGCACCCGAGCGCAGTTCCACGCGCCGGGATGCGCCCCGGTCCAGAACCTCCCCCGGACGTCGGTAGGTCCTCCGGAAGGAGGTCACCTTCCGGACGCGCAAGGTCCGGACGCGCAAGGAGGGGAATTATACTCCCAAGCCCCCTCCCGCACCAGCAAAAGGAGCCTCCGGCCTTCCATTCAGAAACCACCACCGATGCACGCACAGCTACCAGGCACAATACCTCCCCCAGCCTTTTTCCGCTTACGTGCAGGGAACCGCTAAGGTATGATGTACCCATGGGCGGGAAAAACCAGACCCTTAAAAGGGTGAAGACCCTGGCCGAGAACCGCAAGGCCAGGCACGACTACCTCATCGAGGAGCGCATGGAGGCGGGGATATCCCTCCTGGGATCCGAGGTCAAGTCCATCCGGGAGGGCAAGGCCTCCCTGCGGGACAGCTTCGCCAGGGTGCGGGATGGCGAGGTCTTCCTGGAGAACATGCACGTGGCTCCCTACAGCCACGGGGGAGCTTTCAACCATCCGCCCCGGCGGGAGAGAAAACTCCTCCTCCACAAGGATGAGATACGGCGCCTGCAGGGCAAGGTGGCCGAGAAGGGCTACACCCTGGTGCCCCTCAGCCTCTACCTCAACGAGAGGGGAAAGATCAAGGTGGAGCTGGGGCTGGCCCGGGGCAAGGCCAAGGCCGACCGCCGCCGCGAGATAATGGAACGGGAGAGCCGACGGGACCTGGAACGGGCCCTCAAGGAGGGATTGCGGCGAACCTCACGGGAATGAGGTGTTCCGACTCACCGGGTCCAGGCATGCCCCATGGCCGTAACAATCGAACCATCCTCCTGGAAGTATCGGTACACGAGAATAGGGAAGTAATCTTCATGCCCCATCGACCGTAATAGTTGAAACGATCCTCCCGGGAACGGGGTATCCATGGCTCCGCTATTTCCATGACCCCGCTGTACCTCTCGTTCCTTTAAAAACGGCGAAAATGTTGTGTTTATTGGATAGGTGGGTTCAGGAAAATCTCCAAAACGGGAAAACTCCCCATGATCCTGATGCAACCCGCAACCAGCGATAAGGGGGTTCTCCCGCCGGAAACTCCCTGCCAAGGAGGCAAGGGAGCGGCAAAAACCACACCCGGCGATAAGGGGTTTTCTCGGTGAAAATGGTGGTACAACTGCCAGGGATGCGTTTCAGGGTCGACGGATGTAAAATATTAAGGTGAAGGCGCAGTTTGACAACCGAGGGGGCGAAACGGCTTCGACAGGGATCGGCGGCCGCAGTGGGAGCGAGTCGGGGGCCCGCGCCCCGTCAGCAAGCGGGAAAACAAATAGACGCCGACAGCGAGTTGGCTCTGGCCGCTTAATGTAGGCGGCCCGTCCCTCCCCGGGAGGCCCGCGACCGGGGAAGGGGCGTCGCGCAGCGGGCTGGCCGAGGCCCAACTCCCGTGAGGGCCGAGGGACTACCTGACCGGGATAGCTCCCGGCGAGCCGTTCGCCGGGCGGACCGGGAGCGAAAGACAATACGGCGGATACGCTCGTAGAGCCCACGCGGTCGGATTTCTGGACGGGGGTTCGACTCCCCCCGCCTCCACCAGAAAAAGGAAAAGCCCTTCCACGAGAAGGGTTTTTCTTTCTTGCGCAAACGGCGCGAAGAGGCCACGCCTTAAATGATCAAATCATCTTCGCCACGCAGGGGGGGATGGTACATCCGGTCAGGGATTACCACGGGCCACCTCCAGGGCGCGCTCCAGCTGGAGGTCCTCCTCGCCCACCAGGGGGTTCTTCACCGGGATATCCGGGGCGATGCCCTGGTCGTCGATGTTGGTCCCCAGGGGAGTGTAGTAGCGGGCGATGGTCAGGCGGATCCCTGTACCATCAGGCTGGCGGAAGATCTGCTGGATGGAGCCCTTCCCGAAGGTGGTCTCCCCCACCAGCAGGCAACGGTTGTTCTCCCGCAGGGCGGCGGCGAAGATCTCCGAGGCGCTGGCCGACCCCCGGTTGACCAACACGTAGACGGGAAGGTCCCAGGACACCTCACCGTCCGCCTCGTAAACCCGGTTCACTCCCCCCACCCGACCCCGGGAGGAAACGATGACCCCGCCGCGCAGGAAGAGGTCGGCAGCTTCGATGGCCGTTTCCATGTATCCTCCGGGATTGGAGCGCAGGTCGATGACCAGGGAGGAAGCGCCCTTCGCCCCCAGTTCGGCCAGGGCTTCCCGCAGCCGCTCCGCGGCGTCCTGGGTCCAGTCGGTGAGACGGATGTAACCCACTCCCCCCTCCTTGACCTCCACCTCCATGACCGGGATCTCGATCCTCCGGCGCACGATGTCGAAGGTGAGGATTTCCGGTTCCCCCGGCCGGGACACGCCGATGCGGACCGTGGTTCCCTCCGGGCCCCGGATGAGCATGACCACCTCGTCCAGCTCCAGGTTGGTCACGTCCCTTCCGTCTACCTCCCGGACGATGTCCCCCTCCCGCATTCCCACCTCCTGGGCCGGCGTGCCCTCCAGCACCTGGACCACGCGTATTTGGTTCTTCACCTTCTGCATGGCCACACCGATGCCCGAGAAATGCCCGGAGAGCTGGGTGTCCAGCATCTCCAGCTGTTCGGCGGTCATGGAGGCGGTGAAGGGATCGTCCAGGGAATCCAGCATGGACTCCACTCCCCGCGCCACCAGGGCGTTGCGGTCAGCTCCGGCCTCCGCCAGGCGGCGGATGCCCCGCGCCGCGGCCCCCAGGAGCTCCTCCCCGTCCACCTCCTCCACGAAGTTGCCCTCCACGATGTCCCGCGCGCGCCGGAAGGAGTCGCTCTCCAGCAGGAGGTCTCGGAGCTGCTCCGCGGATTCCGCCGTCCCCTCCCCGGTCGCCCGCGAGGTCGCGTCACTTCCGGAGCGACGCCCCGTGGAGGTCAGGAGGTAGGGCACGGCGAAACAGGAGCCCAACAGGAGCAGGGAAAGCACCACGGCGATGACGGCTATGCGCCGGTCCCGGCGCTTCAGCCCCTCCGCCGAGAAGTCAGGGACCGGCTGCATCCTCCTACCCCCTACGGGACCGGCGCCCGGTCCTCACACTTCGAGGAAGCGGCCCAGGGCGTAGGCGCTGCCCAGGGCCCCGATAACCACTCCCCCCACCAGGATGCAGGGGACGAGGACGGCGAAGAGGCCCGAGGAGAAGGAGAGACGGAGGAACTGTAGGCTCTCGATGAGCCGGTCCAGTATCCAGACCTTGACCGCCAGGACCACCAGGATGGCGGCCAGGGAACCCGTAAGCCCCTCGAAGACCCCTTCCAGCACGAAGGGCCAACGGATGAACCAGTTGGTGGCCCCCACCAGCTTCATGATCCCGATCTCCCTCCGCCGGGCGAAGATGGCCACCTGGATGGTCACCGAGACCAGGAGCACGGCCACCAGGGCCAGGGCTATGACGGCCACCGTGCCGATCTGCCGGAACTTGTCGAAGATGTTCTCCAGCTTCTCGATGGCCGCGCTGGCGGACTTGATGTCCTCGATGCGCTCCCGGTAGGGAGCCTCGTTGTTTATCTTTCCCACCACCACGCCGACGTCCTTGGGGTCCTTGGTCATCAGCTGGTAGGAATTGGGAAGTGGATTCTCGTCGATGTACTCCCAGAGCTCGGGCTGATCCTTGAACCGCTCCTTGAACTCCTTCAGGGCCTCATCCTTGCTCTTGAAGTAGATGGACTTGGCGTCCACCTCCGGTATGGAGGCCAGGAAGGCCTCGATGGCCTGGAGCTCCTCCTGGGTGGCCAGGTCGGAGAGGTAGACGTCCACCTCCCCTACCTTGCGCTCGGCGTTCTTGATCATGTTGCTGAACATGTTCCAGCCCATCACCACCAGGCCCAGGAGCCCCAGGGAGACGGTGACCACGGCGATGGCCGCGACGGCCAGGATGAGGTTCTTGCGCAGGGAAGCCCAGGTCTCGCCAGCGAAGTACTTGATCTTATTCATAGCCGTATACGCCCCTGTCCTGGTCGCGGATGATGCGCCCGTTCTCCAGGGCGATCACCCTCTTGCGGAAGGCGTCCACTATGTTCTTGTCGTGGGTGGCCACGATCACCGTGGTGCCCGTGGAGTTTATCTTCTCCAGCAGGCGCACGATACCCACCCCCAGGGAGGGGTCCACGTTCCCGGTGGGCTCGTCGGCCAGGAGGATGGGCGGCCGGTTGATGAAGGCGCGCGCGATGGCCACCCTCTGCTGCTCCCCGCCCGAGAGCTCGTCCGGGAAGGCGTCCAGCTTGTGCCCCAGGCCCACCAGCTTGAGTACCTCGGGGACCTGCTGCTCGATGAGGCGCCGGGATTTCCCGGTGACCTCCATGGCGTAGGCCACGTTCTGGAAGACCGTCTTGTGGGGTAGGAGCTTGAAGTCCTGGAAGACGCAGCCTATCTTGCGCCTCAGGTAGGGGATCTTCCACTTGCGGAGCTGGTTGATGTTGGTGTCCGCGATGTAGATCTGTCCGCTGGTGGGCTCCTCCTCCTTGATGAGCAGCTTGATGAGGGTGGTCTTGCCCGAGCCGGAGGGACCCACCAGGAAGACGAACTCTCCCTTCTCCACGTCCAGGGTGACGTCCTCCAGGGCGTAGACGTTGCCCTTGTAGATCTTGGTCACCCTACGCATCCTGATCAATGTCCATCATCTCCTCGGTTTTCCGCCGTTATCTCCGTGACAGAGCAGGCGCGCCGCTTCGGCGATGTGACGGGCGCCCAGGCCGAAATGTTCCACCAGTTCCTCCGCCGACCCGGAGACGCCGAAGCGGTCCCGGATGCCCACCATGCGCATGGGCAGGGGCATCTCCTCGGCCAGGAGCTCGGCCACGGCGCTTCCCACTCCGCCGTGCACCGTGTGCTCCTCGCAGGTCACCACCCTTCCCGTGCGGGCCGCCGATTCCAGGACGCCCTCCCGGTCCAGGGGTTTCACCGTGTGGAGATTGACGACCTCCGCCTCTATACCCTCCCCGGCCAGCATCTCCGCCGCCTGGAGCGCCTTATGCAGGAGGTAACCACAGGCGATCAGGGTGACGTCCCTTCCCGGGCGCATGACCAGTACCTTCCCGAACCGGAAGCGGTAGTCCTCGCCGAAGAGCACGGGCGCCTTGGGCCGCCCCAAGCGCACGTAGGCCGGGCCATCCAGGTAGGCCACGGCCTTCACCGCCTCCCGTGCCTCATAGTAATCGGCGGGCACTACCACCTTCATGCGCGGCACGGCCCGCATGAGGGTGATGTCCTCCAGGGCCTGGTGGGAGGAGCCGTCCTCCCCCACGGTTATGCCCCCGTGGCTGGCGCAGATCTTGACGTTGAGGTCGGAGTAGGCGATGGTGTTGCGCACCTGGTCGTAGGCCCTCCCGGTAGCGAAGATGGCGAAGGTGGAGGCGAAGACGATCTTGCCCGTGGTCGCCAGCCCGGCCGCGGTGGCCATGAGGTTCTGCTCCGCCACCCCGCAGTCCACGAAGCGCTCGGGGAAGCGCAGCTTGAACTTCTCCGTCTGGGTGGACTTTGCCAGGTCGGCATCCAGGACCACGATGCGAGGATCCTTCTCGCCCAGCTCCAGCAGTGCCGCGGCGTACCCGTCCCGGGTATTGCGCAATTCCCACTCCGTCATCTCGCCTCTTCCAGCTCCCTTAACGCTTTCTCCATCTCCTCCCGGGTGGGGGCCTTGCCGTGGAAATCCACGTTGTTCTCCATGAAGGACACGCCCTTGCCCTTCACCGTGTGGGCGATGATGATGCCGGGACCGGCGGCCTCGTCGGCCCGGTCCAGGGCCTCGCAGATCTCCAATACGTCGTGCCCGTCCACCTCCTGCACCTCCCACCCGAAGGAACGCCACTTGGCGGGAAGGTCTCCCAGGCTGACCACCTCGCAGCAGCGCCCGTCAATCTGCAGGCCGTTGTTGTCCAGTATGGCCGTCAGGTTATCCAGGCGCTGGTGGGCTGCGAGCATGGCCGCCTCCCAGATACCCCCCTCCTGGCTCTCGCCGTCCCCGATGAGGGCGTATACCCGGCAGGGGAGACCGTCCATGCGTAGGCCCAGGGCCATCCCGCAGGCGGCGGACAGCCCCTGCCCCAGTGAGCCGGTGGATATCTCCACCCCGGGAGTGCGCAGCCGGTCCGGGTGGCCCTGGAGCATGGAACCCAGGCGGCGGAGGCGCCACAGCTCCTCGCGGTCGAAATACCCGCTCCAGGCCAGGGCGGCGTAGAGGGCGGGGGCGGCGTGGCCCTTGGAGAGGACGAAGCGGTCCCGCAGGGGCCAGTCTGGTTCCTCGGGGCGATGCTTCATCTTGTAGAAGTAGAGGCAGGCCAGTATCTCCACGCAGGAGAGGGAGCCTCCGGGGTGCCCGCTCCCGGCCAGGCCGATCATGCGCACGATGTCCTTGCGGAGTTCTCTGGAAATAGTTTCCAACCTGCTCCTGAGCTTCTCCGCCTCCGTCCCTCCCAAGACCATTCCTTCCGTCCTCGGGCGTATGGCGCTCATGCTTCCATGCCTTTCTGGCTCGCCGGCCGGCCTCATTCCAGGCGCAGCGGCTTCCCCCTCCGCGCTAGGAACTCCTCCAGCCTTTCGAGGGAGTAGTTTATCACGCTGCTCGGAGTGATGTCAGTTTCACGTAATACTTCTATCGCCTCCCCGAATTCTCCTGCAAAGGAGGCCACGTGGGCGTCGCTTCCCACCGCCACCAGGCCTCCCTTCTCCGCCAGGAGCCGCGCCATGCGCCGGCAGTTCTCCTCGCTCCCGCTGCGGGTGTAGGTGAAGGAACTGTTGTTCACCTCCAAGGCCTTTCCCTCCCGCACCGCCGCCTCCACCACCACCTCCATGTCCACCGGGAAGGCAGGATTGTCAGGATGGACGATGATGTCCACCAGGGGATGGCGGATGGCGGCCAAAAGAGCGGCGGTGTTCTCCTCCACGCCCTCCCCCTGGTACCCGGTGTAGGGATGCAGGCCGGCGTGGACCACGTCCAGGGCGGCCAGCACCTTGTCGGGAAGGTCCAGGGTCCCCCTCGTGTCCAGGATATTGGCCTCCACGGAGCGCAGGATGACCACGCCGTGGAGCCGCCGCGGGATCACCTTGAGGTTCCAGAAATGGTAAATATTGCCTGAACCCGGCACGGCCGGTCCGTGGTCGGTGACGGCTATGGCCTGCAAGCCCTTGCCCGCCGCCCAGCGGGCGCACTCCTCCACCGTGGAGTAGGCATGCCCACTGGACACCGTGTGCACGTGCAGGTCGACCTTGGGGGTCAGGTCTTGATTTTTGCCGGCCCCGGCATCCTTGCCTATGTAAACCATCTTTTCACCTTCTTCGCAGTCCGTCTTTTGCTCCACCGTCATTCCACCTTGTAAAAATCAAGACCTGACCCCTTTCGCCGCCTTCCAGCGCAGGTAGGCATCGATGAACCCGTCCAGCTCCCCGTCCAGCACGGCGTCCACGTTGCCCGTCTCCATGCCCGTGCGGTGGTCCTTCACCATCCGGTAGGGGTGCAGGACGTAGGAGCGTATCTGGCTGCCGAAACCGATGTCCTTCCTCTCCCCGCGCAGCTTCTCGATCTCCTTCTCCCTCTCCTGTCGGGCCAGCTCGAAGAGGCGGGCCTCCAGGATGCGCATGGCCGTGGCGCGGTTCTGGATCTGGGAGCGCTCGTTCTGGCAGGATACCACGATGCCCGTGGGCAGGTGGGTGATGCGCACCGCCGAGTCGGTTACGTTGACGTGCTGGCCACCCGCCCCGCTGGAACGGTAGGTCTCCACGCGGAGGTCCTTGGGGTCTATCTCCACCCTCTCTTCCTCGGCCAGCATGGGGATGACGTCCAGGGAAGCGAAGGAGGTGTGGCGCCGGCGGGAGGCATCGAAGGGGGAGATACGCACCAGGCGGTGGACCCCCTTCTCGGGGAGCAACAGCCCGTAGGCGTTGCGCCCGTGCACGGTGAAAGTGGCGCTCTTGATGCCCCCGCCCTCCCCGGGCTGGACGTCGTTGAGGTCCACTTTGAAGCCCCGGCTCTCCGCCCAGCGCAGGTACATGCGCAGGAGCATCTCCGCCCAGTCCTGGGATTCCAGGCCACCCGCACCGGGATGGACGCTCACTATGGCGTCGTGGGAGTCGAACTCGCCCGAAAGGAGGCTCTCCTCCTCCAGGCGGTCGATCTCCCGCCTCAGGCGCTCCAATCCCCGCTCCACCTCCTCGGCCAGGCTGGAGTCCTCCTCCTCCCTGGCCAGCACGGCCAGCTCCTCCAGGTCGCCGGCCTCCGACCACAGCCGCTCCCAGAGCTCCACCACGTCCTTCAGCGTGGAGAGCTCGGCCAGGAGGCGGCGGGCCTTCTCCTGGTCGTCCCACAAGTCGGGTCGGGCTACTTCCTTCTCCAGCTCGGAGAGGCGCGCCCTCTTGCCCTCGATGTCAAAGATACTCCTTTATCTTCTCCAGCCTCTCTGCAACCTCTCCCATCTTTCCCTCCGGGTTCCGCCATCGAATTCAAGCCGTGGAACGGTAGCGGCAAAAGGATATCACAGGAACGGGATATTCAGATTTTGTGACGCAAGGGGTCCTTTCAGGCACTCCTTCCGCAGCAGTGCTTGTACTTCTTCCCGCTGCCGCAAGGACAGGGGGCGTTCCTTCCCACCTTCTGGGAACGCACCGGCTCGGCCTTTTTCCTCTGCTTTCCGCCCTCCCCCTCTACCACGCGTAGGGAGGGCCTTTCCTCCGCCTTGACCAGGCGGACGTGGAACATGTAACGGAGGAACTCCTCCTGGATGTTGAAGATCAGCTCCTGAAAGGTGCGGAAGGCCTCGTTCTGGTACTCCACCAGGGGGTCCCGACCGGCGAAGGAACGCAGCCCCACGCTGTCCCGAAGATGGTCCATGTCGTAGAGGTGGTCCCGCCAGCGGTTGTCGATGACCCGCAGCATGACCAGTCGTTCCAGTTCCCGGATGTCCCGCCCCTGCTCGGCGAACTCCTTCTCCCGCTCCTCGTAGACCTCCAGGGCGTCCTCCACCAGGGCCTCCCTCAGGGCCTCAGGGGTGACGTTGTCCAGGTCGATCTGGGAGGGCTCGAAGGTCACGGGGTAAATGGTCCTCAGGTAACGGAAGAGGCCCTCCAGGTCCCACTCCTCGGGGTGGGCATCGGCGTCGATGTGCCCGGCGACGGCGGCGTCAACGACCTCCTCGATCATCTCCCTGACGCGGGAATGGATGTCCTCCCCCTCCAGGATGCGCCTCCGCTCCCCGTAGATCACCTCCCGCTGGGTGTTCATGACATCGTCGTATTTCAGGAGGTTCTTGCGCATCTCGAAGTGGTTGGCCTCCACGTTCTTCTGCGCCGTCTCGATGGCCCGGGTGACCATCTTGTTCTCGATGGGCATGTCCTCCGGGAGGCGGAGCCGATCCATGAGGGAGGCCACGGTGTTGGAGGCGAAGACGCGCATGAGGTCGTCCTCCAGGGAGAGGTAGAAGCGGGAGACGCCCGGGTCGCCCTGGCGTCCGGAACGGCCCCGGAGCTGGTTATCGATGCGCCGTGCCTCGTGCCTCTCCGTGCCCAGGACGTAGAGCCCGCCCAGCTCGATGACCTTCCTCTTCTCCTCCTCGCAGCGTGCGGTGACCTCGGCCAGCTTGCGCTCCCACTCCTCCCAGGGGATGCCCTCCTCCTCCAGCGTCCTCCTCCAGGCCTCCTCGTCCATCTCCACCCGCCCCAGGAGCTCCTTCTGGGCCAGCATGCGGGGGTTCCCGCCCAGCATGATGTCCGTTCCCCGACCGGCCATGTTGGTGGCGATGGTCACCGTCTTGAGTCGGCCGGCCTGGGCCACGATCTCCGCTTCCCGGGCGTGGTGCTTGGCGTTCAGGACTTGGTGGGGGATGCCCCGCTTGCGGAGCATGGCCGAGAGGCGCTCCGACTTCTCGATGGAGATGGTCCCCACCAGGACCGGCTGTCCCCTCTCGTAGCAGGAGGCGATGTCCTCCACCACGGCGCGGAACTTGGCCTCCTCCGTCTTGTAGATGACGTCGTTTTTGTCCTCCCGGATCATGGGGAGGTTGGTGGGTATGACCACCACCTCCAGCCCGTAGATCTCTTCGAACTCCGCCGCCTCGGTGGCCGCCGTCCCGGTCATGCCCGCCAGCTTCTCGTACATGCGGAAGTAGTTCTGCAAAGTGATGGTGGCCAGGGTCTGGTTCTCCTGCCTCACCCGCAGCCCCTCCTTGGCCTCGATGGCTTGGTGTAGGCCGTCGCTCCAGCGCCGCCCGGGCATGAGCCTCCCGGTGAACTCGTCCACGATAACCACCTGGCCGTCGGTGACCACGTAGTCCACGTCCCGGCGGTAGAGCTCCTTGGCCTTGAGGGCGTTCTGCAGGTGGTGCACCAGGGGGGTGTTGATATGGTCGTAGAGGTTTTCCACCCCCAGCATGGCCTCCACCTTGCGGATCCCCTCGTCGGTCACGGATACGGTGCGCGTCTTCTCTTCCACCTCGTAGTCCACGCCCAGCTTCAGGCGGGGGGCTATGGAAGCGAACTGGCGGTAGAGGCGCGCCGACTCTTCCGCCGCCCCGGAGATGATCAGGGGGGTGCGGGCCTCGTCGATGAGGATGGAGTCCACCTCGTCCACGATGGCGTAGTGATGCCCGCGCTGTACCATCCCCTCCAGGGTCACCTCCAGGTTGTCCCGGAGGTAATCGAACCCGAACTCGTTGTTGGTGCCGTAGGTCACGTCCGCGGCGTAGGCCTTCCGCCGCTGCTCCTTGGGCATCTGGGCCTGGATGAGCCCCACGGTGAGCCCCAGGAAGCGGTAGATGACCCCCATCCACTCGCTGTCCCGCCGCGCCAGGTAATCGTTGACCGTGACCACGTGCACGCCCTTGCCCTCCAGGGCGTTGAGGTACACGGGGAGGGTGGCCACCAGCGTCTTCCCTTCACCGGTCTTCATCTCGGCGATCTTCCCCTGGTGGAGGACAATGCCGCCCATTATCTGCACGTCGAAGTGGCGCTGGCCCAGGGTGCGCACCGCCGCCTCGCGAACCACGGCGAAAGCCTCGGGGAGCAGGTCGTCGAGGGATTCACCCCGTTCCAGGCGGGACTTGAACTCCCCCGTTTTGGCCCGCAGCTCCTCGTCGCTCAAACGCTGCACCTCGGGCTCCAGCGCGTTAACCAGGCGAACCGTCTCCTCCAGCTGCTCCAGCCGGCGGCGTTCCCCCATGCGCAGCACCTTGCCCAGCGCCTTGAGCATTCTCCGCTCCTCCTTCGAGGTCCCCTGCCGTCTCCTCGCGCTCGTACCGCGTAAGCCCTGTCCGCCCTCCGGCGACCTCATCCTTCCTTCGAGACTTACCGCGACATCCTCTAACCTATTCTACACTCGTCCGGCACCACGGGTTCCCGCCGCTCACCCCCAGGCGCACTCGCGGGAGGGCAAGCCCGTCCCCTCCCCAAAAGCTGCTCTCGTTAAAGCCGTCCTGTTATGCGGAGGGTCGCAAGGCGGGTGAAACGGCGTGACGGCTGCGGGCCCGGCCCGGACACCCCTTCCGTCCGCCCGAGCCTTCCGGACAGCGGGCTTTCACTCCCGCTCTTCCTCCCGGAAGATCTCCTCCAGGCTCTCCCGGAGCTCCTCCTCCTCGAGCACCTTGGCCCGCTGCCTTATCTCCCTCTCCGGGCGTCGCCTGGCCCGCTCCTGCGCCTCCAGCACCTGGGCCATGGTGCGCAGGACCATGGAATCGTACTTGCGCCCCCTCTCCATGCCCATCTCCTCCAGGGCCTCGGCCCTGGACAGCCGGTTCCTGGCCCGGCTGGTCAGTAAATCGTAGTCCGTGGCCGCAGCGATGATCCTGGCGCCCATGGGCAGGCGCGCTCCTCCCTCCTCCTCGGGAGAGGGATGGTGGTGGCGCACGATGCGGGCTATGGGGGCCAGCCGGGGCACCTTCTCCAGGACCTGGGCCCCTCGCTCCGCGTGTTCTTCCTCCACCTCGGCCCCCGCCTCGATGCGCCCGATGTCGTGAAGGGCGGCGGCGTAGCGGATGTCCCGTACCTCTCCGGCGGAAAGCCCCATCTCCCGCGCTACCTCCGCGGCCAGGTTACTCACCCGGCCGGAATGGCCGGGCATGCCCCTGGCCAGGTCGAAGGCATCCCCGATGACCAGCAGGGTCGAGTAGTAGCGGTCGTCCAGCTCCTTGTCCCGGTTGGACTCCGCACGTACCAGCAGCAGGGGGATGAAGAAGATCAGAAAGTTGAACCAAGGGATGCGGGGAAAATAGAGGGCCATGAGCGCCCCCGCTCCGGCTATGGCCAGGTAAACGGGGAAGGTCTGGCGCGCGTGTTGGGGAAGGATGGTGCGCCAGTTGCCCCGTCCGGCCACGGCCATCTCCACCGAGGAGGTCAGCATCTCACCCAGGTAGAAGACCAGGGCCATGACCAGGAAGGCCACCGGGAAGACCAGCGCCCGGTGCATCACCGCAGGGTTGTAATAGGTGAAATAGACCTTCTCAGGTGTGGGGTCGAGGTTGTAAAGCGGGGGGTAAGCGTTCCACGAGAAATCCCATCCCACAAATATCAGCGCCCGGTAGACCAACCCGGAGAGGGCCACGATATAGGTCCGCTGCACGATGTGCAGGAAGTCCCCCTCCTCGGAGCGCTGGGCACGGTAGAAGATGCGCCCCAGGAGACTGCCTATCAGGAAGACCCACACCGCCTCCGGAAGGGGCCTTATGGCCAGCACGCATAACAGCACGGCCATGCCCAGCCGGAGCGGCCTGCCCCAGGGGAACTGTACCCTCCAGGTCTCCAGGAAGGCCAGGAAGGCGATGAGCCCGATGGTGCGTACGGGGTCGAGATCGCCCCACTTGACCAAGGCGGCGCACACTCCCAGGACCGCCAGGAAGGCGACCACCGAGAGGAATCTCAGGGCCCTGGAGCGGTCCTCGCTCATCAATGCCCACCCCCTTCCTCCCCCTCCCCCGGGGTTCTCGAACCTTCCTCCCCGGGGATTCCGGGGATTTCGGAGGCCTTATCCTCCAGACCGGCGCCCGTGCCGGGGTATTCCTTCCCGGCTGACCCTTCCCTGTCTCCGGTCCCCTCTTCCTCCAGCGCCCGCAGGGCCTCCCTCTCCAGGCGTTCCCTGGCCTCCCTGCGTTCCCTCAGCCTCTCCTCGCGGTGGCGCGCCCTCCTTCCCCTCCAGGCGCGGGCCCCGCGTTCCGCCGGGGCGGTCACCCTCTCCGCGGGTCCCTCCTCGGGCGCCTCCGCCAGTGTTTCCTCCCGGGAGGCCGCCCTCTCCACGGGCAGGACCCCGGCCATGCCGGCCTCCTCGAGGGCGGCCAGGAAATGTTCCACCACCTGGGGATCGAACTGCAAGCCGCTGTTCTGGCGGAGTTCCGCCGCCGCCCTCTCGTGCCCCTTGGCCTCCCGGAAGGGGCGGGGATGGGTCATGGCATCGTAGGCGTCGGCCACGGCGATGATGCGCGCCCCCAGGGGGATAGTGTCCCGGGCCAGGTGGTCAACGTAACCGCCCCCGTCGTAGTACTCGTGGTGGTGCCTCACGGCGTCGGCCATGTCCGAGAGGTAGGGTACCTCCTCCAGCCGAGAGCTCCCCTCCAGGGGATGCTTCTTGACCTCCTCGAACTCCTCCTCGTCCAGACGACCCTCGCGAAGAAGGACGCGGAGAGGTACCGCCGCCCTTCCCAGGTCGTGCAGCAGGGCGGCATGACGGAGGCGGCTCACCTCGTAGAAGGGGAGCCTCATCCTCCGTGCGGTCATGACCGCGTACTCCGCCACCCGTACCGCGTGGCCGTCCAGGTAGGGCTCCCGGCGCTCCAGGTAGGTGACCAGGGTCTCCAGGCTGCGGTCGTAGGACTCGAGGAGCTCTATATTCTTGCCGCTGAAGTACCAGGCGGTTCCCAGAAGGGCGGTGAAGGAAAGCACAGCGAAGAGCCCGCGCAGGTACTCCGCCGTGGAGCCCACCACCAGGGGCCTCCCCGCGGCGTCCAGGATGGCTCTTCCCTCCACGTCCTGCAGCACGTGAAAGGCGTTCTGGGCGTAGATGATGCCCACGCTCAGGCCCACCAGCCCGTAGATGAGCTGGTTGGGGAAAAGCCTCAGGGCGTCGGTCCTGAGGAAGCGCGCCGGTTCCACGTCACTCTTGAGGCGCAAAGCGAGGGCCATCCCGCCGGTGTTCAGGGCCCAGAAGACGGCGGCGGCGGCCAGGGCGGGAAGGATGGACTTCAGCCCCGCGGCTAAGGTGAAGGTCCGGGAAGAGCCTCCCAGGGCGTGATAGGTCGCCGATGCCGCCCACAGGGCCAGCGAATACATAGCCCCGTTGAAGAGCGCCGCCTGCGGGGAAGCACCCTTCTCCCCGCGTCCCAGCCTGAACCCCCCGCAGAGGGCCACGATCATCGCCGAGGGCGTGTTCAGGGCGGCCATGGCGGCGAAGAGGACGATGATCCCATAGGTGGACCTCCCGCCCTGGGACATCCTCTCCCCCATGCTCTCGCAGAGGACCACCGAGGCCCCCAGGAGCAACACCGAGAACCAGAGCACCGGCTGGTCACCGGCCAGCGCCAGAAAGAGGATGACCCCCAGGGCGGCCAGCCAGCCCATCACGGCGGCCAGGGCGAGGGCGCCGCCACGCGCTCCGCCCCCCTTTCGGGAAGGGTCTCTTCCCTCCGCCCCCGGCGCGTACCGTTTCCCCGCCCTATCAGGCGCTCCCATGTCCGTATCCGTCACCTTTATCCCTCCGGATCTTCATCCCAGGAAACCGGCTACCGGCTTCGCCGCCGGGAAGGAAAACCGGCCGCCGAAGCGCCGCCCGAGGTCCTTCCCGGAGCCGCCCACATCCTTGCACGCCGCCCGAGGCTCACAGGCGCATGGATGCGCCCCTGCGCACCACGTAGTCCAGGAGCTGGCGCAGGATGTCCATAAAACGCCTCACGGCATCATCCTCCCGGCTCGATCAAACCGTAGTTCCCGTCTCTTCTTCTATAGACGACGTTGGTTTCCTCCGTCTCCGAGTTGATAAAGACGAAGAAATCGTGCCCTACCAGTTCCATCTGCAGGCAGGCCTCCTCGGGGGTCATGGGCTTGAGGGGAAAGCTCTTGGTCTTCACGATCACCGGCTCCTTTTCCTCCTCTTCCTCCTCAGGTAGGAGGGCCGGCTCCTTGAAGGGGTTCCGAGCGTGATGGTGACGGTCGATGAGCTTCCTCTTAACCTTGCGGGCCTGGCGTTCCAGCTTGGCGCAGACCAGGTCGATGGCCTGGTACATGTCCGGGGCCGATTCCTTGGCCCGTATCACCGGTCCGCTGGAGAAGATGGTCACCTCCACCACCTGGTTCTCCTGGATCTTGGGGTTCTTCTCCACGCTCAGTTCTATCTCCGTCTTGATGATGCGGTCCAAGTACTTCCCGACCCGCCCCACCTTCTCCATGGCGTAATCGCGCAGGGCGTCGGTTACCTCCAGGTTCTTCCCCTTGACGATGATCTGCATGTCCTCTTCTCCCTTCCTCCTTGCGTAAAAAGCCCATACCATAGGTCAGGGTATGGGCCTGCGACGTGATCGCCTTCCGCTCCCGGGCCCCCTCCCTGGAGGGGTCCCTACAAGCGACGCGCATAAGGTTAGCATATGATGTAATCCCTGCCAAACCCGGAGCCGGATGCCCACGGCTCGCGCCGTTTCCTGCCGGGGACGGCGCCTCCCGACCCCGCACCGCGTGCTCCGAGAACGCCTTTAAGGAGGAAGGCTTCGAAGCCCGGCTGACCTGGTCTTTGCCCCCACACTCGCCTGCTGAGCGGCTCGCAGCGGGCGGGAATACCCCGCGGGAACGTCTCCTCGCCCGCCACTACTACGCTTCTCCGGCTCTACGGCCGGGCAGGACTTACCCCTAAGCCGCACCATGCTCACCAACCAAGAGTTGGCTTACGTGGGTCGTTTCGCCTGCGGCTGGCATCGACTTTCAACCACAGACCCGGGTCGAAGCCTTCCGCCTATATTATAAAGCATGGGAGGTCTCGGGGTTTCTCAGCCGGACGCCCGCGCCCTCTAAGCATTCAACGCCGGCGCGGGTCCTCTCAGTGGAGATTGTCGGCTATGAGGCGGCCCAGAAGTTTCCAGGCAACATCCTCGCTGGGCACCTGATAACGCGCTTCCCGGATGGCCTGCTTCAGGGCATCGACCTTTTCGCTGCGGACCTCGGGGAGGTTCTGGATCAGGGCGAGCAAGAGCTTAGTGGTGTCCGGGTCCGGGTAAGCCCTCGTGCCCTCGCCGTAAGCGGCTCCAGAGAGAAGAGGGAGGGAATTCCTTATCTCGCGGTCGGATATCTGCATCTTCGTTCCCTCCTTGTTGGCCTTCAGACAAGTTATCGGCAGCGTGGAACGGCATTTTTAACGGAAAATAGGGCAGAGCCTTTTTCTCCCGTTCCTCGTCCCACCACGTCCCGGGCCACCACGCAGGCCAGGACGGTCCTGGCGCCCGCCCTCTTGAGCGCCGCGGCGCATTCGGAGAGGGTGTAGCCGGTGGTCATCACGTCGTCCACCAGCACCACCTCGCGGGGAGGGCGTGACCCCTCCGCCACGCGAAAGGCACCCCGCACGTTTTCCCGCCGCCGGGAGAGGTCGGAGGAGGCCTGGGTAGGAGAATGCCTGGTCCGCACCAGCAGCGCCCGGTGGGAAAGCCCCAGGGCCTCCGCAACCGCCCGGGCCAGCAGCTCAGCGTGGTCGTAACCCCTGGACCTCCTGCGGCGCGGATGCATGGGCACATGGGTGACGCAGAGAGTACCCTCGCCCAGATAGGGGGCCAGGGAGGTGGCGGCCATGAACCCCAGCGGCCTGGCCAGCCTCCAAACCCCGCCGTATTTCATGCGGTGGATGACGGCGCGCAGGGGGTCCTCATATAGCGCCAGCGCTCGGCAGAGGTCCAGCTTCCGGACCCTCCCCCGGCACTGCTCGCATTCCTCCACCTCATAGAGGGCCGGTTTTCCGCACCTTCGGCATACCGGATCCCTTATGTAGGGGAGGCGCGCATTGCAGGCTGGGCACAGCAGCTGCCCGGCGTACCCGTCGCAGGCGGCGCAGCGGGTGGGAAAGAGCAGCTCGGCCAGCGTCCCATGGTTAATCATGATATAAATGATATATAAGTTAAGATACTTTGTCAAGATGTTGGTTGCTCAAGGCCAAAGGAAAGGAAGCCTTCTGGCCGGTAACCGGACTTCCGCCGCGGCCGAGGAACATGATTGGGTGCGGGGCCTTCAAGGTCCCGTTTCACGAGCTCAATTAAGGACGTCTCGACGACCCCTTTCCCGGGAAGGTAATCTCTATCATCCCCTCCAGGCCGCGATATTCGTCCCAGGGGACCTAAGGAATGCGTCGAGTACAGGAACGAGCTCTGCTAACTCGAGTGAGGATGGGGCGACATGGATATTTTTCTCTCCGTCCCGTAAACATCCGGGGGCACCCCTAAGGCGGTGATTCCTTTCGCGCAGGCGTCAGGGGGTGGATGCTGTCTTCCGATTCAGGTCTGGGGATGGGCGGGCTCTCCGTTAATTCAATCCTCGGGGGAGGGTTCCCCTCGGAAGTGGAGGTTCTTGTCCACGAAGGTACCGGGGACGATGCTCACTCCGGGGTGGATGATGCTGCCCTCCCCGATCACCGCGCGGTGGCCGATGACCGTGTCCGAGAGCAGGGCGGCTCGGTCTCCGATCTCCGCCTCCCACCCCACGATGGTGTCCATGAGGTGGGCTTGCCGGCCCACGTACCCGTTGCCCCACTTGATGCCCCGGTAGAGGATGGCCCCCTCGTCGATGACCGTGCGGTCGCCGATGATCAGGGGGCCGAAAAGGCGGGCTCCCTTCTTCACCAGGCAATGGGCCCCGATGCAGATGGGCCCCACCATCACCACACCGTCCTCGATGACCGTCTCCTTCCCTATCCAGACGTCCTCCCCGATGCGCACCCCGGGGATGCGCACCTTCACCTTGCCGGTGAGGGCGTCGAAGTTGCCGGCCTTGTACTCCTCGATGCTTCCCACGTCGTTCCAGTAATCGGAATGCCGGTACCCGTAGAAGGCCACCCCCTCCTCGAGGAAACGGGGGAAGAGTTGGGACCCGAAGTCGTAGAACTCCCCCTCCGGGATCATGTCCAGCACCTCGGGCTCGAAGACGTAGATCCCACTGTTGGCCAGGTGACTCCTGGCCTCCTCCCGCGAGGGCTTTTCCTGGAACCCCACCACGCGGTCCGCGTCGTCCAGGAGCACCACCCCGTACTTGGAGGGATCCTCCACGGGGGTGACCACCATGGTGGCCGTGGCCCCCCGCTCCCGGTGAAAGGCGGTGAGGGAGGTGAGGTCCAGGTCGGTCAGGGCGTCCCCGCTGATGACCAGGAAAGTGTCTCCCCCCAGCTCCGCCTGTAGTTTTTTGACCCCGCCGGCGGTGCCCATGAGCTCCGGCTCGTAGGAATAGGTGATGGAAACCCCCCACTTCGCGCCGTCGCCGAAATACTCGGTGATCACCTGGGGGTGGTAATGGAGGTTGACGTATATATCCCGGAAGCCATGGCTGGCCAGGAGCTCCACGATGTGCTCCATGACCGGACGGTTCACGATGGGCACCATGGGCTTGGAGATCTCCTCGGTGAGTGGCCGCAGTCGGGTGCCCAGCCCCGCGGCCAGTATCATCGCCTTCATCCCTCAGGCCTTTCCCTCCAGAAGGACGGCCCTCCGTCCCCTTTCCTTCCCTTGAAGGTATCGTCGAGACCCCTACCCTCCATCCTAACCCACCGGGAAACACGATGGGGAAAATGACTTTCCACATGCAGGCCCTTCCGGGTCCCGGGCGTAAGACCCACCCTTGGCCTCCGGATTCCGCGTGAGATTCACCCGGACCCGGCAACCCTTACCACGCCCATCAGCCATGGGACCTTGAGCGCTTCCGCCCGATCCTCCGCTGGCCTGCTTTGTATTCGCGGGCGACACTGTGCCTCGTACGAAACCGCTTTTCCTCGCGGAGCAAGAAGACCTCCCATGAGAACCTTTCATCCTCGTGGTGCGCAAATCCTTTTTCTAAAACCGCCTGGCCGGATTCCCTGGCAACTCCCCGGCAGGCAGGTACCCACCCGTATGCCCCCGCTCCCGGGCACCCTATTCACCCTTGCCCGCCGGTGTTCAGGGCCCCTGGCTCCCGAGGAGCCGGAGGAGACTCTCACCGTAGGGAGCCCGGACCACTCCCCGTTCGGTGATGATGGCCGTGATGAGCTCCGCGGGGGTGACGTCGAAGGAGAAGTTGCGCGCCCTCACCCCCTCCGGGACCGTCCTCCGACCTCCCCAGTCGGTGACCTCCGAGGCATCCCTCTCCTCTATGGGGATGGCGGATCCGTCCGCGATACTCAAGTCGAGGGTGGAGAGGGGCGCGGCGACGTAGAAGGGCAGTCCGTGGTGCCGAGCCAGGACGGCCAGGGTGTAGGTGCCGATCTTGTTGGCCGTGTCCCCGTTGGCGGCGATGCGGTCCGCGCCGGTTATCACCACGTCCACCTCCCCCCGGGCTATGAGATGACCGGCCATGTTATCGCAGATCACCGCCATGTCCACCCCCTCCCGCTGCAGCTCCCAGGCGGTGAGTCGCGCCCCCTGCAGGAGCGGCCGCGTCTCGTCCACCCACACGAAGTTTACCTTGCCCCTCCGGAAGCCCTCCTTGATCACCCCCAGGGCGGTGCCGAAAGAATAGGTGGCCAGGCCTCCGGCGTTGCAGTGGGTGAGCACCCGGCAGCCCTCGGGAAGAAGTTCCGCGCCCAGCCTGCCGATGGCCCTGTCGGCGGCGTCCTGCTCCCGGGCCAGGCGGTGGGCCTCGGCAAGGAGGTCCTCAAATAACGATTCTGGGGAGGACCTGCCCGCCACCTCGCGCATGCGCCTCACCGCCCAGGGGAGGTTGACCGCCGTGGGGCGGGCGCGGGCCAGGGCATCGCAGGCCCTCTCCACCTCTGCCCGGCCACCCTCCTTAGCCGCCAAGACCACGCCGTAGGCGGCGGCGATGCCTATGGCTGGGGCTCCCCGCACGCGCATGGCGCGGATGGCCTCCACCACCTCGCGCCAGTCGGCGAGATGCAGGTAGACCTCCTCGGCGGGGAGTCGGGCCTGGTCCATAAGGACCACCTCTCCGCCCTTCCAGTCCACCGCACGGAATTCTCTCCCTTCGGCCATGCCACACCCCGTTCCTTCGTGCCCCCGCTGACCGTGCCCCGGCCGAGGAGGGACGGCGTACCTCTCAAACACAGGGAAACGGGCATGCGGAGCGACCGTCCGCCATGGCTTCGGACTCGATCATCCCCGCTTACATTTACAGAGATTCCTCAGGTCCCCATTTCCCAGGAGGACAGGTATTCCTCCTGCTCCGGCGTGAGGGAGTCGATCTCGATGCCCATGGAGGCCAACTTGAGGCGGGCTATCTCCCGGTCCAGCTCCTCCGGGACATCGTATACCACCCTGTCCAGGGTGGCATGGGCCCCCTTTACGTACTCCACGCACAGGGCCTGGTTGGCGAAGGACATGTCCATGACCGAGGCGGGATGCCCCTCCGCGGCCGCCAGGTTCACCAGCCGGCCGTCGGCCAGCAGGTAAAGGCGCCTCCCGTCCGAGAGGCGGAACTCCTCCACGTTCTCCCGCACCCGGCGGCGGGAGGCGGCCATCTCCTCCAGGGCGGGGATATCGATCTCCACGTTGAAATGGCCGGAGTTGGCCAGGATGGCCCCGTCCTTCATCACTTGGAAGTGCTCCCGGCGCAGCACGTGGATGTCCCCGGTCACGGTGATGAAGAGGTCGCAGGTGGAGGCGGCCTGGAGGGAGGTGGTCACCTGGAAGCCCTCCATCACCGCCTCCAGGGCCCGCAGGGGGTCGGTCTCCACCACGGTGACCAGGGCTCCCATGCCCCGGGCGCGGGAGGCCACCCCCCGACCGCACATCCCGTACCCGAAGACGGCCACCCTCCTTCCCGCCAGGAGGATGTTGGTGGCCCGCAGGACCCCGTCCAGGGTGGACTGCCCAGTGCCGAAGCGGTTGTCAAAGAGGTGCTTGGTCATGGCGTTGTTCACCGCGATCACCGGGTAGAGGAGCACCCCCGCCTCGGCCATGGCCCGCAGGCGGATGACCCCGGTGGTGGTCTCCTCCGCCCCGGCCCAGACTTCTTCGGCTTGTTCCTTTCTTTCCGCGTGGAGGGTGGAGATGAGATCCGCCCCATCGTCCATGGTCACGTGGGGCCTGGTATCCAGAACAGCGTTGATGTGAGAGTAGTAGGTCTCCTTGTCCTCCCCCCGGATGGCGAAAACCGGGATGCCGTGGTGCTTGACCAGGGAGGCGGCCACGTCGTCCTGAGTGGAAAGGGGATTGGAAGCACAAAGTGCCACTTCCGCGCCTCCCGCCCTCAGAGTGAGCATCAGGTTGGCCGTCTCCGTAGTCACGTGAAGGCAGGCCCCCACCCGCATCCCCGCCAGTGGTTTTTCGCGCTCGAAGCGCTCACGAATGAGGCGGAGGACGGGCATGTCCCGCTCCGCCCACTCGATCCTCAGCTTGCCCTCCTCGGCCAGGCCGATATCCGCGATATGGTAATCCATCTCCGCTCCTTTTCCCGGCCGGGCCACGCGCCCGGCATCCTTCTTGCCCGCGTCCCCCTCCTCCCCACCGGCCGCCCGCGGCCTTCTGCCCGGGCTTCTTCCGCCTTCACACCCTTTCCCGCCAGTAGTTCAGGGTGTCCTCGAGGGTTTTCTCCAAGGGTATCTCCGGTTTCCAACCCGTGAGCTTCCGGAACTTGCTGCAGTCGCAGACCAGGAGCTCCACGTCGGAGGGGCGCATGCGCTCCGGCACCGGGCGGACCTCTATCTCCCGGTCGGTGAAGGAGAGGAGGATGTCCAGCATCTCCCGGATGGTCACCGCCCGGCCCGAACCGATGTTGTACACCTCGCCCGGCTCCCCCTTCTCCAGGGCCAGCCAGTAGGCCTTCACCATGTCCCGGACGTCGGTGAAGTCGCGCCGGGCGTTGAGGTTCCCCACCTCGATGACCGGCTCCTTCTTCCCCTTCTCGATCTCCGCGATCTGCCTGGCGAAGTTGCTGGTCACGAAGACGTGTCCCCGCCGCGGCCCCTCGTGGTTGAAGGCCCGCGTTCGCACGGTGTAAAGGCCGTAGCTCCGGTGGTACTGGTAGGCCAGCATGTCCTGGGCCACCTTGCTCACCGCGTAGGGGGAGAGGGGCCGCAGGGGGTTCTCCTCGGTGATGGGCGTCTCGTCCTCGAAGACCAGCCCGTATTCCTCGCTGGAGCCGGCCACCTGGATGCGGGCGTCAAGCTCCAGGTCCCGCATGGCCTCGAGGAGGTTGAGCTCGGAGATGATGTTAGTGATCAGCGTCTCCGCCGGTGCTTTCCAGGAGGTGGGCACGAAGCTCTGGGCCGCTAAGTGGAATATGTACTCCGGCTTTACCTCCTCCAGGGTCTTGCGGACCGCCGCCGCGTCGCGGAGATCACAGTCCACCAGGTTGACCTGGTCCACTATCCCCTCGATGTTCTCCATGCGCGATCTCCAGCGTACAGTGCCGAAGACCTCCACGTCCCCGCGGGAGAGGGCGTACTCCGCCAGGTGACTGCCCACGAAACCGGTGATTCCCGTGATCAGGATGCGCAAGGTAGTTCCTCCTTCTTCACGTCTCTACTACGCCGGTCGTCTTCTCTCCTTCATGGTTCGGGCCTTCGATCTATTCCCGGGCTCCTCCTCGACGTTGCTTTGATGTAGAGGTACCCGTTCTCCACTCGAACCTGCCCTATTATAAGGCAACCGTCCGGCGGGCAACCCCTCCCGGGCACCGGAAGGGACGGCACCGAGACCCAGCCGCGGGCTAACGGCGCCGATCAGTACATGGACCTCACGGGTCCAGGCCACCGGCCCGGCCAAAGGTCCCGCCTCCGATAGAGGCGCCGCCCGCTAATCCTTCCCACAAAACGCCCCGTGCATGAACAGGATTTGACCTTAGATCTATCTATGGACGGAAACGGGGCTTTACCCCAAACATTTTTAAAACTTCAAGGTTTCAGGGGGGATGTCCGCCCCCGGCCATACCCGGATACCGCAGCGCAGGTCGTTGTCCGGACCCACCCTGACCCCCTCCCCCAGGACGGCGCGGTCGGACACATGGACCCGTTCCCCCAGCCTCACCCCGCGGGAAAGCACGCAGCTTCGCAATATACTGCCTGCCCCCACCTCGCAGCCCTCGTGGAGGACCGCCCCTTCCAGGTGGCAGCCCTCCCCTATGCGGCACCCGGGCCCCAGGACACAGTGACTGGAAACCGTGGCGTGGGCCCCGATGCGGCAGCCGGGGCCGATCACCGTGGGCCCGAAAACCGAGGCCTCAGGGTGGATCTCCGTCCCCTCCCCCACCCACACCGAGGGCTTGATGCTCTCCCCCTCGAACTCGAAGGGCACGCGCCGGCGCAGGATGTCGTAATGGGCCTGCAGGTACTTGGCCGGGGTCCCGATGTCCATCCAGTAGGCGTCGCTGGGAAAGCCGTACATGGGCACTCCTTCCTCCAGGAGCTGGGGGAAGAGCTGGCGCTCGAAGGAATAGGGCTCCCCTGCCGGGACCCTCTCCAGGAGCTCCGGCTCCAGCACGTAGGTCCCCGCGTTGACCAGGTCGGTGGTCACCTGGTCCCAGCTGGGCTTCTCCAAAAACTCGATGATTCTCCCCTGGCGGTCCAGGGGCACCAGCCCGTAAGCGGTAGGATCCTCCACCCGGGTGAGGTAGAGGGTGGCTTTACCCCCCTTCTCGCGATGGAAGGCGACGAGGGTGGTGAGATCCAGGTCGGTGAGGACATCCCCGTTGAAGACCAGAAAAGTCCCCCGGATGTACCTTTCCACGTTCTTCACCGCGCCGCAGGTATCCAGGGGTTCCTCCTCGGTGACGTAGATCATCTTCACACCCAGACGGCTTCCGTCACCGAAATACGACTGGAAGACCTCGGGCAGGTAAGCGGTGGAGAGAATTATCTCCTCCACCCCGTGCCGCCGGCAGAGGTTGACCTGGAACTCCAGGAAGGGGCGGTTCATCATGGGCATCATGGGCTTGGGCGTGGTCAGGGTCAGGGGCCTCAAACGCGTGCCTTGGCCTCCCACCAGGATCACCGCCTGCATGTCTTACCTCCGTTTATATCCTCATTATCCTTTCCTTATCATCCTTTACGATCCTAGTTCGAAATCGATTCAGATCTTCCACCATTTTTCATTCCCCGCCCCGATAACCACGGCGGTGCTCTCCGGACGCTATGACCCGCCTCATAAGCCCCTACTCCCCTTTGGGGAAGAGCAACCTACCTACTTCCTTCCGACCTTTACGGGGAACACGCTTCCCCTCTGTTTGCCCGAACAATACGTTGCAATATAAGGAAAGAGTCCCTCCGTTTCAATCCCGGCGGAAACGATTCCCTTTCCCCTTTTTAACCGGTCATCTCCGAATCTTGGCCGGTTCTTGCCCTCTGCCCCCCGACTTCCTCCCGACACCACTCCAGGAGATCCCGGAGGGTCCTCTCCAGGGATATGGACGGCTCCCACCCAGTGAGTTCGCGAAGTTTCCGATTATCCCCCCGCAGGGCGGGGATATCCGCCTTGCGCAGCTTCCCGGGATCTACCTCCACCCTAACCGGCACCCGGCTCATGGAGACCAGGAGGTCCAGGATCTCGCGCACGGGGTGATCCTCTCCGCTGCACACGTTATAGACTTCCCCCGGCTGACCCCTGTTGACCAGCATCCAGAAGGCCTCCACCAGATCCCGCACGTCGGAGAAATCTCGCCGCGCCTCCAGGTTTCCCACCCGGATCAGCGGCTCCCTGAGGCCGGCCTCGATTTCGGCGATCTGGTGGGCGAAATCGGAGGCTACGAATTCCCTGGTCTGGCCGGGTCCGATGATGTTGAAGGCCCGGGTGATAACCACTCGTGTTCCGTGGACGCGATGGCTGAAGAGGGCGTGCTGTTCCTGGATCACCTTGCTCAGGGCATAGGGGTTGGCGGGCCGCAGGGGCCGGCCCTCGGAGATGGGGAGTTCCTCCTCCGCTACCATCCCGTACTCCTCGGCTGAGCAGGCCACGTGGATGACGGGGTCCAGGCCCGCCTCCAGGACGGCGTCGAACACGTTGGCCTGACCCTGCAGGGCCACCCGGTAGGTCAACCAGGGATTCTCCCAGGAGCGCCGCACCGAGCTCTGCGCCGCCAGGTGGAAGACATACCGCGGCCCGAACTCCCTCACCAGGGAGAACACCCTCTCCCGGTCCAGCACGTCACACACCTCGTAGGAACAGGCCTCCCAGGGCTCTGGCTCACGTGGGGGATGTAGGCCCAAACCCAGCACCTCCACCCCCTGCCCCATAAGATATCGGGCCAGGTGCCGGCCCACGAACCCGTCCGCCCCGGTGATCAACGCCCTTTCGCCCACGGAATACTCCCCCAATCTTTTCGTCGTGAAAAAGAACTCGCATTAATCTAAACGAACAGTGACTTACTCTTTGCCTTCAGTATCTTCGGGCTCGCCTACCGATCTAAGTTAACGGTCACAAACCGCTTCTTTTGGCGATCATATCAGCTATAAGGCCAAGCGCAAGGACCTGCAATCCCCCGAGCAGCAATACCACCGTGCTAGCGGCGAGATGCCAGTTGTAACGGAGGATATCGGCGATCATCTTTCCGAAACCGGTCAGCAGCAGCAGAAACGCCAAAGGTACAAAGACCTTGAGGGGGCTGAACCAGGTTATGGTGCGAAAAATGGTCATGATATAGTTCCCGGTGTCACGAATGGGATGAAAAGTGGACTTTCCTTTACGAGGATAATAATCAATTGGAACGTACTTAACCACGTGACCGTTGTTTAGAAATGCCAGTGTTATAGTACTTACCCATGAATGGCCCGGCGGTAGCATTCGAAGGTAAGGGGAAACGGCATCTCTGCGTATTGCCCGCATCCCCGAGTTAAGGTCGGGGATCTTCGAGCCACTGATGAACTCAGCCAACTTGCGGATCAAGAACTTGACGGGAACGCGGAGGAACTTGAGAGTCCCCGCCTCTTTCTTCCTCGCACCCACAACCATGTCGCAATCCTTGAGCTCCTCCACTAGTCGGGGGATATCCCGTAAAGGATAGGTGCCATCACCGTCGGCGATGACCACAACCTCGCCGGAAGCCGCTTTAATACCCGTGTTGCGCGCCCTTCCTCCCCCCATATTATGAGGGTGGCGCAAGAGGGTTGCCTGAGGAAAGGAGGCTACTATCTCCGCGGTCCGGTCTTTGGAACCATCGTCCACTACTATGATTTCCCAATCATAGGATGTTCCTTCCAACGTGCTTATGGTCTCCTCCAGGACCTCGCCGATAGCTTCCTCCTCATTGTAGACAGGCAAGACCACGCTTACTTTCAACCCACCACCTCCAAAACCCACTAATTCACGTCCATTGGCCGGTAATCAAAATTAAATATCCCTTTCCCCGACACACTAATCTCCAAAATAGTCAAAAACCCCTAAAATTGCATATCCGTATTTCGTTCTTAACTCCCATAATATTACCCTAAAAATCCTTAGTTTTCCTGAAATTCCTTGCATAATGAAAGTCGCCCTATCTGGGCAGCTTTCGCTATAAGCACCTTTCCTCTTCCTCTTCCCCTTCACGGCGAGGGTTACCGCAAGGAGTGGGCCCGTCTGTGCTTCCTTAAGGGCAACCGGCATCCAAAGAAAGGGTCCTGTGCCTCATGTGGGAGACGAACCTCCTTTCACCGCACCGAGTTCCCCACAGACTAAAACGAAAGCACAAGGGGAGGATAGTGACCGAGGGTCCGAACCTCGTGTGGGAAGGAGACGGAGCCCAAATGTTCACCACAAATAACGGCTGGGGATGGATATTCGCCCACCTTTTAACACTTGAACACGGAGTGTTTGGGATACCACGTAACTAGCGTGGGGGCATGTTCGCTGCCCTGGAACCGGTAGCCCAAGGCCTTTTGTCCGCATTCGGGTCCCTGGAAGCGCAAGTGACTCGCGGGCTTCACCTCCACTTGGACCATGGACGCCTATAATTGCAGGAACATTTCCGGAGGCAGATCAAGGCTTGGGGAATCACCCATGCTAAGCTTTCGTGGAACAGCCTCAGGCGGACGGTTGCGGAGTTCTTGAAGCTTTCAGGCCACCAATGTCCCTCGAGAAGGCGGACCCTGAGCTCCGCTGATGCCAGGAAGGCTTACCGTGAAGAGATGGCGCATGAACTATAATCGGCGTCGTTATCGTGACCAATTAGGTATCCAAAAAATTGGGTGTGGTACATCCTTAAATTGACAGAATTATGCTTTAAGTTTCTTGCTTAGTTTTATACCATAGAGTAAGAAAAAATGGTAGCGTCAAGGATTTTGTGTCAGCCACCTAGCCTTCCTCCTCCCATCCCAGGT